>NZ_CP172573.1:3382890-3687363 GCF_045999815.1 Butyrivibrio sp. NATIVEDY162
TTCAGGGAATCATGCATGTTACTCATGCAAAGAGCAGCAATGACAGGGTTTTCAAAAACTCTACGATAAATGATAGAAATGAAATGCTTAAGACCCTGGCTGACGGTGAGCATGTTTTCTATATAGACATGAATGAGGCTACAGATGATGAGAATGGGGCCCTGGGTAAGGATTTATCATTTGATAGCATTCATTTGAAGGCGAAGTCTTACTCCTTATGGTATGATTATTTAAAGAATCATGCCTTTGTTAAGGAAAAAGATCTTGAGCAGACACAGCAGCTCCTCATGCAGGAAATAGAGAGCCAAAATGCTGAGAATCCTCAATAAAAACTACAATCATTGTAGACAGATTAATTGAAGACGGACTAATTAAAGACAGACTAATTGGAGATAGATTAATTGGAGACAGAATATGGTCAGGGAAATGGTTTTTAAAATGGAGCGCCCGGGACTCTTGAAGGAGGGCGACGAAATCACAGTAACGGAGGGTGAGCTTCCGAGTAACGTGTATTATACGATAGACCCTTCTCTTGCCATGTCCGCTAATTTTCCTTTCAGAGAGAGAATGAGCGAGCGCAAGGGTGTGGTACTTAAGGTGGAAGAGAACGAGCGCGGTTTCTATGTTACGGCCGCATTCGATTCTGATAAACAGTGATAGATTATTAATTACATATTAAGGAGGAATGAAAAAATGAACTATGTATCTACAGACAAGGCGCCGGCAGCAATAGGACCCTATTCACAGGCGATCAAGGCGGGGGATTTTCTTTATGCATCAGGACAGATTCCGATAAACCCTGCTACAGGTGATATTGAGGGAAAAGACATTAAGGAACAGGCAGATCTTGTTTGCCGCAATATAGGTGAGATATTAAAGGCAGCAGAAACCGATTTTGAACATGTGGTTAAGACAACCTGCTTCCTTGCTGAAATGTCAGATTTTGCAGAATTTAACGGTGTTTATGAAAAATACTTTACAAGTAAGCCTGCTAGAAGCTGCGTAGCAGTTAAAAAGCTTCCCAAGGATGTTCTTTGTGAAGTGGAGATTATTGCTTACCTTAAATAAAAGAGGATTGAAATAATGGCGGTATTTAGAAAAAATTCAGCCGCTATGATGGTTATGTTGGGGACTTTGCTGATAGGTAGTGGTTGTGGCACTATGTCCGGACACCGTAATGTAGATCTCGGGCTGGCACATATTGAAAGCCATGAATACGAGGAAGCTGCGCAGTCATTTGATGCTGCTGAAGCAGCAGGAGAAAATGGCAGACTTCTTTACAGGGCAAAGGGAATATTGAACAGAAGTCTTGGTGAGTATGACGAGGCTGTATCCAATTTTCTTAAGTCGCTGGCTGCTACAAGTGGAATTCCGGGGGACATGGATTTTGACACCAACTACTATCTGGCTGATACTTATATGAAGCTTGAAAAATATGATGAAGCTGAAAAAGTATACGATGCTATTCTTGCTCTCAGAAAAAGAGACAAGGATGCTTACTACATGCGCGGCCTTACAAAGCTCTACAATAACGATCATGAAGGCGCAACAGCTGACTTCAACAGAGCTATGGCGCTCTCGCCCAGAAACTATGACCTTAGGATAATGATATATAAGGCATTATCTGCAGGCGGCTTCGAGGATGAGGGAAAAGAAATACTGGAGGCATGTCTAAACAATACTGACCCTAACATGACAAATTATGAAAAGGGACAGATATCATATTATCTTGGCAATAATGCTGATGCTCAGAGTTATCTCGAGCTTGCGAGAAATGAGAGAGATACTGAAAAGGCACCTGTTGTACTTCTTTTAGGGCAAACGGGAGAAAAACAGGGTGACTATAATTATGCCATCAGTGTTTATAAGACATTTTTAGCTGAAGATTCAAATCATCCGGATATCTATAACCAGCTTGGAATGTGCCAGATAAATATGGGGGATTATGAGGGAGCTGTGGCTTCCTTTGAGGCAGGACTTGCCCTTGGAAACAGCGATTACAGCAGGGCT
Organism: Butyrivibrio sp. NATIVEDY162; assembly: GCF_045999815.1. GTDB lineage: Bacteria > Bacillota > Clostridia > Lachnospirales > Lachnospiraceae > Butyrivibrio. The sequence goes on from NZ_CP172573.1 coordinate 3,384,901, forward strand.
CTTCTTATGAATGAGATAACTGCTTATGAGCATGCAGGCAATTTTGCTCAGGCAAAAACTTTAATGGAAAACTATAGGAAGGCGTATCCGGATGATGCGGATGCGGAGAGAGAGGAGATTTTCCTTTCTACAAGGTAAGAGGTATTGGGAAATAAGCGTTACAGAAATTTAGACAGTAGTTATTATATAAGGCGTAAGCCGAGAAGGAGAAGAATAAAAGCAGCGGCTATAGCCGGTATAGGTATAGCGCTGCTGCTCATAACAATTATTGTGACAGTTGTTTTGATTTTGCATAAAAAGGGAGACAAAAGCAGTGATGTTGTGGAGGAAACAACTGTAGAAGAGGAAATTCCTCAGGAGGTAGTTGAAGAACCGCAGACTGTTGAAGAGCCTGAACCGGAGCCGGAGCCTGTTGTTGAGGTGGATGAAAGATCACCGGAGGTTCAGAGCTTTGCGACCGGATATACAGTGCAAAGCACAGGTTCTACTGCGGAAATCGTCAGTGAGGACGTAATAAGTGAAAATGCCATCCTTATTGATGTGGACAAGGCTGAGGTTATAGCTAAAAAGGCTGCAGATATCAGAATATCACCTGCATCAATGACAAAGATACTCACAATTCTTGTGGCTGCGGAGCATGTGGAAAATCTTGATGATACCTTCACCATAACCAGAGATATCACTGACTATTCATTTTCAAATGAGTGTAGCATAGTGGGATTTGAAGTTGATGAGACTGTGACGGTGAGAGATTTAATGTACGGAACCATTCTCCCTTCAGGAGCAGATGCTGCAATAGCCCTTGCAACCTATGTTGCAGGTTCACACGAAGCCTTTGTTGATATGATGAACCAGAAGCTTGAAGAGCTGGGGCTTTCAGAGACAGCACATTTTACTAACTGTGTTGGCATCTATGATGAAAATCATTACTGCACTCTGACTGATATGGCGATGATTCTGAAGGCTGCTGTAGAAAATGACCTTGCAAGAGAAATTCTCTCAGCTCATAAATATACTACATGTCCAACAGAGCAACATCCTGAGGGAATGACAATATCTAACTGGTTTTTGAGAAGAATAGAGGACAAGGAGACTAACGGAACAGTTATGTGCGCAAAGACTGGATTTGTAAATCAGTCCGGATGCTGTGCTGCAAGCTATTCTGTTTCAAACAGCGGTGGGCACTATATCTGTGTATCCGCAAATGCATGGAGCTCCTGGCGCTGTATTTACGACCAGGTAGAGATATATCAGACATACCTTAGTTAAAAATAATGGATATCGACTGTCCCGAACAACGAGAGAGGCGATATCCATTATTTAAATTAATTCAGATCATCAAATTCGGCATCATCATTGAAACCGATGTTTTGCATGTTGACAGTACGGCGACGAAGGCGGGCACGCTCAGATTCCTGATTTATGAAGTCCTTGATCTCGCGGCCATGCTTGATATTTTTCATGATTATTGTCTTGTCTGTCACATCAGAGGTGAAGAGTGTGATGGTGGATAAACCCGCCATACGCTGCAAGAGAGACCTTGAAAGTTCAACATCGGTAATTTTATACATAAAACAGTCATCCTCCTTGATGCTAAGGAAACCGGAGGTGATCGTCAGCTCATTTTCGTAAATCTCATAGTGCTTAAAAGGCCACGGAATACCGAAAAAGAGGAGTCTTGCACACTCTTTGTATTGAAGGTTACCCTTTGCCTTCAAAGAAGCTTCATTCATTGTAGGATTAGATACTTTAGCCATTTTTATTTACCCCATTTTTCTGCTTTAACCCGGGCTTCATAAAAATGATATATTTTGTGATGAAGTACCGGATTGCAACTCTTTTCAAACCATACGCACTTTATTTGCGTTGTGATACAATGTTGTTGGAGATATAATCGCATTCTCCACAACGGATGATACGGTTTACGTCTCGAAGATAATTGTAACATAGTTTGAGGATTTTTTAGTAGCAAAAAGCTGTAATTATGGTCCTGTCTTTATTAATGATCAGGGCATGACAACAGAACTAAAGGAGCAGGTATGATAAAGAACCAGGGGGCATACGAAAACATAGGGAAAATCTACGACACATTTGCTGTAACTTCAAAGAGCAGATATGTTTACGTATATGATATAGAAAATGATATAGCCAGATGGTCAGAGAATGCGGTTACTTATTTTGGACTTCCGGGGGAATATGTTTACAAGGCAGAACAGGTTTGGGAAGTTCATGTTCATCCGGAGGACAGGGCATCTTACAGGGAACACCTAAAGACTGCTTATGACGGCAAACGCGTTAATCCCACCTTTGAGTACCGTGCAAGGAATAAGAATGGTGAATATGTTGCCTGCTCCTGCAGGGGCGTTGTAATTAAAGATTACTCAGGAAAAGCCGCTTTTTATGCGTGTTCACTAATAAATAAAGGTATTGTGGACAACACCGACCCCATAACAGGCCTTGCCAATCACTATGAGATGTACAACTATATGCATAAGCTTGAGAATGAGCGTGAGAAGTACATACTTCTATTGGTGAATGTGATTGATTTTGGTGATATAAACAGGCTTTACGGCTACATGTTCGGAAACAGAATGCTTAAACTCATGGCAGAGTGGCTACAGAACGAGGCTGGAGAAAAGGGACATGTTTACAGAGGAGACGGAACAATCCTGGGCCTTTGCACCGTGAAGATGGATCTGGAAGAGGTGAAGACTCTTTACCAGCAGATGAGGAAATTTGTCAGACAGAATATGCAGATTGGTCAGAACCGCGTATCTGCTGAGCTTGGCGGCGGTGTTATCGTGGTGGATGAGGTTGGAATAGACGTTCATGCTGTTTATACAAGTGCAAAATATGCTCTTGCTCATTCCAAATCCGAAAAGCACGGAAATCTTATAATATTCCACAATAATGAACTTGAATTCAACAAGAGTACAATTGAGCTTGTTGGGGCTGTAAGAGAGAGCGTTATAAATCATTACAGGGGCTTTTATCTCAACTATCAGCCCATAATCTCCAAAAATGATGGGAAGCTATGTGGCGCAGAGGTGCTCCTTCGTTGGAAAATGGAGCCCTATGGGGATGTTTCTCCCAGTGAATTTGTACCTTGGCTTGAACAGGACAGCACATTCTACAGACTTGGAAACTGGATACTTGATAAAGCCATGAAGGATGGACTTGAGATATTAAAGGATCATCCCAATTTTTACCTAAGCATTAACCTCGCTTATGTTCAGCTTGAGCGCAGTGAATTCAGAACAACCATGCTTGAACTTTTGAGAATAAACAGATTTCCCGGAACAGCTATGTGTATCGAGCTTTCAAACATTTCAAGAGAAATTAATTTCGATTACTTAAAGAGTCAGGTTATTTTCCTGAAGTCCTGCGGAATAAGGATAGCGCTTGATGTGACTGATTTTACTACACTTGACCTTGCAACCAGACTCCCGATAAATATCATAAAGCTTGGACCTGAGATCACTGAAAATATAGGGAAAAATCCCCTCAGCAGATATATGACTGAAGCTATAACAGGCTTTGCCGCCAACATGAATATGAATATCTGTGCAACAGGCGTTGAGAGCGCGGATACCGAGCACAGACTTTTCAAATATCCGGTGGACCTCTATCAGGGATATTATTACTCCAGACCGGTCAGCTTTGAGGATTTCAAAAAGCTTCCTCTTTATAGGAACTGATATCTAAACATAATCTGATATTATAGTTAATTTTTTATAAAAATTGATTTTTGGAACTTGAATTATTCTATAATTACTATGAGTGACTGTAATTGAAAGGTGATGCAGATGTAAAACATGTTTACCTATATTAAGCCTGAATTCATGATCCATGCATTTTGCAATCAGCGGGACACGATACTTAAAGACCGCAGTATTTGTGTTGCCCGATTAGGCAATCTGGCTGTAAATATGTCACTGATAGATGAGAATTCCTTTGCACTTTCCCTTGAGAATGTAAAGGATGGCTCACAATTTTCAGGACGTGCATTCAACATAAAAAGGGTTAAAACAGAGGACATTGTTCCTGTGGTAGAGGAACTCTTTAGAAAGATGCAGATTCTGAATGATCAGGAGGTATTCAACAAACGTGAGAGCGTATGGAAGATGTACGCTATGGACTGGCTTGAAAAACAAGGTATATCATTTGATGACTACATAGACAGCAGATTGTCACAGCTGCCTGATGAAGAGGGGATTCATTGGAAGAGCCTTGAGGATTATATAGCTACTGACTATCTGAATGTGGCAGTTACCATGACAATCATTGATAAGTATTCCATTTCGGAAGAAGAGAAATCTGAGCTGACAGATTTTGTGGCAAATGATATTGTCGAGCTCAGACGACACTATTCACTTGCAGCGATGCAGGAAAAATTCCAGGAACACAATGAACGCATGGAGAATGTAAAGATGTTTGCCTTTGGAATCGAAGTCGAGGCAGACAGCAGAGAGGAAGCCAGAGAAAAGCTTTTGAAGCTTATAGGGGAAAATAAGGAAGGGATAATTGTACGAGGGTAGTTCTATCGTTTTTTTATAATGTGGGGTAAGTGTTATGAGGAGAGAATTAAGAAAACTGAGCGCCATGCTGATAATGTTTGCACTTGTTATTTCACTGGTTTCGATACCGACAAGAGCGGCCAGGAGCAATACAGCTATCAAAGAAGACCAGATGAACATAACGGTCGGACAGGATGAGGATGGCAATACTACGGTAACTTACGGTAAGTATACATTTACAAGGAAGTATAACGGATGGTATATTCCGGCGGCATATATTTATAATGGCAGCAGTCTTGCCAATTTTCTTGATAAAGCAGTAAGACGCACCAGAAGGACCAGCGTAAGATGTGACGGCTTTTTGTTTGTGAAGGTTTCAGGTGGATGGTATCGCCATGAACTTCATGTAAATGATGGAAGGACTCTTGCCACTATTTTTAATAAAGCTGCGGGCATAAAGACTACTTATGATCCGAACAACTTAAATTCAGATGATGCCACCAATACTACAGGCACAACCAATACTACCAGGAATTAATCTGAAAAACAGTTGTACATATGGGTGGCTTATAGTAGTATAACTGAGTGTGTTTTTATAATGATTTTTGTAAAAAAGAATGTCTTTTGACATTCTTTTTTCGGTTAAAGATACGCAAAAAAAGAATTAAGTTAGTGAGGTTTTTTATGTCAGGATATACTGAAAACAAAATGGGAACAATGAAAATTAAGCCGCTTATAGTGTCTATGTCACTTCCGATGATGGCATCTATGCTGGTGCAGGCACTTTACAATGTGGTGGATAGTATATTTGTTGCGCAGATAAATGAGGGCGCACTTACCGCCGTTACCCTGGCTTTTCCTCTTCAGAATCTTATGATAGCTCTCGGCTCCGGTACCGGGGTCGGAATGAATGCGCTGCTTTCAAGATCACTTGGTGAGAAAAATTTTGACAGGGCAGACAGAGCTGCTAATACTACTTTGATGCTTACCTTTTTAAATTATGCATTATTCCTTTTAATAGGCATCTTCGTGGCAAAGCCATTCTTGATGACCCAGACAAATGATGAGCAGATAATTGAGTACGGAATATCTTACCTTAGTATAATATGCTGCTGTTCGATTGGACTGTTTTGCCAAATGACCTTTGAGAGAATGCTTCAGTCCACGGGGAGGACACTTTACAGCATGTATTCTCAGATGGCAGGAGCCATCATAAATATAGTAATGGATCCCATACTTATTTTTGGAATGTTCGGGCTTCCTAAAATGGGTGTTTCGGGCGCGGCTCTTGCGACAGTTATAGGACAGGTCATTGGTTCATGCATAGGATTTTACTGTAACATGAACCTGAATCCCGATATACATCTGTCGCCTTCGCTTATAGTTAAACCCAGAGCAGACGTTGTGAAGGAGATTTACTTTGTCGGTATTCCGTCAATCCTGATGATGTCCATTGGCTCACTGATGACTTATGCCATGAACCTTATACTTATCACATTTTCAACAACTGCAACAGCTGTATTTGGTGTGTACTTTAAGCTTCAGAGCTTTTTCTTCATGCCTGTATTTGGATTGAACAACGGACTTATTCCGGTGCTTGCCTATAACTTCGGGGCTAAGAAGAAAAAGAGAATTGAAGAGGCACTTAAGTTTTCAATGACACTTGCTGCAACAATAATGATAATAGGAACCATTAGCTTTCAGCTTTTCCCTGATAGACTTCTGGGACTTTTTAACGCCTCTCTTGAAATGATAAATATCGGAAAACCTGCTCTCAGAATCATAAGTCTGAGCTTTCCTATAGCAGGTATATGCATAGCCATGGGCTCTGTGTTCCAGGCATTTTCAGAGAGTATTTACTCACTGGTTGTATCAATAGGGCGTCAGCTTGTGGTACTTATCCCGGCAGCATGGCTCCTTGCTCAGACAGGAGATGTAAATATGGTATGGTGGGCATTTCCAATTGCGGAGGTTGCATCACTTATTCTGTCAGGCTTTTTCTTTAAAAGAGTTTATGGCAAGAAAGTTAAAAAACTTCCTGAAAACTAAGTAAAAAATAATCCCCGTTGCCAATACGGTCTGTAAAAGAATACTCCCCACTGTCAATACGGTTTGTAAAATCGCGCGATAGTGGGGATTTGCTTTCAGTTTTTTATCATCCGGCGCTGTTTTAGCTTTGCTTATCCTGTGATGCTCTGAATTTGGCGTATTGAATCAAATCTTCTTTGGATGCCTTATTCATTTTGGAAAAATAGAAGAGAAGTCGGATTTCTTCCGGAGAAAATGATTCTAAGCGTTTGGATGAGCCATAGGATGAAAATTCAGCTTCTTCGAGAGATCTGTCGGTTTGTACAGGTGCTTCATAATAGATATCATCATCAAGTGGAATGCACAGTTTTAGAAGTTCATCAGTGGTAAGACCGTAGAAATTTGCAAGCTTGTAGAGAGAGGTTGTGCCTGGTCTGCGTTTACCGCTTTCGTATTGCTGATAGGTCGGCTGTGTTACATCGATATTGGCAGCGATGTATTCCTGAGTATAGCCGTGCGCCTTACGAAGCTCTTTTAATTTGTTTGCAATCTGGACATTGGTCTCATTCATGCCATATGCCTCCCACCAATACAAGTAGTGATTTTCTGTAGAAATCTAACATTCAATAGTGTATGTGAAAATTGAATGAAGATTATATAAAGTGGCTATATTATTATAGGCATATGTTATAAATGTGCAGCCGTATTATTTTTTTTAATATTCTGAATAGATATATCACTAAAACTTACAAAACCTTTTATAAGCACCGGTGAGGGAAGTTTTTATATATCATGTGATTTCAGTCAGTTTCACCTTGAAGGAAATCTGTCTAGGGGTATCCATTTCATCAAATTGAACAAGATAGCAGCCCTCAGTTCCGTTTATTTCAAGGATAGTACCGTCACCAAGGATAGCGTGTTTGACGCGTTTTCCCGGCTCTATGAGATTTACTTTTTCTGCTCCTTTTAAATGTCTTGAATCATTATCTATATATTTCCTTACAGCTGTCATCATGGCATTGTCAGGCTTTTGTGTGAATTCAATAAGCTCCGGATCAATATCCAGAATAAACCTGGAAGGATATCTGGGAATACCCTCGAAATTCATGCCGCCTGCTTCAGTTATAAAAAGCCGTTTTTTAGCTCTGGTCATTGCAACAAAAGCAAGTCTTCTTTCTTCCTCCATGCCCTCAAGTGTATGAATTTTGCGTGAAGGGAAAATGCCTTCATTCATTCCGCACAAAAAGACATAGGGGAATTCAAGACCCTTGGCGGCGTGTACTGTCATGAGGCGAACCTTGTCCTCACTTCCTGCATCAGAATCTGCATTAGTGAAAAGTGCAACATGCTTCAGATAGTCCTCAAGTCCAACCTCCTCACCGCAGGTAGTCTCGTATTCAAAAACTGACTGCTTAAGCTCAGCAAGGTTATCAAGTCTGTCCTGTGCGCCTTCAGTCCTTAACATCTCCTCGTAGCCACTCTCGTTCAATATCTTGGAGAGAACTTCAGATACAGGAAGTCCTTCATAGGAATCCGTGAATTTATCTATAAGGTCGATGAACTTCTTTGCACGGGTTCCGCGCATTATCTCATTATCAAGGTTATCGCAGAGTGCCTTAAATAAACTGCAGCTGTTTTCTGCAGCGTAGCCTTCAAGAAAACTCATGCGTCTTTTTCCGAGGTTTCTCTTGGGAACATTGGCGATTCTTCTAAATGATATATCATCTTGATATACGATCATTCTTAGATAACACAGGGCATCCTTTATCTCCATACGTCCGAAAAACTGCACACCGGAATATATGGTATAAGGAATCTTTTCCTTCAAAAGCCCCTCCTCGATGGTCCTGGTGACATAATGAGCACGGTAAAGAATAGTCATGTCCCTGTAAGGTATTCCCATTCCCTTCAGTGCAAGAATCTCACCGGTTATCCAGTCTGCTTCATCCGCAGTGTTTGGAGCAAGGTGACACAGTACGCTCTCTCCTGATGGCAAAGTGGGAATAAGGTCCTTTTTTATTCGCTGCCTGTTCTTATCGATCAGCGAGTTAACAGCGCTTAGGATCTGCGGAGTGGAGCGGTAATTATCATTCATCATTATGGTTTTTACATCCGGAAAGTTCTTATCAAAATCAAGCAGATATTTAACGTTTGCCCCTCGCCAGGTATAAATTGTCTGGTCAGGGTCACCTACTATAAAAAGATTTTTGTGGTAGCCTGACAAAACCTCCATCAGCTCATACTGAAGACTGTCTATATCCTGAAATTCGTCTATCATTATGTACTCAAGCCGCTTCTGCCACTTAAGTTTTATGTCTTCATTTTGTGAAAAGATGTAAAGCGAGAATTTGATCAGATCATTGTAATCAAGTCCGAAGCATTTCTTTTCCTGGTAGAGGTAGCCGTAAAAGAGAATGTCCTTTACATCCGTTGAACTGTCGTATTTTTCCTTCAGAGTCTCAAGGGACATGGTTATCATATCAAGGTAATACTCGGGCTCTTCGAAAATCTTCCTTATCTCAAACATATCCCTCGCCTTGCTAAAGGTCATGTCGCGAAGGGAAAGCCCCCTCTCCTCATAGATGATCTTCAGCATGTCATCGATGTCGGAGTTGTCCAGAACAAGGAAATTCTTGGGATAGGAAACCGCGTGCGAATCCTCCTGAAGCACTGATACGCAGAACCCGTGAAAAGTGTTGATATATCCCGTGTCGTTATCGCCGGTAAGTCTATGGATACGCTGACGCATCTCGTTTGCGGATTTATTGGTAAAGGTGACACAGAGAATATGCCCGGGCATAATACCGAGTCCGTTTACAAGATAAGCAAAACGCTGCGACAAAGCTCTTGTCTTACCGCTTCCGGCACCCGCGATCACCCGCACATAACCTTCTGTTGTTGTAACCGCTTCTTTTTGCGCCTTGTTTAAATTTTCAAGAATATCCTGCATATACTGCTCCTTTGCATTTACACCCGTTTGCACCGGAATTTAATTAACACATATCTTCTGACTTTTTATGAAAAAAGTCACAGTCAAATAATACCAAACAAGCGTTCTGCATGCAAGACTTCCCAAAGGAGCTCTTTTCTGCTATTTTATATGGTGCGCAGGGGTGTTTATGGGGTGACTCTGGCTAACATAAAAATGAGGGGAATTATAGAAGGAGAGGAAAAAAGTATGAAGAAAGCAGCAATAAGATTAGTAACAATTATGCTTGCATTTATGATGGTATTTGGTAATTCAGGCGTTACAGCAAATGCAGCAAAGTCAGATGCAAAGGTAAAGAGCTTTTGCAAAACACTTAGCAGAGGCAGCAACAAGTTTGCCAAAACAGTAGGAAGCTACAAAGTCAGATATAAGAAAAAGGGTGGAAAGTACATTTTCAACGTGACACTTAACAGCAATGTAAGTATCGGAATGTATCAGATCAGCAAGGCTATGGCTCCTTCTGAATACTACGAGGCTAGAGATTCAGTCGTTAAGACTACAATTAAGCTTAAAAAGAAGGCAAAAAAGGCAGGTATAAAAAAGTCCAGCTTTACTTATACTGTCATGGCAAAAGGAGTTAAGCTGTGGGTAATAAAAGACGGTGTACTTATTTATGATAAGCTTTCACCGGTAAAATAAAGTCCGGAATGGCGATGACTACCTGCAGTTTTTAGTAAGGGCAATACAGAGTCGCCCTCAAAATTAATCAATATTTTATAACCTAAGCAATTATATAACCTTGATAAAATCTGCATTTTTTTGTAGAATGCAAAGTAGTGCGTAGTAAAAGATAAAAATTTATCATACTATAGTAAACACTAACAATAAGGAGGTACTTATGATTTACTCAACAGAGGTAAAAAATATGTGTCCCGTAACACAAGGGGTACATCATGGTGCTGCTCCCATTCCTGAAGAAGCAAAATGGGTTCAGTCCAAAGAGATTAAGGACATTTCCGGTTATACACATGGTATTGGCTGGTGTGCTCCTCAGCAGGGTGGCTGTAAGCTTTCCCTTAACGTTAAGGAAGGTGTTATCCAGGAGGCACTTGTAGAGACTATCGGATGTTCCGGTATGACTCACTCAGCAGCTATGGCAGCTGAAATTCTTCCCGGTCTTACAGTTCTTGAAGCGCTCAATACAGACCTTGTATGTGACGCTATCAACACAGCTATGAGAGAGCTGTTCCTTCAGATTGTGTATGGCAGAACACAGTCAGCATTCTCAGAGGATGGACTTCAGATTGGTGCCGGCCTTGAGGATCTTGGTAAGGGATCACGTTCAATGGTTGGTACTACATATGGTACACTTGATAAGGGACCTCGTTATCTTGAGCTTACAGATGGTTACATCACAGACCTTGCTCTTGATGAGAACGACGAGATCATCGGATATAAGTATGTTAACTTCGGAAAGATGATGGACTTCATCAAGGCTGGTGATGATGCAAACACAGCTATTGAGAAGGCTAAGGGTCAGTATGGCCGTGTAGCTGACGCTGCAAGATTCATCGATCCCAGAAAACAGTGATAAGGTAAGGAGGAAAAAATAATGGCTTTATTTGAATCATATGAAAGAAGAGAGCCCCAGATCCTGGCTTGCCTTAAGGAGTATGGAATCTCTTCTATTGAAGAATGTAAAGATATCACAATGGCAGCAGGCATTGATGTTTACAGCCTCATCGAGGGTATTCAGCCTATCTGCTTTGAAAACGCTAAGTGGGCTTACACAGTAGGTGCAGCTATCGCAATCAAGAAGAACTGCCGCAAGGCTGCTGATGCTGCTGCAGCAATCGGTATCGGCCTTCAGGCTTTCTGCATCCCCGGTTCTGTTGCAGACCGTCGTAAGGTTGGTCTTGGACATGGTAATCTTGGTAAGATGCTTCTTGAAGAGGATACAGAGTGCTTCGCATTCCTTGCAGGTCACGAGTCATTCGCAGCTGCTGAGGGTGCTATCGGTATTGCAGAGAAGGCTAACAAGGTTCGTACAAAGCCTCTTCGTGTTATCCTTAACGGTCTTGGAAAAGACGCAGCACAGATCATTTCCCGTATCAACGGCTTTACATATGTAGAGACAAAGTACAACTACTTCACAGGTGAGGTAGAGGAAGTATTCAGAAAGTGCTATTCAAAGGATGCAAATTCACCTCGTGCAAAGGTTAACTGCTACGGCGCTAACGATGTACAGGAAGGTGTTGCTATCATGTGGAAGGAGAATGTTGATGTATCTATCACAGGTAACTCAACCAATCCTACAAGATTCCAGCATCCCGTTGCAGGTACTTACAAGAAGGAGCGTACTGAGGCTGGTAAGAAGTACTTCTCAGTTGCTTCAGGCGGTGGTACAGGCCGTACACTTCATCCCGATAACATGGCAGCAGGTCCTGCTTCCTACGGTATGACAGATACTATGGGTCGTATGCACTCAGACGCTCAGTTCGCAGGTTCTTCTTCAGTTCCTGCTCATGTTGAGATGATGGGTCTTATCGGCGCAGGTAACAACCCGATGGTTGGTATGACTGTTTCTACAGCTGTTTCTATCGAAGAAGCTGCAAAGGCTGGTAAGTTCTGATCTTAATCACTTAGCGAGGTTTTTTCGAGCTTAGTGAGTAAGATCGTTCGACTGAGCTTGACGAGGTCGAACTTCCTTAGTACTTGACGAGGTACTTTCGAGTCTAGTGAGCATGGACGTTCGGTCGAGCGAAGCGAGAGCCGAACGTCCTTATTTCAAATACACTTGACGAGGTATTTACAAGTCTAGTGATTAAGATCGTTCGACTGAGCTTGACGAGGTCGAACATCCTTAGTACTTAGCGAGGTTTTTTCGAGCTTAGTTAATAAACATTTATAATTCAGCGGCGCAAAACGTTATGTTTTGCGCCGCTTTTCTTTTAGGTTTATTTTAGTTTTCATTCTTATAATTCATCATATAGAAAATCAAGTAAAGTACTTGATAAGCAAAGAATAAGGAGAATTGAAATGAGATTAAAAGAAATCAGGAGATATTTATCAATATCAATTATAACTATAATGTGTGCTGTAGTGACAGCTTGTGGACAGACTGGAGCAGGCACGGCAAATAATGAAGCTTCTGTGGCTGCAGAGGACGTTGTGACTCAGGATGAAGACAATTCAGAAAATATTGACGGGGCAACAGAAGGAAGTAATGGCGGAGTATCTGAAGAAAAGCCTGAAGGAGAAGCACCTGATGGAGCTCCCGGAGAAAAGCCTGAAGGGGAAGCGCCTGATGGAGCACTCGGAGAAAAGCCCGAAGGAGAAGCGCCTGATGGAGCTCCCGGAGAAAGACCGGATGGCGAAGCACCCGGAAATCCTCCTGAGGGTGGTGGCGGTTTTGGCGGTGGAAGCAGTAGCGCAGATATTGAATACAAGGCAGCTACAGAGATTACAGGTGCAGACACTCAAAGTGGCGAAAACTACACTAGCACCACAGCAGATGAAAGTGCACTTATGGTTAGCACATCAGAAGACGTAAGTATAACCGATGCAACAGTAACTAAGGCCGGTGATTCTGATGGAGGAGACAATTGTAATTTCTATGGTTTGAATGCAGCTGTATTGGTAAAAGACGGTTCAACCACAACTATCACAGGAGGAACCATTACATCAGATGCTGATGGAGCTAACGGAGTTTTCTCATATGGAGGAAATGGCGGTAAGAATGGAGCTGAGGGCGATGGAACTAAAGTGGTAATCTCTGATACTACAATAACTACTACAGGCGATGGCTCAGGCGGAATTATGACAACGGGTGGCGGAATCACTGAGGCATCAAACCTTACTGTTGAGACCAGCGGAAGGTCATCAGCTGCTATCAGAACAGACCGAGGTGGCGGCACAGTTACCGTTGATGGGGGAACATATACTACAAATGGTCTTGGATCACCTGCTATTTATTCAACTGCTGATATTACAGTTTCTAATTCGGAGCTAATTTCAAATCTATCTGAAGGTGTCTGTATAGAAGGCATTAATTCTATTACCTTAAATGACTGCAATATGACTGCTAATAATACAGATACCAATGGCAATGCGACTTTTTATGACACAATAATGATTTATCAGTCAATGTCAGGAGACGCTGACAGTGGTACATCAACCTTCACCATGAATGGAGGAACACTTACCAGTAAAAACGGACATGTTTTTCATGTGACCAATACCAGTGCGGTGATCAATTTGAGTGATGTAAATATAGTCAATGAGGATGCTGCAAACATCCTGCTTTCCGTGTGTGCTGATGGCTGGAAGGGAGATACAAACTCAGCTACATTAAATGCCAGTGGTCAGACACTAGAGGGTACCATCCTTGTAGGTGATGACTCAGATTTGACGGTCAATCTTACAAATGGATCAGAATTTACCGGTACTTTTAGCGGAGAAATTACTAATGCAAAAGGCGATACTGTTTCCACAGAAATCGGTAAAGTCGAAGTTTCCATCGATGATAACAGTACCTGGACACTTACTGAGGATACTTATATAACTTCTTTTGATGGTGATGTCTCAAATGTAAATACAAATGGATATACTTTATATGTGAATGGAGAAGCTCTCAAATAAAAAACACTGATTTTGTTATTTCCCGGAAGCTGTAATCATCGCAATGCTTGTCATAAGCAGAATATTCGAAAAAATTAATAGTTATTTTAGCATTTATTATCGGTATTTCATATAAAATAGAGTTGTATGGTTAAGTGGTTTAATCTGAGCGAATAAGGTGAATATATATGGATTTTTCAACGCTTATTAATACTATTACAACTGTAGCCTGCGTTATGTCAGTGGAAAAGCTTCCGGGGGATAATATCGGAGAGGTCCGCATTGTGGCTGCCAATAAGGCTTACAAAGATTCGATGCCGGGCTATTATGATAATATGCCTTACACTGAACTTTTTCCTAAGGAGAGAAAATTTGAGCATTTCCTTGCCTCTGCTGCTCTGGAGCACAAGCAAATCCATACATATGTAGATGCGAAGGGCATAGGCATGTGGATGGATCAGGTGTATATTCCACTGGAATCGGATAAGGAAAATGTGGGATATTGCATTTTTTCGTATGAAATGACAAAGGAGGCAGATCCGGACAGGATGGGTAATGTCAGCATGGATACCGCTTCTTCTGTTATAAAAAGTTGTGCCGCGTTCAGAACAGCAGACAGTTTCAAGGTGGCTGTAAATGAGGTCGTAAAGGAACTGTTTGAGAAATGTGCGGCTGAGAGAGTTTCTGTTGTCAGCATCGATGAGCTTACACAGAAGCTTAGATACATAGGCGGCATAGCCAGCAATCAGACCGAAGCTGAGCGGGAGCGCAATATAGAGGAACTTTCTATGGAGATAGTTAAGAGCTGGGATAAGACTATCGAACAGAGTAACGGGCTAATGATTGCTAATGATTCAGATATGAAAAGTCTGGAGGAGAGGAATCCCCAGTGGGCTAAATCTCTTCAGGACAATGGAGTTAAAAGCATATGCTTCTTCCCGCTTTATCAGAACAAACTTACTATCGGATATATCTACGTTGTGAATTTTGATACGACAAGAACCATAGAAATTAAGGAGCTTATAGAGCATACATCATTTTTCCTTGCAGCTGAGCTTGCAAATAACACTCTCATGGAAAAGATGAAAGAGCTCAGCAATGTAGACACACTTACCGGTGTGTATAACAGAAATGCGATGAACTTAAGAGTAGATGAATTTGTCACAAAACCGGAGCTTAGACTTAAGCCATACGGTGTGATTTTCATAGACTTAAACGGATTAAAATATGTAAATGACCAGTATGGGCATGAAGCAGGAGATCAGATGCTGTGGAGTGCTGCATCGATTATATCCTCAATTTTCGGTGAAGACGAGATTTACAGGGCGGGCGGAGATGAATTTACAATAATCTGCACGAAGGATTCAGAGTCTGAGTTTAATGAAAAGATCAGAAAACTGCGCGAACAGACAAGTTATCCAGCAGAGATTACAATGTCCATTGGGAATCGTTATTGCAGAAGCGGTGGCGATATAAGAATTGCCATGAGAGATGCAGATCTTTCTATGTATAGGGATAAGGAAGAGTTTTATATAGCTCACCCTGAATTGAAGAGTAGAAAACTGTGATATTTGTTTTTGTGTTCTACTGGTGGAGACACATATGAATTTTTCAGAAATAGTTAATTCCATAGCTGGTACAGCCTGCATTATATCTGTGGAAAAGCTTGCGGATGATGAAATTGGTGAACTTCACATAGTTGCGGCTAATAAGGGGTATAGGGATTCTATGCCCAAATATTATGATGGAATTCTTTATAGTGAATTATTCCCACGTGAGAGAAAATTTGAGCATTTTGTGAGTTCTTCGGCTTTAAAGCACAAGGAGATTCATACCTACGTAGAATCCAAGACAATTAATAAGTGGATGGAACAGTTCTATATTCCCCTTGTTTCGGACAGAGATGACATAGGCTATTGTATTTTTACTTATGAAATTACAGATGATGCTGATCCTGACAGAATTGGCAATGTTACCATGGATACGGCAGAATCTGTGATAAAAAGTTGTGCTGTTTTCAGAACCGCAGATAGTTTCAATGTGGCTGTTGATGCGGTTGTCAAAGAACTGTATGAAAAATGCAGTGCAAAAAGCGTGACGGTAGTAAGCATTGATGAGATGACGCAGAGACTTAAATTTATCAGCGGAATGTCAGAAGATGCTGACAGAGATGAGCACGAGAGAAGGATAAAAGCGATACCATCTGAAGTAGTAAAAACCTGGGCGAAAACTCTTGGACAGAGTAATTGCCTGCTTATAACCGATGAAGCAGATATGGGGGTACTTAGAGAACGCAATCCGGAATGGGCAGATTCACTTAAAGGAGCCGGTGCGGATAGCCTTTGTTTTGTGCCTCTTTTCCAGAATAATAGTATTATAGGTTATCTTTATGTGATCAATTTTGATGTGAGTAGAACTATCCAGATAAAGGAGCTGTTGGAACATACTTCGTTTTTCCTTGCGGCAGAGCTTGCCAATAATAATCTTATGGAAAAGATGAAAATTCTTAGCAATGTAGATTCCCTTACCGGTGTATACAACAGAAATGCCATGAATATGCGTGTTGATGAATTTGTATCTAATGCGAATCTTCGACTTAAGCCATATGGCGTGGCATTTATAGATTTAAATGGTCTCAAGATCATGAATGACAAATACGGTCATGAAGCCGGCGACCAGATGCTCTGGTCAGCTGCGAACATAATTTCATCTGTTTTTGATAAAGAAGAAATATACAGGGCAGGCGGTGATGAATTTTCCGTCATAAGCATACTGCCTTCAGAAGAGTTCATGGAAAAAATAAAGCAGCTGCGTGAAAAAACCACGTATCCTGCTGATATTACCATGTCTATAGGATATCATTATTCCCTAAATGGTGATGATATCCGTATTTCCATGAAAATGGCCGATCAGGAAATGTACAAGGACAAGGAAGAATTCTATAAAGAGCATCCTGAGCTAAAGAGCAGAACATTATAAGGGTGATGATGCTTAGCTGGTAAGAAGATTAGGAGTGCTGCCGGCTTTTAAAGCTACACTGGAATGAAAAGCAAATGAGACTCTGCTACTATCAGGGGGAAAGCGTATGGTGGCAGAAAGATCGGCAGTCAGGATTCTGCTACTATCAGGGAGAAAGCGTATGGTGGCAGAAAGATTGGCTTAAACAATTCTGCTACAATTGGCAAGGTATGAGATAGTGGCAGAACGAAAAGCAAATTAGATTCTGCTACTATCAGGGGGAAGCGAATAGTGGCAGAAGGATTGGCTTAAATAATTCTGCTACAATTGGCAAGGTATGAGATAGTGGCAGAACGAAAAGTAAATTAGATTCTGCTACTATTAGGAAAAAAGCGGATAGTGGCAGAACGAAAAGTAAATTAGATTCTGCTACTATCAGGAAAAAAGCGAATAGTGGCAGAAGGATTGGCTTAAATAATTCTGCTACAATTGGCAAGGTATGAGATAGTAGCAGAACGAAAAGCAAATGAGACTCTGCTACTATCAGGAAAAAAGCGGATAGTGGCAGAACGAAAAGTAAATTAGATTCTGCTACTATCAGGAAAAAAGCGGATAGTGGCAGTAGGA
This sequence comes from Butyrivibrio sp. NATIVEDY162, assembly GCF_045999815.1. GTDB lineage: Bacteria > Bacillota > Clostridia > Lachnospirales > Lachnospiraceae > Butyrivibrio. Next base: position 3,402,580 of record NZ_CP172573.1, read on the forward strand.
ATGGCTTAAACAATTCTGCTACAATCAGCAAAGGATAAGAAAGTAGCAGAACATAATCACCAAAATCTATATAATTCATCTATAGTTTCCTATAAAAAAATCCTCTCAATAATATATTGACACCAAAATATCTAATGGATAAACTAAATACATGTCACGCTTTAACACTTAAAAGCGTTAAATGCCAAAAGCGCCTTCGTTGATATAAATTCCGGCAAAAAGACAGCAAAAATTCAGTTTGCAAATTGCCTGAAGGCACAGGGGAGAAGAATGGAAGAAGTTAATTTTGAAGAAGTTGAGGGCTTTGATGTTCCGGGCGCTCTGAATGGGGAGAAGGTTGAAATTCCATCAGGTAATGGAGTGAATAATTCTGAATCTGTAACGGAACATGTCTATGTTGTTTTTTCTGAAAATATCACAATTGAAAATGGAATAAAACTTATCGAAGATAATGTGCTGTCCGGAGAAAAGCTTGAAGTAACAAGGCAGGATGAGACGGGACATGCCATAGTTTGTGTTGTTAATACTGCCGAGCGCAGGTCAATTGAACAATTGACTGAGGTTGAGCGTGTAAAGGTGGAGACAACAGCCAGACCGACTGATAACAATGAGAAGCAGTCCGGCGAGGATAATACTCAGACTGAAATCGGTAAGACTACAAATGCTACAGATGGTGATGATACAAAGACTTCTAATCAGGCTGTTCAAAATGAAGAACAGTCAAAAAAAAACTCTGAGTCGAAGCAGGTGTCTTCATCTGTAGACATGTCAAAAGAAGAATCGGAAGTAGATTCTTCAAAAACAAATAAAACTGAACAAACCAACGCAAATGAATCAATAGGAAATACCGACGCAAATGAATCATCAGTAAATTCCAATGCAAATGAATCATCAGTAAATTCCAATGCAGATGAATCATCAGTAAATACCAACGCAAATGAATCATCAGTAAATTCCAATGCAGATGAATCATCTGAAAACACAGACGAAGAAGCCATTGATTCAGAGGCGACATCTTCGGAAGTGGCCGCATCTGTATACGATGACAGCCAGAATACGGGTAGTAAGCCGTCACCTTTTGTGGGAGTGACTGTAGTAGCTGCAATTGCTATTGTTGCAATCGGAGCAGCTATTATCTTCAGAAAAAAGTAATTATTATCCTGAATAACATCGGAAATAGCGCACAAAGAGTCCAGGTGACTCTTTGTACAATCACCACAGAAAGTAATCATTTATGGCAGGGATATGTAACTTGGATATTTTCGAGGGGGGGAATAATAGCTGAGTTTATTTAAAAATATCCCGGCTGAAAATGTTTTACAAAATATAAAAACGGAGGAAAGTGTATGAAAAGAAAAGTTTGCCCTAAAAAGGCGCTGGCTGTGATTCTTGCTGCTTCACTGGCGGTATCACCTACGATCACAGCATCTGCGGCTTCTGTGGGAGACGGGGAGCAGTCACTTGCTACAGTGACTGAAAAAACAGATGAAGCTTCCCAGACAGAAAGTGAAGCTTCAAAGTCAAAAGAAGAAGCTTCAAAGTCAGAAGATGAAGCTACATCAGCTTCAGGAGCTTCAAACACAGGAGCTTCAAATGAAGAATCTTCAAACGCAGAGAGCGAAACAGAAGCAAAAACATCGGATTCTGACGAAAACAAAGATACTGCTAATGCTGATGACAATCAGAGCAGCCAGACAGAAGCAGGTGCAGAGAATGCATCTGATAAAACTGAGAACGCAGGAGAGACCGCTTCAGACAATGCAGATGTAAAGGCCGGTTCAGAAGAGACTGATAATTCTCAGGCTACAGACAATGGAACAAGCGAAAACAGTGAGCAGAATGAAAATGCTGAAGACGCTGAGTCTGAAGAGGCTGATGATGAGGACGCTCCTTTATTTGAAGAAGTAGATCCCGAAGAGGAGGGCCTTGAGGATCCTTCAACAGCTCTTGAGGGAGAAGCAGCTGATATTCCTGTAGAGGAAAAAGATCCCGAGGAACAGACACGTGTCATCATCGTAATGGAAGGTGACAGTGTACTTGATGCAGGCTATGACACAGAGAATCTTGCTGAGAATGATGCAGCTATGAATCTTTCAGAGAACATAGTTGCTCAGCAGGAGGAGCAGGTTGAGAAGATTTCAGAGGAAGCTCTTGACGGAGAAGATCTTGATGTTAACTATAACCTCTCAATTCTGACCAACGCTGTATCAGCAGATGTTGCATACAAAGACATTGAGAATATTGAAAAGGTAGACGGAGTTGCTGCCGTATATGTAGCAACACAGTATGATCCTCAGGAGACAGCTGATCCGCAGACCATTACATCCGGTGATATGATCGGAAGCTATGAGGCCTGGGCTACAGGCTACACAGGTGCAGGTACCAGAATTGCTATAATCGATACAGGTATCGATGCTGATCATCCTTCATTTGATGGTGCTGCTTTCGATGCTCATCTTGCTGAGACAGCAGAGGATGCAGGCAGAACTATTGAGGATTATGATCTTCTTGATGCAGCTGAGATTGAGGCAGTTTTACCTAACCTTAATGCATCACAGAGAAGCGAGGGAGTAAGCGCTGATCAGTTATATCTTAGCGACAAGATTCCTTATGCATTTAACTATGTTGATAAAAATCTTGATGTAACACATGACAATGATGATGAGGGCGACCATGGAACCCACGTTTCAGGTATTGCAACAGCAAATGCTTATGTTCCCAACAGCGAAGCTGAGACAGGCTATTCCAGACAGCATGACGGAGTAGTAGGTGTTGCTCCTGACGCACAGCTCATCACCATGAAGGTATTCGGAACAAACGGCGGAGCTTACTCTGATGACTACATGGCAGCTATCGAGGATGCAATTCTTCTTAAGGCTGATGTTGTTAACCTTAGCCTTGGTTCATCAGCTGCAGGTTACTCATCAGATTCTGAAGCTTATATAAATGAGATATTTAAAAAGCTCGAAGGCACAAGCACAGTAGTATCCATTTCAGCAGGTAATGCAGGACGCTGGGCTGATAACTCTACTTACGGAGTTAACCTTTCAGGCGATGTAAACCAGGATACAGTCGGATCACCCGGATCCTACTACAATGCATTTACTGTAGCAAGTGCTGTAAACAGCGGATTTACAGGTAACTACTTCATTGCTGAGGATGGTGAGAACATTTTCTATACAGCGGGAAATGATACACTTGCTCCCGGTTTCCAGACACTTGATACTTCTGCTGACCAGAATGGTACAGATTACCCTTATGTATTCCTTGATGCAAAGGGACTTCCTGAGGATTACGAGGGTGTTGATGTAGCAGACAAGATCGTATTCGTTCAGAGAGGCGGACTTACCTTCGGTGAGAAGCAGATGAACGCTGAGGCAGCAGGTGCAAAGGCAGTTGTTATCTACAACAATCAGCCCGGAACAATCAGCATGACACTTCAGGGCAGCACAGCTGTTATTCCTGCAGTTTCAATAACACTTGCAGAAGGACTTGCTATTGCAAAGAGTGCTAATCAGGTATCTGAAAAAGTATACGAAGGCACACTTAAAGTAATTGGTAATGTGACAACAAACTATGAAGCAGCTGACGGCTACACTATGAGTGATTTCTCATCCTACGGTGTTCCCGGATCTCTTGACCTTAAGCCTGAGATCACAGCTCCCGGTGGAAACATTTTCTCCACAAGAGATGATGGAACCTATGGCAACATGAGTGGAACATCAATGTCAGCACCTTCAATCGCAGGTCAGAGTGCACTTGTAGAGCAGTACATCAGAGAGAACGGGCTTGCTGATAAGAATGATATATCTGTACGCAGCCTTGCTCAGTCACTTCTCATGAGTACAGCAATCCCGCTTCATGAGGACAACGATCCCGAGGGACTTGAGGTTTCACCCAGATCTCAGGGAGCAGGTCTTGCTAACGTGCACAGTGCTGTAACATCACCTTCTTACATCCTTGTTGGTGACAAGAATGGAAATGATGGAAAAGCTAAGGTTGTACTTGGCGATGATCCGCAAAGAACAGGAAGCTACAGCTTCTCATTCGATGTTTACAATATGTCTGAAAATCCTCAGTACTACGTACTTGATGCAAGCGTACTTACTGAGCAGCTCTATGATGAAGAAGGAATCACATACTTTGCAGGTTCTTCACATAAGCTCAATCCTGAGATAACACTTACCGCTGATGATACAGCACTTGTTTATGACCTTAACAGCGACGGCAAGGTTAACTCCAAGGATCGTAAGGTTCTTCTTCAGGTAGTAAACGGCTCTAAGGAGCTTTCACTTGTAACAGAGCACGAGGACTACTTCGATTTTAATAAAGATGGCCTCGTAGATACAAAGGATGTATATCTTTTCGGAAAACAGCTCAAGAACAAAGCTGATGTAGCTGACTTTGGCCTCAGAGTTATGCAGGTTAAGGATTCTACAAAGGTTAATGTAACAATCAACCTCTCAGACAGCGACAGAGAATATCTTGCAGGTTTTGAGAACGGAATGTATGTGGATGGTTTCGTTTATGTAAACGGTGTTGTTCCGCTTTCAGTTCCTTTCCTTGCATTCTATGGCAGCTGGATGGATTCATCCATGTTTGAGAACTTTGATTTCATGAAATACGTACATGATGAAGAGTATGCAGAAAATGCTTCTACTTATGTAGGACTTGCAAGAACAAACTTCCTTTCAGTTTATCCTCTGGGTGATGAGGAAGAAGATTTCTATATTCCTAACCTGTTTGCAAAGGATGACGAGTATATTGCAGACAGAAATGCTATTAGTCCTCTGAATGGAACAGTACTTGGATCTCAGTATTACACACTTATCAGAAATGCTAACAGAGTAATCCTTAGCATCACAGACAAGAACACAGGTGAAGAGTACTTCAAGCACACAGAGTACGAGAACTATGCCGCATTCATTTATGATGGTCAGTGGCAGAACCACCTTCAGGCACAGGATCTTAACTGGGCCGGTACGGATGCAGAAGGCAATCCTCTTCCTGAAGGAACAGAAGTTAATATCACACTTGAGGCAGTACCCAGCTACTATGACAACGTAGAGGATCCTTCAACACTTGATGGTAAGGGACTTTACATGACAACACCTGTTGCAATCGATAACACCAATCCTGTTGTTGCAGATGCTGTAAAGAACAAAGATGGCGGATACGACCTTACACTTTATGACAACAGATACACAGCAGCAGTACTTCTTATTGGCAGTGACAAGAAGACAATCATCGGAAGATATGCTGTTAACCAGCAGAACAAGGATGAGGACGTAGTTCTCTCTGTTGAAGCTCCTGAGGATGTATTCTATGTAGAAGTATTTGACTATGCATGCAATGCTTCCGTATATCGCTTCAACAACACAGGTCATGCAGATACAAAATTTGTAACAGAGCTATCAGTAGATAAAGAAAGCCTTGAACTCAATGTAGGCGATACAGCTAAGGTAACAGCAACAGTTGGACCTAAGTGGCTTGCAGAGGGCTACAATGCAGTTGAATGGATGAGCTCAGATGAGGATGTTGTTCTTGTTAATCAGAATGGTGTAGTTAAGGCTCTTACAGCAGGAAAAGCTACAGTTATGGTAGCTACTCTTGCTACCAACAAGAAGGGTGAGCATCTTGTAGCCAAGGTTGAAGTAACTGTAACAGATCCTTCAGAAGTATCTGATGGAAATGCAGATGATTCTGATAAGGATGCCGGAAATAATGAAGATGCAACACAGCCTACAGAAGATAACAACGACAAGTCTTCTGACGACAACAGTGAACCTAAGCAGGAAAATGCCAAGGAAGAAAACACTGAAAACTCTGAAGACGATAGCAATAACGCAAACGTAGAAGAAAATCAGGATAGTAACAAGGAAAATGCTGATGAAGCTAAAAGCTCCGAGGGTGCTTCTGAAACATCAGATGACACTGAGAGCAGCGCACAGCAGAAAGCAGACGAGAACACTTCTGACGATTCTAACAAAGATGACTCTGCGGAGGGTAGTTCAACAGACGATTCTGTAAATCAGGAGGAGTTAGGAGGAGAGAACCATGAATAAAGTATTGAAAAAAGCAGCCGTTTTACTGACTGCAATGCTTGTTCTTGTTGCAGCTTTACCCGCTGCAAAAGTAAGCGCTAAAGACAGCGCACCGCTGCATACAGCAGTTACTGTTTCAGGAAAAGCTGATAACCAGACAGTAACCTATACAGCAAAACTTGATAAGACAACCGTTTCTGACGGAAGAGTAGCAGTTTTATATGATGCTAATGTTCTTACCTTAAAAAAGAATACCCAAGGAATTCGTTTTACTGAGTCTGATGTCAACAAGAATTTCGAGGAATCCGGCCAGAAGGGAATTGCTTATGCTTTCGTTAATGATTCTGCAAAAAGCGTAAGCGGAACACTGATCTCTCTTACATTTGATGTAAAGAAGAATCTTGATGGTCAGGACACAGTGGTTAAGACTGTAGTATATGGATTGAACAATGAAGATGCAGAGGTTGTAGCAGCATCTACACTTGAGGATACTGTTACTGTTGGCCGAGAAAAGCTTAAAAAGCCCCAGCTCAATTCACTTACACAGACACTTCTTGGGGTAAATGTGAAGTGGACAAAGGATAAGAATGCGGATGGCTACATCGTACTTCGCAGTACATCCAAGAACGGAAAGTACACAGAGATTGCTTCCACTAATTCCGGGAACTATTGGGATATTCTTGTAAGTAACAACAAGACCTATTACTACAAGATTAAGTCCTATCAGGGTAAAGGCTCCAAGAGAGTTTACTCTGAGGAATCCAATGTATTATCTATTAAGGTAAAGAAATTCCTTGGAATTTTCGGATAACCGACACTAGGTAACTACAATCTTAAGTTACCGATAAAAGCGCCGCAGCTGCAAATGCTGCGGCCTTTTTTGGCTATTTAATTGTAATTTATGTTCGAAAATACGTGTAGATACTTACTTCCCCTTGTGTTATACTTATGCTGACATAAAAGTTTTGTTTTACTCGGGGGTAATATTTCATGAAAATGACAAATAAAATAATAGCAGGGATTTTTTCTGCTGCAGTTATAGCAATGGCAGTTCCTGCGCTTAATGCAAGCGCTGCCGGACTTAAGTATTCGGGAGTTTACACTAAGGAGATCACGATCGAGGAACCTGAGGTGGATTCTTCATCCGATGCTTCCTCTACAATACCTGTGCCTAGTCCTTCTACTACAGGTATCACGGGTACGACGCCCGTCGCAGGAGCAGATGCGAACGCTGAGGAGACAGAGGATATTCAGTCTGAGAAGCTACGCGTTATGTCCGGAATGCAATTCGTCATAGCAGCCACCAGATATGATGATGAGATTGATACCAACAGGAATAAAAAGTATTTCAAGTTCAAGTCATCTAACAAGAAAGTCGCTAAAGTTACTTCAAAGGGCGTTGTTACAACAAAAAAGGCCGGTAAGTGCGATATCACAGTTACCAATAAGAGCGACGGAGTTAAGTATGTTATTCATCTGACTGTAGCAAAAACCTGCAAGGTGAGCAGCATCAAGCTCAATGTTACCAATAAGAACTACAAGAAGCTCGGTAAGACATTCCAGCTTACAGCCAATGTTAAGCCTAAGAAATATACATATGCGCCTGTACTTTGGGGCTCAACAAACAGCGATGTCGCTACAGTAAACAACAGAGGTTTTGTTTCAATCAAGGGCTATGGAACATGCTCCGTATACTGCAAGGCAGGCTCAAATAACAAGATTGCCAAGTGCAACATCAAGGTAATTGATCCCAATGCTCCGAAGGAGAATGGTGGTAATACTTCAGTTTCTTCTCTTACCTATAGGACAGGAAAACTGGTAGATATTTCAAGTCATAATACAGTAAACAACTGGCAGCAGCTTAAGAACAGCTGCGACGGTGTCATTATTCGCGTGGGCTATCGTGGATATTCGCAGGGATCACTCAACGAAGACATAAAGTTTAGAAGTAATGTATATAATTGTCAGCAGCATGGCATACCTTTCTCCGTTTATTTCTTTACTACTGCGGTTAATGAGGCAGAGGGCGCAGAGGAAGGTAACTGGATTGCCAATGAACTCGCAGGTATGAACATTTCAATGCCTGTATTTATCGACACAGAGAGCAGCGGAACAGGAAGTGGAAGATCTGACAATCTTTCAAAGCCTCAGAGAACAGCAGCTGTAAGAGCAGCCTGTGCTCAGCTTCAGGCAAGAGGAATCCCTGCAGGTGTGTATGGTTCTACCAGCTGGCTCTACAACAGAGTTGATATGGGACAGCTTCCCTTCTCTGTATGGGTTGCCGACTACAGAGGCTTCTGTGGATATGGTGGAACAAAGTTTGCATGGCAGTATACTTCAAACGGTACAGGCTACGGCGTAGCTAATCGCTGTGATGCATCAAACTGGTACAACTGATAGAAAAGCCTACATATGAAGAATAATATAGAATATTGAACGCATTTTACGATTTGTGTTCAAAAAGTCATAAAAGGCGATTAACAAATAAGATGCCTCAGGCAGTTTCTGCTTGAGGCTCTTAATATAATAAGGTCAGTATTAATATATTTATAGAGGAGTTTTGATTAAGATGGGAGACAATTATTTAAACAGCATGTATAACGATTTCTTCGGGCCCGGTTCAGGTGGAGACGGTAAGCCCCCGGTATTCGATGATCCGAAGAAAAATGAAGAGATAGAAAAGAAGGTCCACGAGGATTTTGAAAAGGTTAAGGAAGGTAAAGACATCACAGGACCTGAAATGAATAATGCAGACCTCTTATCAGAGATTGAGAACAGTATGATAAGCGGCAATTCCGATAACAATACAGAATCAGGTGATTCAAAAAACAAGGAAGAAAAAGCTGCTTCACGTGTGTCTGCTGATGAAGCCTTAAATGAAGCCCGTGCTCTTTTTGAGAATGCAAATAAGCCCAAGGCACCGCTTCCGACACAGACAGCTACAGGAGATCCTGTACAAAAAGCGGAAGAAAAGCCTGCTGAACCTGAGACAGATCCCATGGAAGATTTAAATGCTCTGATAGGTTTGACATCGATAAAACATGATGTCAAGGAGCTGACTGATTTTGCAAAGGTTCAGAAGCTTAGAAGAGATGAGGGTATGAAATCCGTACCGGTATCACTTCATCTGGTATTTACAGGTAATCCGGGAACTGGTAAAACAACTGTTGCAAGAATTATTTCCAGAATATATAAGAAAATTGGTGTCCTTTCTAAGGGACAGCTTATTGAAGTTGATCGTTCAGGGCTTGTAGCAGGTTATGTCGGACAGACAGCACTTAAGACTCAGGACAAGATTAATCAGGCTCTTGGCGGAGTGCTTTTTATCGATGAAGCCTATGCGCTCTCACAGGAAAATGACGCCTTTGGCCAGGAAGCAATTGATACTATACTGAAGGCAATGGAGGATCACAGAGATGACCTTGTTGTAATCGTTGCAGGTTACACCGAACCTATGGAGAAGTTCATTAATTCCAACCCCGGCCTTAAGTCCCGCTTCAATAAATACATAGAATTCCCGGATTATTCCGTTGATGAGCTTGAAAAGATTTTCAATATGAATCTCAAAAAGTATGAGTATGAGCTTGAAGAGGATGCAAGGAAGCATGTTAGAGAACTCATCAACCAGAGAAAGCTGACGCACCTTGAAAACTTCGCTAACGCCCGTGAGATACGAAATCTCTTCGAGGAAATCGTCACCAACCAGGCCAGAAGGATAGCCGGTCTTGAGAACCCCACTCCTGAGGACATAAGACTCATAACCTCAGATGATCTGATCGATAAGTCTTTGAATAAAACGGATGATAAGACCGAAGAAAAAAAGGATGATAAGCCTGAAGAAAAAGTAGATGAAAAACCGGAAACAAAATCAGAAATAAATGCACAAGACAACTCTGATGATGCCCTAAAAGATAATCCCAAAGAGCCATCAGACAGCAAGATAGACTAAGACTTCCCACAGGAAGGTGAATGTGGGAAGTCTGAATATAAAAAAAGCCGATTTAGCCTCAGATTTTAGAAAGTGAATAAAATCTGAGGCTTTTCTTAATTATATATAAAACTAACGAAATATCGAAAAATGTAGTGCTATAATTTATTTGATAAATCTGCCTACTGCAGTAATTGTGGGTCCAAGTAAGAATACCATTAGGACTGTGCAGATTTCCACTTTTCCGCCCAGTAAAAATCCGATGAGCAGAACTGATGCATCAAAAGCAATGCGGACAATTTTGAAGGGAACCTTTTTAAACACCAGCTTATTTAAAATAATAGGGACAGCATCATAAGGAGCGACACCCATATTAGCGTTCATATACAGAGAAGCAGCTATTACAAAGCACAAGAGGGCGACTATGAAAACTACGGCCCTGTATGGCCATTCTCTGAAAATGTATTCCGGTATGGTCTTTTTCCATAGCCATCTGCAGAAATCTGAGATGTAGCCGATGAGTACCATGTTGGCCACAGTACCTGGACCAATCTGATGACGGTCAAACAGAATTACAAAAATAAAAAGAAATGAATTGAGGATTACCTGCCAGGTTCCGAAAAGAATGCCGAGTTTACTTGATATTGTCAGATTCATGAATGTGCAAGGATCAGTTCCGAGATTTACTTCAATAAGGAATGACAGAAAGAATCCCATAAGGATAACACCAATAGCCATTAGTTTGAACTTTTTCATAAAGCCTTCCTGATGACAGTAATTTTGTAGCTTATGAGATATGTTCATTTTTATATAACCTCCTGATAACGGTTCGTATTTCACATAATGTGTAAAGAACGGTTGATTGCAAAAGAGCAACAAACCTATTTTGATTTATTTTTTTCTGTTTGTAAAGTAAGAAAACTTGCCTACCTTTGTGGTGATTCAAAACGGAGGTTCAAAAGAGTGCTGGGAATTTTAAAGAATAATATTCCTCGGGATATATGGAAGAACAGAAGTACTTATCTGCTTATGGCATTATTTATTGCCATAGGCATGTACATTGCGTCTACACTTGCTTCGGTGACATATTCAACCAAAGTGGTTTGTGAACAAAAATCGGTTCTTCAGGCTCCGGAAAATCAACCCTTATAAACTGCATCGGCGGATTGGAAAGTATAGATGAGGGCGAAATAGACTGATATCAGGAAAAATCCCAATCCGGTATCTGCTTCGGAATTGGATGATCTGTGATGTTTTGCAATTCTGAATAGTTCCTTAAAAAAGCATAAACATGCGCATTTACAAACCGTTTCGTTGTAGAATAACAATAGGCTAAAATTGTTAAAAATACTGTTTTTAACTAAGGTAGGCCCGGGAGGAAAAAAATGAAGATTTATTTGTGTAGTCCGGAGGAGACTATTGAGCAGGCTGTTGAAGAGGTTATAAAAGGCGATCCGGACGGAAGAAAGTTTGAATGTGATGAAGAAAAGGACAGGTGTTATATCGGGGATGAAGTGTTTAGTACGGCACCTGTGATAATAAATAAGAACAATAAATATTACGCGCCGAGGGTAGTGCAATAGAGCTATGCCTGTCTGATAAAGGAAGTATGCATGGCTTTATATTACATCAGTTCTGCACGTGGCTACATTTTGTACTGGTGAGGGGTTTATGTTAAGAAATGAAGAGATTGATCAGCTGACAGGTCTGCAAAATCTGTATTCTTTTAGAAAAAATGCACAGAAGCTGATGGACGACAGGAACAGAAATGAGAGAGAGTTCGCCATCATCTATTTTGATGTGCAGAATTTCAAGAACTATAATTCCAGATACGGCTTTGAAGCAGGGGACAGATTCCTTCAAAATATGGGGAAGCATATCCTTAAGATATTCCCGGAGCTGATGGTTGCCAGATTTTCCGACGACCATTTTGTTGCGCTGGCATATTTTAACAGTATAGAGGCCAGAATAGATGACCTTGGAAGGCGCATTTACAGCTATAACCCGGACGCCGGTATAGAGCTTAGAGCAGGTATCTATGAGCTTGAACCCGATGATTCGGATATCAGTATGGCCTGTGATAAGGCCAGGATAGCATGCAACAGTATAAAGAAAAATTACGACAGCATTTTCAGATATTATGATAAGGAGCTGGGCAATCAGCTTGATCTTGCTCATTATATTATCCATAACATAGGCGAAGCTATCCTCAATGGATATATTCATGTGTACTATCAGCCCGTAGTAAGAGTTATAACGGGAAGAGTATGCGGATTTGAGGCACTGGCCCGCTGGATTGATCCGGAACATGGTTTCCTTATGCCCGGTGTTTTCATACCCATTCTGGAGGATGCACACCTTATATATAAACTTGACGCTTACGTTATCAAGCAGGTGTGCGAGGATATCAGAGAATCCATGGATCAGGGTTTAAAACCACATCCTATTTCCGTGAATTTGTCACGCACGGATTTCCATCAGAAAGATATGTACCGCGTAGTTAATGATGCGGTTAGTATGAATGATATTCCCAAGAACCTCATACATATTGAGGTTACTGAGAGTGCCCTGGATGATAATCAGGACGTGCTTAAGGGAACAATAGATAAATTCAGGCGAGGCGGATACCAGGTTTGGATGGATGATTTCGGAGCAGGTTATTCGTCACTTAATCTGCTGAAAAATTATGAGTTTGACGTGCTCAAATTTGATATGAAGTTTCTCCAGAATTTCGGATCTAATCCCAAGGAAACCGCTATATGGGAAAATGTCATAAATATGGCGGAGGAGATAGGCATACAGACACTTGCTGAGGGTGTTGAGACACTTGAAGCCTGGGATTTCCTAAAACGTGTTGGATGCGAGAAAGCTCAGGGCTACTTCTTTGGAAGACCTATGACCAAGACAGAATGTCTGGACTATCTTGATGAGGTGAAGGTAGATGTTTCACCCGCCAGGAAAGCAGAGACGGAAGATGATGAAGCTCTGGGAATGAAAAGAAATATTATTGAGCTCAAAAAAGAAGAAGAGGAAGAAGCGGAAGAGGATCGCGTAGGTTTTGAGGATGATGAGCTCTTTATGTCGGAGTCGCCGGTCTACCTTACTCTTGCTGCCAGAGGCTTTGTGTCAATGCTTGAGTATAATTCCTATTCGCAGTTCCAGAAGCATTCATTTTTTATAGTGGCAAACCTCAGTAAGGATGAACTGCTGCGGGTGCACCTTAGCAGCAAGCGCAAGATACTTGATAAGTCTTACCACAGACATGAGTCTTATCAGGAGATGATTAATGAGATAGTTGAAAAGTCAGTAATTGTTGATGAGCAAAGCAGCGCTGCTGATTTTTTCAGCAAGGAGAGACTGATACTTGCTTATCATAGCGGAATAACCTTTGATGACTTTGAATTCCACAGGATCGTGGATGTGAAAATGGCACCGAGGTGGACTCATACCATATATCAGATGATGGAGGATGAGGGTGATGTAATTGCGTATTTCCTCTCTTTTGATATAGATGAGTACAAGAGGTCCAAGGATCTTGTCAGACAGATGGCGGAGAGGGATTCTCTTACAGGCCTCTACAACAGACATACAGCAGTTCCGCTCATCAGAAACAGACTTTACAGACATCAGAATGGCAAGTCTGCGCTTATCATGGCGGACATTGATGACTTTAAATCGATAAATGATAAATTCGGAACCTTTGCCGGAGATGAGGTGCTAAGAAGAATATCAGCAAGGCTTGACGATATCTTTGGCAGGGATGGCATAGTGTGTCACATAGATCAGGATGAGTTTTTGATTTTTGTTGAAAATATCGAGCTCGATAATCTTGAAAGAAGAATTTCAGACCTCTGTGACAATACTTTTGAAGTGGGATTTCATAACGACAGAATAAAGTTTACTGTTTCTGCGGGCTACGTAATACATCCTGATCAGGGCAGGGGATACCATGACCTGTACAGAAAAGCGGATTCAGCGCTTTGCGCTGCCAAGAATGCAGGAAAAGGGATAGGAATACTGTATAAGTAAGGCATTTATAGAGGACTCGGACATGAAACGGAAACGTGACAGACAGATAATTATCAGACATATAGTACTGGTAATATTATTTTCATTAACCACAACACTAACCATAAAAAATAATCTTCATATAGATAACGGAGATCAGCTAACATCCTTTCAATATGCCTCTGTCTATCTTTTTAAGTTTTCACCACTGATCATACTTACGGCATTTGAAGGCATTATTCCTTCAATCATCTCGTGCTTTATATTATTTGGGGTGAAAACCATAGTTAATAAAGAGCTTGCCTTTGTGACCGGAATATATATTCTCGGGGCAGCAATTACACATTATTTCACCATGAGTGAGCTGTTCAAAAAGAAAAGGACTGCTTTTTGTGTGATGCTTTTTTATATGTTCTTTTATGGGAGCGTATGGGGTGGATGCCTTGGAATCCTTGCAGGAAGAGGATTTCAGGAGTTTATTCCCACGCGCTCTTTTTTCTTTTTTATGAATGAGCTTCCGGAGGCATTTGTTTCTGTGGGCATAATTTATATTGTGTATTCGCAGCTCCCGGATAAGATAAAGGCTCTGTTTTTCAGTGGCGTTTATTACAGAAATGATGTCGATCCTCTTACAAGAAAAATGGCAGATACCAGAAAAAGCAAACTCAGTCAGACAGTGTCTCTCATCATTCTGTTTCAGGCAGTTACCCTTGGCCTGACAGCAGCCATTTTTGCCAATACTCTTATTCCAAATATGAAAAAGTCGGTTGAGATGGATGTCAGTCAGGAAGTGCAGGAGATAACCGATAATATCGACTGGAGTCTGATGACCAATATTATTGCTCTTGAGCAGGAAGTCAGCAAGATAGAGGCTGCCAAAAAGCCAGCTTATCTGACGATTGAATTAAACAGCGATACTTTGATTTTTGACACCAAGCTGATACTTCTCATTTTAGTGGTGGTAATACCCTTGAGCGTAATAGCAAACCAGGTTGCCCAATATAGGATTGCAAGGCCTATAATGGCTCTTGCGGATTCAGTTCAGGCATTCTATGACAAGGGAACCAAGGGACTTGATGAAAACCTTGAAAAGCTGCGGAATCTCAATATCCATACGGATGATGAGATAGAGTACATGTATTCCAATTTTCAAAAGACTGCGGAAACCATGGTCAGCTACATTAAAATGATACAGGCACAGAGATCTCTTGCTGATGAACTAAGGACGCAGCAGCTGGCAAATGAGGCTAAGAACAATTTCCTCTCAAGTATGTCACATGAGATAAGGACTCCCATTAATGCTATGCTTGGCTTTAACGAGATGATATTAAGAGAGAGCAAGGATCCGGTAATCCTAAAGTATGCTTCGAATGTAAGCAGCTCAGGAAAACTTCTGCTTGGACTTGTGAATGATATTCTTGACTTTTCAAGGATAGAAGCAGGTAAGACCGAGATAATTCCTGTGGAGTATGATAGCAGCTCTCTCATAAATGACCTTGTAAACACGGCTTATATGCGCATATACGGCAATAAAAACATAGAACTTAAAACCAATATATCGACAGATATACCGTGTATGCTCCTTGGCGATGAGATACGCATAAAGCAATGCGCCATGAATGTGATCACCAATGCCATCAAGTATACAAATGAAGGCAGTGTCACCATAAGTATTGACTTTAAAAAAGTCGATGATGAAAATATTCTCCTTAGGTTCAGTGTAAAGGATACAGGAATAGGAATCCGCAAGGAGGATATGAGCAGGCTCTTCGCTCCCTTTGAGCGCATAGAGGAGGACAGGAACAGAACCATCGAAGGCACAGGCCTTGGAATGAATATAGTGAAAAAACTGCTGGCACTTATGGATTCCAGACTTCTTGTAAGCAGTGAATATGGGAAGGGAAGCGAATTTTCGTTTTCAATAAAGCAGAAGGTGGTAAGCTGGAATCCCATTGGCGATTTTGCAGCAACTTATGAGGAATCACTTCTTGGGCAGGATACATACCATGAGAGCTTCCATGCTCCTGATGCCAGAATCCTTGTGGTTGATGATACGGTTGCCAATCTGACAGTAATGCAGGGACTTCTAAAGCAGACACAGATCAAAGTGGATGTAGCGGAGAGCGGATTTGAGGCACTGGAAAAGGTCTGTGAAAACAAATATGACATCATTTTCCTTGACCACAGAATGCCTAAGATGGACGGTATAGAAACCATCCGCGCAATGAAGGAACTGGATGAGAATCTGAATAAGGATGTTCCTGTCTATGCACTTACTGCAAACGTTATAAGCGGAGCAAGAGAGCTGTATCTCAAGGAAGGCTTTGCGGGATATATTCCTAAACCTGTTGATTCGGCAAAGCTTGAGGACCTGATTTTTAAGACTCTTCCGCGTGAACTTATAATAACACCATCCGATGAGTCATTTAATGAGGTTATAGAGTCTGAAGGAATAGGCGCTGCAGATCTGGCAGCTATTTCAATTGTAGCCAATCTGGGCGGAATAGACTACGAAGCCGGATGTACCAACTGCGGAGGTCCTGCTGCCCTTAAAGATGTGGCGACAAATTTTGCACTTAACATAGAGAGTAATGCCAAATCAATAGAGGATACCTGGCATGTTGGTGATATTGAGAATTATACGACTTATGTTCACGGGCTTAAGAGCTCCGCGAGAGCCATCGGTGCAGGAGAGCTGTCTAACCTGGCAGCGTACCTTGAGCAGTGCGGAATGAAAAATAATACAGATGAGATAGACAGGCGCACTCAGGAGCTTCTTGATAATTACAGAGAATATATTGAATATCTGGCACCTCTTACAGATGAAGCAGACGGTGAGCGGAAGGAAGATGACAATAAGCCTCTGATCGAACCGGAAGAGCTCAAAGGTGCTTTGACAAGTCTGAAGGAATTTGTAGAGGGCTCCTATTTTGACAGCGCAGATGATGTGGTATCCATGATGGATGACTACAGGATGCCGGATGACTTTAAGAGCACATATAGGGAAATTAAAAGACTGCTTGCAGCTGTAGACAGGGATGGATTGCTAAAACTTCTGCAGCAGGAGCAGTGAGAATGACAATAACCTTTTAACAGTATAATGGCTTTAAAGTCGCCGTAAGAGGAAAACAATATGGATAAAAGGGTTTTACTTATTGGATCACAAAAAAGCTTTATGGTAAGTGCAATCGCCAAAGGACTGGAAAACGCAGGGTATACAGTAATTAAGTGCGAGTTTACCAAGGAGGATATTATTGCTGTCGAGGACAAACCTGAGATGTATGTCCTGTATCTTGACGACATAGATCCCGCAAGCCCTGAGAGAAACGGTATCGAGCCGCTAAAATATCTGGATGAAGCAATAGACAGGGAGCGCTTTTTCCTGTACGAGGTCGGTACAACCGACGAGCTTGAATATGCTTCAAAATTCATCTCTAAGATAAAGATAACAGAGAGGTTCTTAAGACCTCTTGACGTTAATGAACTATCAGAGCAGCTGGATATGCTTGTTCAGAGCAATGCCCTGGGAGAGGAACAGAAAAAGAAGATTCTTGTGGTGGATGATGACGGCACTATGCTTAGGATGATAAAGACCTGGCTTTCGGTTAAGTACAGGGTTTACATGGCAAGCTCCGGGACAATTGCGCTTAACTTCCTTCAGAGCAATACCGTAGATCTTGTCCTTCTTGACTATATGATGCCGCAGATGGACGGCCCCCATGTCCTTGTGGAAATAAGAAAAAGTGAGACTCTTAAAGACCTTCCTGTGATGTTCCTTACTTCAAAGAGCGACAAGGAGAGCGTAATATCCGTTGCGGCGCTGCGTCCTGAGAAATATCTTCTTAAGACAATGCCCAAGGCAAAGCTCATAAGTAATATAGATGCATTTTTTTCAGATAAAAAATAAATTATGGTGCGTTTTCTCTGAAAATCAAGTATACTATCGTGGAGTGTAATTTCATAAAAACTAATGTTTTTAAGAGGAGAATCCCATGATAAAACAACTGATTGACGGAATTAAAAAGACAGAAGCACCTATTGTTGTCGGACTTGATCCCAAGACCGATTTTATTCCGAAAAGAATTCTTGATAAGAACTTTTCACAGTACGGTCAGACTGCAGATGCTGTGGCAGAGAGCTTTTTCGAGTTCAATAAGGAAATTGTGGATCATATATATGATCTCGTTCCTGCAGTTAAGCCTCAGGTAGCAATGTATGAGCAGTATGGACTTCCCGGTCTTATTGCATACAAGAAGACTATAGATTATTGTCATGAAAAGGGACTCCTTGTTATAGCCGATGTAAAAAGAGGCGATATAGGATCAACCTCAGAGTCCTATGCACTTGCTCATCTTGGAGCTTCCAAGGTGGGAGATACACTGGTCAAGGGCTTTGATGCAGATTTTGCAACAGTTAATCCTTATCTTGGATCAGATGGAGTTAAGCCCTTTATTAATGTTTGTAACGAGTTTGACAAGGGAATTTTCGTGCTTGTTAAAACTTCAAATCCTTCAAGCGGTGAGCTTCAGGATAAGATAGCAGACGGTAAGCCTCTCTATGAGACAGTTGGAGAGCTTGTTGAAAAATGGGGACAGGAATCAATGGACGGATCCTACAGCAATATAGGCGCTGTAGTAGGTGCAACCTATCCCGAGATGGGTAAGGTACTCCGTGATATTATGCCTCATGCGTTTATACTTGTTCCCGGCTACGGAGCACAGGGCGGCAAGGGCTCTGACCTTGTTCACTTCTTTGACAGGGACGGACTTGGCGCAATTGTTAATTCCTCAAGAGGAATAATCGCCGCATGGAAAAATGAGAAATTTGCAGATCCTGCAAAGGAGCTTCTCGGAGAAGCAGCAAGAGCTGCAGTTATTGATATGAAGGAAGATATTGCCGGTGCACTTGGCAAATAAGATATAAAGTCAGAAACGGATTATGACGATATTATGTTTTATAGCAGGACTATAGAGCATATAAAAGATATAAATATTTAAGGAGAATATCGGTAAAATGGAAAGGTATAAAGAAGAGTTTATTGAGTTCATGGTAGACAGTAATGTTCTGAAGTTTGGGGAGTTCACATTAAAGAGCGGACGAAAATCTCCATTCTTTATGAATGCAGGAGCTTACGTTACGGGAGCACAGCTCAGAAAGCTTGGCGAATACTACGCAAGAGCAATCCACGATACCTTCGGACTTGAATTTGATGTTTTATTCGGACCCGCTTACAAGGGTATACCGCTTACGGTTGCAACTACTATTGCAATCAGTGAACTTTACGGACGTGAGATTCGTTACTGTTCAAACAGAAAAGAAATTAAGGACCATGGCGACAAGGGAATTCTTCTTGGAACCAAGTTAAGAGATGGCGACAGAGTAATGATCATTGAGGATGTAACAACCTCAGGTAAATCAATAGAAGAGACTGTTCCAATCATCAGAGAGCAGGCAGATGCAGATATTGTCGGACTTATGGTTTCCCTTAACAGACAGGAGAAGGGTCTTGAGACCAACATGAGCGCTCTTGATGAGATTCGTGACAGATATGGATTTGAGGCAGGCGCTATCGTAACCATGCAGGAAGTGGTTGAACATCTTTATAACAAGAGCTTTGATGGCGAGGTTATCATTGACAAGAACACCAAGAAAGCCATCGATGAGTATTACAAGGAGTACGGAGCAGACGGAGCTGCTGCTGATTAATTGATATATGGAGGAGAGAAGAAAGAGGAGAAAACTGAAATTAAAGCTTCCTGTCCGAGGACACGGCAGATACGTGTTCACGGACAAGAAGCATCCTGAAAGGGGTATCCTTTCCACCGCTCTTGGTGCTATTTCGGTATTCACCATCAGCTATGCGGTTTTCCTTAGCTATAGAAATGGTGGACAGGCAGAGCCCAGGTATGCTGTGGCAGTGATGTTCTGCCTGGTCTATTCTATAGCGGGACTTGTTCTGGGAATACTGTCCAGGATGGAAAAGGATATATTCAGGCTGTTTCCGACTTTGGGGATAATACTCAATGTGCTTTCTATTATTTGGGTAGGGATGCTATTGTACTTTTCGGTCTTATGAGGTGTACCTATGGACAGAAGCAGGCGGAATGAGGATATACAAAGAAGTATTCAGATAGTGATACTTGTGTGCTATTCCATGTATTCCCTTGGACTTATTGTTGTCTCCATAGTTGAAAAATGGGAATTGTGGGCGATTCCGGTCATTGTGATCGGAACCGTTACTTCCTGGAGTATTTATGTGTCCGGACAGTTTGTTTTCAGATTCCGGATTTTTGTCTATGCGGGCTTTATCTCGCTCGCCGTGTTCTTTTATGGATCCCATATTAACCAATTTTATAATTCTGCGCTTATATTTGTGCTTGCGATGATGCTTTTTACTCTCACTGAGGAAAAAGCAGTTCTTCGAATATTTCTGATGGCATATGTGATGCTTCTCGGATATCATCTCATACTTATCCTGTCCAATATGGAGAAAAATGAGCTGAATGCAGGAATAGTGCTTCTTGATTGTCTTGCAATTATTCTGGCGGACAGAACGGCAGGCTATATATGCGAGATGTTCACTTTTTCCAAAAGAACGGCAGATGACCTTGAAGAACAGATGAGGGACATGAAGCAGAAATCAGAGGACTTCATGGCGAATATTTCTCATGAGCTGCGAACACCTATCAATGTTGTTACAGGCTTATCTGGTCTTCTTCTTGATGGTGAGAAGGAGGAAAATAAGAAGGCAAATCTTAGTGCCATACAGGGAGCGGGTCGCAGACTTTTTAGCAGAATAGAAGATATCCTTGATTATACTGAGATAGATACGGAGTCTCTTATTCTTTCTGAGGATGAGTACAGAATATCATCCATAATAAGTGATATAGCTGTGGAATTCAGGCTTCAAAAGGAGGGAGCGCCCGAAGTAATAATAGATATGGACGCCAATATTCCTGCCAGAATGGTGGGAGACTCAGCCAGAATAAAGAGAATAATCAGACATCTCATGATAAACGCAGTGAAGTTTACTGATTGTAACGGCTGCGTCAATCTCCACGTTTTCACAAGGAAAAAAGAGTACGGCGTTAACCTTTGCATAGAGGTCACGGATACAGGAATCGGTATGTCTGATGAAGAGAGAAAGAGGGTTATTGAAGGCTTGTATCAGATAGATTCCGGAAGAAGCAGAAGAGTGGAAGGAATTGGCCTTGGACTAGCTATAGTATATGGCTTTGTCAAGAAGATGGGCGGATTTGTGAAAATAGAGAGTGAGCTCAAAAAGGGCACAAAGGTTATAGTCAGCTTTCCGCAAAAGGTTGTGGATGAGAAGCCAAGTGTTGTTGTTGACCACCCTGAGAAGCTTGAGGTTGCCTGCTACCTTAGAAATGATAAGTATAAGAGTCCTGCGGTAAGAGAATACTATACTACTATGATCATGCACATACTTAAAGGCCTTTCTGTGCCTATCCATAGGGTTGTGGAATTCGAGGAATTAAAGAGGCTTAGCACCAAAAATCAGATAACACATATAGTAATAGCCCAGGAGGAATACCTTGAGAATCCTGAATGGTATGAAAATGTAAAGGCTGACATATCTGTTATAGCCTCGGTTTCTCCGGGTTTTAAGGTACCTGAAAACAGCAATGTGACCTTTATCAGGAAACCGATTTTCAGTCATTCCATAGTAAATGCAGTTAACAGGAAAATGGCTCTCTGGGAGTTTGACCCTGAAACCAGCGGCAAAAAGCTTGTGTTTAAGAATGTAAATGCCCTTATTGTAGATGATGAGGATATGAACCTTATCGTTGCAAAGGGTATCCTTGCCGGCTACGGAATGATAGCAGATCTTGCCCATAGCGGTATGGAAGCTGTTACGATGTGCGAGAAAAAGAAATATGATGTAATTTTCATGGATCATATGATGCCCGAGGTAGACGGCGTAGAAGCAATGAAGAAGATAAGGACTAACGCCGGCCAGGATGACAGGGCAGCCATCATTGCATTTACTGCCAATGCTGTCAGCGGTGTGAGAGAGATGTTCATGAAGGAAGGCTTCGATGAGTTTCTGGCAAAGCCAATAGAGGTCTCAGAGCTTGAGAGAGTTTTGAAAAAGCTCCTGCCTTCAACTATGTGGGAATATGTGGCAGTTAAAGAAGAAAAGGAAGAGGAGCATCCTTCGAATGTATATGGCGGTGCAGCTATTCCCATGAACTTTGGAATTCTGAATCCTCAGAACGGTGTTAGGATATGCCGCGGAAGTAATGATTTTTATATTGAGATGCTTCTTGAATTTGACAGAGAAGCGGATGAGATTATTGCAGAACTTCAGAAACTGTATGATGAGAAAGACTGGGAAAATTACAGGATAAAGCTTGAGGGACTTAAGCTTTCTTCAAAGATAATAGGTGCAAATGACCTCTCCAAAAAGGCAGGGGATATAGCCAGAGCCGCCGAAGAAAAGTGGGAGGCATTCGTTGTAGCAAATCACGATGACCTAAGGGGGCAGATTGATGCCGTAAGAGCTGATATAATGCGGGTTCGCGGAGGTAGTGCATCATGATCATTAAGCGCTTGTTCAGTGTGGCAAATGACAGAGACAAGACCCTGCAGGAAAAGATGTTTTCAGTCATACCTGTAATAGGGCTTCTTTCCATGTTCATTCTGATCTTTATAGGTATACTTGTAGAGGACAGTATCCTTAACACTTTTATTATATCGGTCTTCCTGATCATTTTTACCGTAATCTTCATGGTGACCATCAAAAAGAGGAAGGTTCAGCTTGGAGCTACCATCATAGCTTCTGCTCTTGTGCTGTTTATTCTGCCCATGGCCTTCATCCTTGGAGGCGGTATCTACGGCGGTTCTCCCATATGGTTTGTATTCGGTTTTACCTTCATCGGTATGACTGTAGAGGGATTGAGAAAATATTTTCTTCTGGCAATAGGCGGGATTACCACAGCAATCTCTTATTATTTTGCGTATAAATTTCCTGATTTTGTTACAGCACACACAAATGAAGCTGCTCATTTTGACTCGGTTACCAGTGTGCTTATTGTGAGTGGACTTTTGACCATAATGATACTTTTTCAAAATCAGATTTATAAATCGGAGAATAAGCTTATTGAGCAGCAAAAGGAAGAGATTGAAAAGCTCGGGCAGGCAAGGAGCAGATTCTTTTCAAGTGTCAGCCACGAGATAAGAACTCCCATAGATTCAATCCTTGGGTTTAATGAGGTAATACTCCGAAATGCCACCACCGATGAAGTTGCAGAGAGTGCATCCAATATCAAGAGCGCAAGTAAGATGCTTCTATCTCTTATGAATGATGTTCTCGATATGAGTAAGCTGGAGTCCGGAATGATGGAGATTATACCTGCAGAGTATGATGTTGCACTTATGCTCTCTGAGACGGTGAACCTTATCTGGGATGAGGCTTCAAGAAAAGGTCTTGCTTTTCATGTTGATATCGACAAGACAATTCCCAAGAGACTCCTGGGAGATGATGTCAGAATAGAGCAGATACTTATGAACCTCATCGGCAATGCCATAAAGTATACAAATGAAGGCAGTGTGAAGCTGTCTGTTAAGTGGCGACCTGACAGTAACAACAGGATTTATCTTGCTTTTACCGTAGAAGATACAGGTATGGGAATCAAGAGGGACAATATGCCATATCTGTTTGACGAATTTAAGAGGGTAAATGTAAAGCAGACAAAGGGAATTGGCGGCACCGGCCTTGGCCTTGCCATTGTTAAACAGCTGACGGATGCCATGGAGGGAGAGATTCAGGTAAACAGTATTTACACCAAGGGTTCAACCTTTACGGTTACGCTGCCGCAGGAGGTTGTTTCGGTTGAACCTGTGGGCGAACTTGCCCTTGAGACTTTGAAAAGCCGGGAGGTTAATCAGTTCTACAGGCAGAGCTTTGAGGCTCCTTCCTGCAGGGTTCTGATTGTGGACGACAATGTCATGAACAGGATTGTTACGGCCAAGCTTCTCAGGGATACCAAGATGGTGATCGATCAGGCTGAAA
Organism: Butyrivibrio sp. NATIVEDY162; assembly: GCF_045999815.1. Lineage (GTDB taxonomy): Bacteria > Bacillota > Clostridia > Lachnospirales > Lachnospiraceae > Butyrivibrio. Next base: position 3,426,596 of record NZ_CP172573.1, read on the forward strand.
ATGGGATAGAATGTCTGTCAAGATGTGCGGATATCCAATATGACTGCATTTTCATGGATTATGAGATGCCCGAGATGGATGGAATAGAGTGCCTGAGACAACTCCGCACCCAGGTTGGCGGAATGTGCCGGGAGACACCTGTGATCATAATAACGGCTTATACATCGGCAGATGACCAGGCCAAGTATAGGGCTGCCGGCTTTGATGGATTTTTGTTAAAGCCTGTATCCGGTGAGATGCTTGAAAATACGCTTCTCAGAGTCCTTCCTGCTGACAAGGTCAGAAGAATATCTCCTCTATATATAGACCCTGAGGATGACAAGCTTATGGGTTCTAAGGAGAGACTGCCAATTCTTATCACCACCGAAAGCGCCTGTGATATACCAAAGGAGATGCTTGAAAAGCTGAGAATACCAATCATTCCACTGTCCATTAAGACCAAGAACGGAGTATTTTTGGATGGCGTTGAGGTAGAAACTGAAGGCATCCTTAAATACATGAGTGAAGGCGGATCAGAGGATCTTTTTGCAGAAGTACCTACAGTCCAGGACTATGAGGACTTTTTTGCAGCGCATTTGTCTGATGCTGAGAATATCATTCATATCAGTATGTCCGGAAAAGCAGGTGGGGCATTCCATGTGGCAAAAGAGGCAGCAGCTTCCTTTGATAAGGTGACTGTCATAGACTCAGAGTCACTTTCAAGCGGCATAGGAATATTAGTGCTTGAAGCTATAAGACTGTGCCAGGAGGGCAAAAATGTTCAGGAATGTATTGCAGAATTAAATGTGATAAAGAAACGTGTACATACAAGCTTTCTTGTAGATAATATAGACTACCTTATCAGAATGGGAAGAATAAAGAGAAGAGTTGGTGGCGCCAGCAGAGTATTTATGCTTAAGCCTGCTATACTTTTCAGAGACGGAAGAGGAACCCTCGGAAAAATGATGGTAGGTCCTGTGGAAAAGTGCAGGAAAAAATATGTCGAGGATCAGCTTACGCGCTTTTCACCAATTGACAGGAAACTCCTTTTCATAACCCATACGGATCTGTCACAAACGGAGCTTGATGATATCAAGAGATGGGTCAACAGTTTAATGGTGTTTGATGAAATAATAGTTCAGAAGGAATCTGCTTCCATGGCGGCAATTCACGGAAGCGGTGCTTTTGGGCTGCTCTATCTGCTGGCTGATAACGGAGTCAGAGGATAAAAAACAAAATTGATTAGTGGATTGTTAAAGAAAACTGTGTTATATTCTTTTCTGTGATAGAGGTCCCTGCATTTTGAGGGGACATAATACATTAATTATAATCAAGTTCGGAGGAGAGAAATGGCACAAGTTGGAATTGTTATGGGCTCTGATTCGGATATGCCGGTCATGGCCAAAGCAGCACAAATACTTGATGAGCTGGGTATTTCTTATGAGATGAATATTATCTCGGCACATCGCGAACCCGAGGAGTTCTTTAATTATGCGAAGAGCGCCGAGGATAAAGGTTTTAAAGTCATCATTGCCGGAGCAGGAATGGCTGCACATCTTCCTGGTATGTGCGCCGCTATTTTCCCAATGCCTGTTATCGGAATCCCCATGCATACAACTTCATTAGGCGGTAGAGATTCTCTTTACAGTATAGTACAGATGCCTACAGGCATTCCGGTTGCTACTGTTGCTATCAATGGTGGCGCGAATGCAGGTCTTCTTGCAGCTAAGATTCTTGCTACAAGTGATGCAGAGCTTCTTTCAAAACTTAAGGAATATTCAAAGGGACTTAAGGAAGCTGTAATCAAAAAGGATGAGCATTTACAGGAAGTAGGTTATAAAAACTACTGATTGATCCAATGCTTTCCATATAAGTAACACAAATTTATCTATCTTACTTGGCGACTTCTCCTTGACGGGGAGGTGCCCAAAGGACAAATGAGTTCAAAAAACGGAGGAAAAAATGGCAGAGCTTAACTACAAAAACGCGGGTGTTGATATCGAAGCAGGCTACAAGTCAGTGGAGATGATCAAGGGATATGTAAAGGAAACAATGAGACCTGAGGTCCTTGGTGGTCTTGGAGGATTTTCAGGAGCGTTTTCTCTTGCGAACATTAAAAATATGAAGGATCCGGTACTTTTATCCGGAACCGACGGAGTAGGAACCAAGATTAAGCTTGCGTTTCTTTTAGATAAGCATGACACTATCGGAATTGACGCCGTTGCAATGTGTGTAAACGATGTAATCTGTGCAGGCGGCGAGCCTCTTTTCTTCCTCGATTACATTGCTTGCGGCAAAAACTATCCTGAGAAGATTGCCGCAATAGTTAAGGGTGTTGCTGAGGGCTGCAAGCAGTCTGAATGTGCACTTGTTGGTGGTGAGACAGCAGAGCATCCCGGACTTATGCCTGAGGATGAATATGACGTAGCAGGCTTTGCTGTTGGTGTAGTAGACAGAGAGGACATGATCGATGGAAGCACAATTAAACCCGGTGATACACTTATCGGCGTAGCTTCTTCAGGTGTTCACAGTAACGGCTTCTCACTTGTGAGAAAAGTGTTCGATATGACAAAGGAGAGCCTTGAGACATACTATGACGAGCTTGGCTGCACACTTGGTGAGGCACTTCTTGAGCCCACAAGAATATATGTAAAGATGCAGAAGAGCATTAAAAATGCAGGAGTAAAGGCTAAGGGCTACAGCCATATCACAGGCGGCGGCTTTTACGAAAATATTCCGAGAATGCTTCCCGACGGCTGTAAGGCAGTTGTGAAGAAGGACAGCTACGAGGTTCCCGCTATTTTCAAGCTCATGAAAAAGAAGGGCAATCTGGATGAAAAGATGATGTTCAATACCTTTAACTGCGGACTTGGTATGGTAATAGCAGTTGATCCTGCTGATGCTGAAAAGACTCTTAAGGCTATCGAGGAGTCAGGCGAGAAGGCATGGATTGTCGGCTCTGTTGAGGCAGGAGACAAGGGAGTAGAGATATGCTGAACATTGCAGTCCTTGTGTCAGGAGGCGGAACAAACCTCCAGGCAATAATTGATGCCGTGGAGAACGGTACAATTACCAATACCAGAATAGGCATGGTTTTTTCAAATAACCGCAATGCCTATGCTCTTGAGAGGGCAGCAAAGCATGGGATAAGGACAGAGGTTCTTGTTCCAAAGGAATTTGAAAACAGAGATGCTTTTAATGAAGCTTTTTATGATTTACTTGCGAAGGAAAATCCGGACCTGATAGTTCTTGCGGGATGTCTTGTGGTAATTCCGGAGAAAATCGTAAAGGCATTTTCAGGAAGGATCATAAATATCCATCCTTCGCTTATTCCGTCATTTTGCGGAACGGGTTACTACGGACTTAAGGTGCATGAGAAGGCGCTTGAGAGAGGCGTAAGGGTCTCAGGAGCGACAGTTCACTTTGTTGATGAGGGAACAGACACAGGCCCCATTATTCTGCAGAAACCTGTAATGATTCGCCCCGATGATACTGCCAAGACTCTTCAGCAGAGAATTATGGAGCAGGCAGAGTGGAAGATACTTCCCAGGGCAATCGACCTTATAGCAAACGATAAGGTGAAGGTTGTTGATGGCAAGGTTGTAATTGAAGGATACGACCCGGATAACATTTAATTATTTGGAGGACGATATGAACGTACTTATAGTTGGCGGAGGCGGAAGAGAACACGCTATAGCAGAAGCGGTATCAAGAAGCAAACATCTTGATAAGCTCTATTGTGCACCCGGTAATGCCGGAATCGCAGAGCTCGCTGAATGTGTACCGATCTCTCCCATGGAATTTGATAAACTTGTCAGATTTGCAAAAAATATGCAGATCGATCTTACAATTGTCGGAATGGACGACCCGCTTGTAGGCGGTATCGTAGATGCCTTTGAGGCTGAGGGACTCAGAGTATTCGGTCCCAGAAAGAACGCTGCAATTCTTGAAGGAAGTAAAGCTTTTTCAAAGGATCTTATGAAAAAGTATGGCATTCCTACAGCAGCTTACGAGACCTTTGACGATCCGGAGAAAGCACTTGAATATCTTGAGACTGCTAAGTTTCCCATCGTTCTTAAGGCAGACGGTCTTGCACTCGGCAAGGGTGTACTCATCTGTGAAACTAAGGCTGATGCTGAGGCAGGGGTTCGTGAGATCATGGAGACCAAGAAGTTTGGCGATGCCGGAAATCGCATGGTTATCGAGGAATTCATGACAGGTCGTGAGGTTTCTGTTCTCTCATTTGTTGATGGTAAGACCATAAAGCTCATGAGCTCAGCTCAGGATCATAAGAGAGCAGGAGACGGAGACACAGGCCTTAATACAGGCGGAATGGGTAACTTTTCACCAAGCCCCTTCTATACTGATGAAGTTGATAAGTTCTGTAAGGAACACATCTATCAGAAAACTGTTGACGCCATGAGATCTGAGGGCAGAGAGTTCAAGGGAGTTATTTTCTTTGGACTGATGCTCACTGAGGATGGTCCCAAGGTTCTTGAGTATAACGCAAGATTTGGCGACCCTGAAGCTCAGGTAGTTCTGCCTAGACTCGAGACAGATATGATAGAGGTATGCGAGGCTGTTATTGACGGTACTCTTGATAAGCTTGATCTTAAGTTTGAGGATAAGGCCGCAGTATGCGTGGTTCTGGCATCTGAGGGCTATCCGGTAAGCTATGAGAAGGGCAAGGAAATAACAGGCCTTGAGAACTTCAAGGATAAGGACGGCTATTACTGCTTCCACGCAGGCACCAGGTTTGATGAAAACAGCAGGATCGTAACAAATGGTGGCCGCGTACTTGGCATCACCGCAAAGGGAGATACTCTTAAGGAGGCACGAAAGAAAGCCTACGAAGCTACCGAATGGGTAAGCTTTGAGAACAAATATATGCGTCACGACATAGGTAAGGCTATAGAAGAAGCATAAGTTTTATCAATAACAGAATAAATGCATCCATTTAGAAATGCTTGTTTTCGTCTGCGGTGTGATTTTCTAAGACTCATGAATGAAGAGAGCTCTCCTCTCAGCGTTGTTCGTAGCAGTCGAGCTCTCTTCATTCCTTCATCTTGAAAATCAGCATCCTCGTCCGAGAACTGCACATTTCCAAACGGATGCCTTAGGGCTGGGCTGTTTATAAAAAGATCTGTAAACATTAAAAAGAGCCTGCACATATTCCCACATACATATTCCTTGCGGGCCCCATTTCTTCTGCTGGCGAGGCTATTAAAACAGAGGAAGTTTGTATATATGCCGCCCAAAGCATGTCTGAGCTCTATGCCTTGGAATCCATCGTTCCTCCGCTGCTTGCTCATTATGCTCGCTTTGTTTTCTAAAATACCGGCTGCCACTTTTTATAGGCATGCTCCGAAAAAAACTTGCAGGACGCATATTTTTTTATGACCACGCTTTTATATACTGTAGATGCGTCCTGCTTCAAACAGTTTTCTACGCATGCCCCAAAGTGGCATTGCCGGTATTAGAAAACAAGCGCTCACACATAATCGCCACAGCGGAGAAACGAATGGTTCCCGGCATAGAGTGAGTTCTGCAGGGCGGCATATGTTTATACAAACTTCCTCTGTTTTAATGGTTAGCCGAGCGCAGAAGAAATGGGGCTCGCAGGGGATTAGTATGTGGGAAGTCTTTTAGCCATTTAGTCTTCCAGTAGTTGTTCTTTTGTATAGAAGCCTGAAGATATAAGAACATCCTCGTAATTATCTGCGTCTATGTAAACCGGTTTGCACAAGTAGGAGGGAACGGTTTTTATGCCGTTAAAATAAGTTTCGGTATCGTTGACAGTCACTTCTTTTCCGGATAGAATCTCATCCACCATATTGGTGGTGGCTTCTATCAGAAGAGTAGGATCCTTAAATACGCTCATCGCCTGCTTACCTTCCATGATATATTTTACATTAAGAAGCGAGCAGTCCTGACCGGTAATAAGAGGATAACTGCCGTTATAAGAGTTACCAAGTGCTCCTATGATACCAAGGGAGGTTATGTCTGAACCCGATATCCATATATCGACATCTGTATCCTGATAAAATGATGCGAGAATATTTTCTGCGCGGTGCTGGGCTTTTTCAGTACTCCATCCGGGAGTTGAGCACTGAGTAAATGTGGTCTGACCGGATACAATGTTCAGCACGCCATTGTCAAGATATGGCTGTAAGACATCTTTTGCACCGTTAAAAAAGTATGCAGCGTTGTTATCACCGGGATTTCCTGATGTGAATTCAATATTATAGGTCCTGCTTGCATTATCCAGGTCCAGCTTGCCACGGACATATTCGCCCATGATCCTGCCTACACCGTAATTGTCGAAGGTTGTGTAATAGCTCACAGCATCGGTATTTGTGATCAACATGTCATAGCTGATTACAGGTATGTTATGTTCCTTTGCCATATCCATGGCTTCTCCAAGGGATGCAGATTCAACGGGGATTATTATCAAAACCTCAGCGCCCTGGGCTATCATGTTTTCTATCTGATTGATCTGCATAGCTACATCATTGCTGGCATACTGAGTGATGACATCATATCCGCGTTTATAGAGCTCATCCCTTATCTGAACCGTTTCCAAGGCCCACCTTTGGATTTCATTACTTGGAGCACTGATTCCAATAATCTTTTTGTCGCTCTTTTTTGCATAGCATCCTGTCATAAGTATCAGCAGTGCAGACAGAGCAAGTAAGATATATATATATTTCCTATTTCTTTTATTCATTATGTGCGCCACCTTTTCTTTAAACTTATCTGCGTGTATCCTGACGTTTGATAAAAATGTCCAGGGAAATCGCAAGAAGGATTATGATTCCTTTTAAGATCATCTGGCCTGTCATGTTGATGCCAAGAAGACTAAGCCCAAGGTTTATAATTCCTATCAGCACGGCGCCCATGACAGCACCCAGGATTTCCTGTTTTCCACCATAAACTGAAACGCCGCCTATTACACAGGCTGCAATTACATCCATTTCAAAATTCACACCGGCATAAGAGCTTGCCGCATGAAATTTCGCAAGAACTATGCAGGCAGAAAGTGTGGAACAAAGAGCCATGAAAACATAGGTTAAAAGAACGGCTTTTTTGGTATCAACGCCTCCAAGAGTTGCATTTGCGGGATTTGAGCCAAGCATTACGAGCTTTCTGCCTTTTGTTGTGGCATCAAGCCAGAAGGCAGGAATTCCCACAGTGATGATCATCCATAAGAAGGGAACAGGGATACCGCCTGTTCTTGCAAAGGATGTTCCTATGAAAACTGAAAGCAAAAGGAATACTGCTGATACTATATAGTATTTAGGCGTTATGGGAAGGCCTTCTTTTTTTGTTAAGATAATTTTGCAGACAATGCCGATAACTGCCAGCAGAATACAAACAATAAGTGATGAAACTCCAAAGCTGTTTAAGTCTGATCTGAACATTTTTCCTGAGAAAAGTCTTATGAAACTGTCAGGAATTCCTGTGATGCTGCCTGTTGCGGAAAAATTGTTGAGGATAGCAGTTCCAAGGCCTCTAAATGTAAGATAACCACCAAGAGTAGCTACCCATGCAGGAACATTGCAATAGGAGATTATAAAACCTACAAGGCATCCCCAGAGAATTCCCACTACAAACAGTAGAATTATTGAGAGAGGGGTTCCTAGCTTCAATATAGAGAGAAAAACGCCGCCCATGGCGCATACAAAGCAAATAAAGGAACCGATGCTGATATCAAGATTGCCCTTTTTACACATGCATATCGTCATTCCCGCAACCAGGATAAAGATGTGGGAATTCTGAAGGAACAGTGAAGAAACGTTCATAGGACTAAGGATATCTCCACCTGTCAGAATTGCAAACAGTGCAATCAGGATTATAAATATATATAAATGGGAGTTGTTTTCCAAATTTTTTCTCATAACTGTACGCGCCCTCCTTCAATTGATACATTGCCAAGGAGTACTGCACATACCAGAAGAACGCCTTTGACAGCGGCCTGCCAGTTGGCGGAAATACCTATTATACTCATTCCCTGATTGATTATTCCCATAAGGAGAGCACCAAGGATTACTCCCAGCATTCTTCCCTTTCCTCCTGTAACGGCTGTTCCGCCTATGAAGCAGGCAGCGATGGCATCCATCTCATAGGATTTACCAAGCCCCGGAGGTACAATTCCCATTCTCCCGGCCACCAGTGCGGCGGAGATGGCTGTCATGATTCCCATATAGACATAGGTGAAAAATACAACGCGGAACGGGCTTATTCCCGAGGATCTTGCAGCCTTTACATTGCCGCCAAGCGCGTAGATATGACGTCCAAAGGGGGATAGTTCGCTTGTATAAATGGTTGCGAGTATACATAGCAGAACGATCAGCAGTGGAAAGGAAAAAAGTCCATGCAATCCAAATATTGATAAAAACTGCTCGTTAGTTACAGAAAGTGTAAATCCCCCAATAATGTAATCGCCGAAGCCCTGGAAAATACTCATCCCGGCAAGGGTCACTATCATGGAGGGAAGCTCAAGTTTTCCTATGAGAATACCATGCCAGATGCCGATCAAACAGCCGGTGATGAGCATGGCAATAAAAGCGGGAATTCCTTCGATTCCTCTTTGCATAAGATAAGCACCAACTGCGGCAATAAAATATAAGCCGGAGCCACATGACAGATCAGTATTACCACCGGCAAGGATGCACAGAAACATACCTGAAGAAAGGACAAAAACGTATATGTTCTGTAAAAACAGGTTTTTGATATTTGTTTCATAAAACAGCTTTCCTTCTGTAGAAAAACCGAAGATTACTATAGCCAGAAGGAGTGCGATAAAAAGATAGTTGCGTTTAAGAAATTGCTTTAAGTTCATTCTTTTTGCCCCTCCCCGACTATCAAGCTCATGATTTCTTCAGGTGTCGTATTGGCGGTATCTACTTCACCTGTTATTCTGCCCTCCGACAGGACATAGATTCTGTCACTGAGTCCCATGATCTCAGGAAGCTCAGAGGATATCAGAAGGACAGCGCCTCCTTCTGCTACGAAATCATTTATTATGCAATATATTTCATATCGTGCGCCGACATCGATTCCTCGGGTCGGTTCATCCAGTATAAGAACCTTGGGATCGGTATAGAGCCACTCTGACAACAGTACCTTTTGCTGATTTCCGCCGGAGAGTTCCTTTACGGTCTGCTCGATCGAACGCGCCTTGGTGTGGAAGCGGACCATGGAATCCTCTGCTACATTGCGTTCTTCTTTCTTATCTAAAAAGCCGTAGTTTGTCAGTTTGTGAATACCTGCAAGAGTGGTATTTTCACGGATGCTCCTGTCAAGTGACAGGCCATTTTGTATTCTGTCATCAGCCACATAAGCGATACCTGCCATGATGGCTTCCTTAGGAGTATGCAGGTCTACCTTCTTGCCGTCAATTTCTACCGTTCCATATGCGTTGAACTTGTTAGATCTACCGAAGAGACTTTTTGCAAGTTTACTTCTGCCCGATGCAAGCAGTCCGTAGAGTCCAACAACTTCACCCTTGTTTATATGAAAAGAGATATCTTCCAGAGAAAGGGCACCTTTTCTCCGTACGCTTTCTATATTGTAATGCTCAACCTTAAGGGCAACTTCATTCTTTATTGTGGATTTTTTTTCAGGGTAAAGGACATCCAGGTCTCTTCCAATCATGCCGTGGATGATGCGGTCCTTATCAATTGTGTTCCTGTCATTTTCCAGAGTTTCGATGGTCTTACCGTCTCTAAGGATTGTTATTCTGTCCGCAACATCAAATATCTCATTTAGCTTATGGGAGATTATGATCATGGAGTGCCCCTTGGCTTTCAGCTCCTTCATGAGTTTTAAAAGGGCAGCTGAATGCTCCTCGCCCAGAGATGATGTAGGTTCATCAAGAATCAGAATCCTGGAATTTTTGGACAGAGCTTTGGCTATTTCAACGAGCTGCTGCTCGCCGGCATTTATTCTTTCAACGGTAGTAGCGGGATTTTCAGTAAGATTTACCAGCGACAGAACCTTTTTGGCTTCTTCAAGAGTTTTTTTTCGGTCAAGTACAAAGCGGGAACCTTTTTCATTTCCCAAAAACAGATTATCAGCTATGGACATGCTCTGCACAAGTGAGAGCTCCTGATGAACGATAACTATGCCAATGGCTTCTGAATCCTTGGGAGATTTAAATTGACATCTTTTGCCATCTAGCAGTAATTCGCCCTCATATTGACCAAAGGGAATGTTACCGCTAAGGATGTTCATCAAAGTGGATTTTCCGGCACCATTTTCACCGACAAGAGCATGGATTTCGCCTGCTTTTACAGAAAAGCTGACATTGTCCAAAGCCTTACTTCCGGGGAAACATTTTGTGATGTTTCTCATGACAAGCAAATCTTCCATATTATACCTCTTTCTTCACAATATGGTGTTGCCAACAGATGTTTTAATGTTACATGGTACAGAATCGATAATAATTAATCAATAAATCGGCATATAAATAAATTATATTACATTTAGAATTAATTGTCTTGACATATATCTTGGTGTCTTACCAGGATATGGACAAAAAATGTTACAAACTATTAAAAAAAAGTCATATCAGGTGAAAATGTAGTGGTTTTGTGTTATACTAGCACCAAATGTTGAGTTGTTAATTTCAGCAAACAGAAATATTTATGTGCATTAAATTTTTATAAAATGCACTTGTAACCGGAGGTATAAGGTATGATAAGTTGGAAATTCGGGAAAAATGCCATATATGCGGCATCTGTTATGACTGCCGGTGTGTTGGTTTTTGGGCAGCCTATTATGGCACTGGCTGCTACCGGCACCGTAACATCATCAAATGTTAAGGTCAGATCAGAAGCAAGTACATCTTCCCAGCAGGTATCAAGTCTTGATTCGGGGGACAAGGTTGATATCATTGATGAGACCACAGATTCACAGGGCTATGTGTGGTACAGAATTTATGTAAATGGACAGGAATATGGTTACGTCAGAAGTGACCTTATCTCAAAATCAGGCGAGACCAAGAGTACTGACGCAGGCACATCCAATGCCGCACTTCCTGAAACACAGGTGACTGCTGTTGAGGAGCAGCCCGCTACTGTAACTGTCGCAAGTGCTAACGTAAGATCCGGAGCCGGCACAGGCTACAGCACAGTTGGTACTGTTAAGAACGGCGACGGTGTTACTGTTACAGGTGAGGCTACAGGAACAGATAATAAAAAATGGTATCAGATAAAGTTTGGTGACAGCGGCAGAACAGGTTTTGTCCGTGCAGACCTTCTTCAGATGGGAGCACCTGCTCCTGCTCAGACTGATGATCCTCAGGCCGGTGGTGAAATGACAACTGCTGAGGGTGAACAGCCTGCTGAGGGTGCTGAAGGTGCAGAGGCCGTAGAAGGTGAGCAGCCCGCAGAGAGTGAGCCTGTTGCAGAACAGCCTGCAGTTGACCCTTCAGTTGTTGGTAATGGTGAGTTTTCACTTGCATATAAGGATGATGGAACAGGCACAGAGACCTGGTACCTCTATGATAATGTAGAGAGCACACAGGTTAAGCTTAACGATCTGCTTGACTATGCCAAGGCAGGACAGCAGGCAGCATCACTTGAGGGTCAGATCAAGAAACTTCGCGGCGGCCTTATTGGAATGGGTATAGTGATATTCCTTCTTGTAACAGCTGTTCTCTTCCTTGTATTCAAGCTTCGTGATTACATGTACTACGAGGATGATGAAGAGGAAACCAATACCAAGAAGAATAAATATGAGGACCTGCCTGCTCAGAAGCCTGCAAAGAAGCTTTTTGACAGAAACAGGGAAAAGGATGAGTATGAAAAGCCTGCATCAGCAGGACGAGTAGTGGCAGACAGTAAGAAGCCCGCTACTTCATCAGTAAGAAGAAGCGCACCTATGGGAACTGCTGCATCACTTCTTTCAGACGACAGACCGTCAAGAAGGCCTTCTTCGGATTCAAGAGTTGAGAGACCGGAGAGAGCTGACAGAAGCGAGAGACCTGCTCCTTCAAGAGAGAGAAGAGTTGTGGAGCCTGAACCGGCACCGCAGACAGGACGTAAGTCACGTAACTTCCTCATAAATGACGATGATTTCGAATTTGAATTCCTTGACCTGGACGATGAGGATAGAAACTGATATTAGTGTATATAAGGCTGTCACCTGACCAGTGGCAGCCTTTTGATTTGCAGGAAACTGCTTCATTTTTCTACATGATAAAAACACTCCGTGAGGATACAACGCTTTGTTATTGACATGGGACACCCTTCTGTTATACTAGACGTATCACAGGAAAGGAGACGAATCATGGTAATTGAAATTGATTTTAACAGCGATGAAGCTATATATGTGCAGCTGTGTAATCAGATCATAATGGGTATTGCGACGTCTCAGTTCCGTGAAGGAGAGCAACTTCCCAGCGTCAGGCAGCTGGCTGATATGGTTGGAATAAATATGCATACTGTTAACAAGGCATATTCCATTCTGCAGCAGGAGGGCTTTGTGAAGATTGACAGAAGGCGGGGAGCTATCATCGCCATAGATCTTAATAAGCTTGAGGCGCTTGAGGAAGCGCAGGATATGCTCAGTGTAGTTCTTGCCAGAGCCATGTGTAAAGGGGTTTCAAAGGAAGAGATACACGAGATGGTGGACAGAATCTACGGTGGTTATGGGATGTGACGGACCGGACTAATTGAGAATTAAAACCTTTTAGGAGCCCTAAATAGCTCTTAAAGAAAGGAGTTTACTTGAGTAAAGAATATACAGAGAAAGCGCAGGAAGCGCTTAAACTTGCCAGAAAAACAGCAAGAACATTGAAGCTTAACTACGTTGGCACGGAGCACCTGCTTATGGGCCTTATCAGGACAGAGGGCTGCGTGGCTTCAAGAATACTTATTGATAACGGAATTAATGAGGATAAGATGATGGATGTCATCAGAGATCTCATTGTCGAGGGTGGCAATATCACTCTTCTTGATAAAGAGGGATTTTCACCACGCGCAGAGAGCGTTCTGGATGAGGCTGACAGACAGGCTTCAAGATTCCGTGCAGATAAGATTGGTACGGAACATATTCTTCTGGCCCTTATCAAGGAGGGCGAGAATGTAGCTGTCCGCCTTATCGGTACCATGAACGTATCTGTTCAGAAGATTTATGCAGAGACTCTCTCAGCAATGGGAGAGGATGCCAATCTGGTAAAAGAGGACCTTGGCAGGAAGAACAATTCCAAGAAAAAGACCTCCATGCTTGACCAGTACAGCAGAGATCTTACAGCTCTTGCGGCTGATAACAGGCTTGATCCCATCATTGGCAGAGATAATGAGATTCAGAGAGTGATCCAGATACTTAGCCGCAGAACCAAGAACAACCCTTGCCTCATCGGTGAACCCGGTGTTGGTAAGACAGCGGTGGTTGAGGGACTTGCTCAGAGGATAGTATCAGGGGATGTGCCCTTTACGGTTCAGAATAAGAGACTTCTTACACTTGACCTCTCAGGAATGATCGCAGGATCAAAGTACAGAGGTGAATTTGAGGAACGTATAAAAAGAGTCATCCGTGAAGTTATAGATGATGGAAATATCATTCTTTTCGTGGATGAGATGCATACACTTATAGGCGCAGGCGGCGCCGAGGGTGCTATTGATGCTTCGAATATATTAAAGCCTTCACTTGCAAGAGGTGAGATACAGATGATCGGCGCTACAACCATCACTGAGTATCGCAAGTATGTTGAGAAGGATGCTGCTCTTGAGAGACGTTTTCAGCCTGTAAATGTGGAGGAGCCTGACAGAGATGAGACTCTTGCCATTATGAACGGAATCGTAGGGAAATATGAAGAGCATCACCATGTAAAGATCACGCAGGAGGCTATTCAGGCTGCGGTAGATCTCAGCAGCAGATATATAAACGACAGAAACCTTCCGGATAAGGCTATAGACCTTATTGATGAGGCATCATCCGCAGTAAGACTTCGCCTTACAGGCTCATCTGCAGCTCTTCGTGAGATGGAGCAGGAGATAAGAGAGATGGATTCCAAAGTTGAGGAGCTTCTTGCAAAGGAAGACTTTGCAGGAGCAGGAGAAGTCCATCGCGAGCAGGAAGCTCTTATCAAAAAGTTCAATCGCAAGAAGGCAGCAGAGGATAAGAAGGAAAAGAATGCTGACTACATAGTGACAGAGAATGATATTGCCGAAGTTGTTGCAATGTGGACAAAGATTCCGGTTAAGAAGATAGCTGAGAAGGAATCTGAAAGACTTCTTAAGCTAGAGAATATCCTTCACCAGAGGGTAATAGGTCAGGAGGATGCGGTAGTTGCTGTTTCCAAGGCTATCAGAAGAGGAAGAGTAGGACTTCAGGATCCCAACAGACCTATTGGATCTTTCCTTTTCCTGGGACCCACAGGTGTCGGCAAAACAGAGCTGTCCAAGGCACTTGCAGAAGCAATGTTTGGCGATGAGAATGCACTTATAAGAGTTGATATGTCTGAGTACATGGAAGGTCACTCCGTATCAAAAATGATAGGTTCACCTCCGGGATATGTAGGATATGACGAGGGCGGCCAGCTTAGCGAAAAGGTGAGAAGACATCCTTATTCAGTTATCCTTTTTGATGAGATAGAGAAGGCACATCCTGACATTTTCAATGTTTTGTTGCAGGTTCTTGATGACGGACACATCACTGATGCAAAGGGACGAAAAGTAAGCTTTAAGAATACTATTCTTATCATGACTTCAAACGTTGGTGCACAGCGCATTATCGAACCAAAGCGACTTGGCTTTGATACAGCTTCCGATGAGAAGAAGGACTATGAGAACATGAAGAGTGGCGTAATGGAAGAGGTTAAGAGACTTTTTAAACCTGAGTTCATAAACCGTATCGACGAGATCATGGTATTCCATCCTCTTAATGAAAAGGAGATGATGGAAATTGTAGCTCTTCTTAGTAAGAACCTCAGCAAGAGATGTAAGGAGCAGCTTGGAATTGACCTTGTTATGTCACAGCCTGTTAAACAGTTCCTGGTAAAGAAGTATTCGGATGCCAAGATGGGTGCAAGACCTCTTAAGAGAGCAATCCAGTCTGTAATTGAGGATGCCATGGCAGAGGAGCTCTTAAAGGGCAACATCAAGCGCGACAGTAAGGTTACAATTGGACTTAAGGACGATAAGGTTGTATTCAGCTCAAAGGCAGGAAAGGAAGCATCAAGCGAGGCTTCAGGCAGAAAAAAAGTTGCTAAAAAGGCAGCAACTCCTAAGGCTGCAAAGAAAACAACCGGTAAAACAACAGGGAAGACATCCAAAAAAGCTGCATCAGGTAAGAAGTCAGCAAAATAATGCGTGAAAAAGATTAAGGTTCATAAAGTTTTAATAAAATTATAGTAGTATTTGCTTTATAATTGTATTAGCACCAAATTCCATAAATGACTGCTGTGTTTTAGCAGTACCCAAAACAGGAGGTATAAGATGGCTGTCGTAGAACAGTTACTAAGGGCAGAAGCTGATGGAACTATAAGCTTTGGAAATTATGAGCTGCCTTCCAAACAAAAGCTTGATGATTTCAAGCATGAAGGCAATATTTTGAAGGTTAAGACCTTTAAGGATATAACAAAGCTTGAACAAAACGAGATGTTCCTTTATGAATCTGTTCCGGGGACAACGGTCACACATTTTAAGGAAAGTGAAGGTGGTCTGGCTTTTGAGGTTGAAGGACCGGGAGATGCACAGATTACCGTCGGACTTGAAGAAAACACAGAATATCACATCCTGGTGGATGGTAAAAATATTGGTCCGATGCAGACAGGAGTTGGAGGGAAGCTGAGCTTTAGCGTAGCACTCGGAACTGCTCCATCTAAAGTTGAAATTCATAAATGAATATAGTGTTTTCATAAGAGGGCTGCTTTGCAGTCCTCTTATATTATTGTGGTTTTTTAATATGAATTCAGACTCAATAATGTGAACAGCACACTGGAATTAGCATTTTTTAAGAAAATCAGGGTATGGAAATCTTACACCGGAATGGTTACTATAGTTGGTAGAGTCTGAGATAAAAGTTAGGGGAATTTTTATATGGCAACAAAGATAAAGACAGTATTCTTCTGTCAAAGCTGCGGATATGAATCTGCAAAATGGATGGGACAGTGCCCGGGATGCAAAGAGTGGAACAGCTTTGTAGAAGAGACAATAAAACCCTCTGTAATGGGAAAATCCGGAAATGCATCAAAAGGAGCAGGCATAGGCGGCTATGGCAATTCAGGTGATGCTCAAAGTAAACCAATGAAGCTTTCTGAGATTACGTTAAATGAAGAGGACAGGTTTGATACTCATATAGGTGAGCTTAACAGAGTTCTTGGAGGAGGACTTGTGAAGGGCTCCCTTACTCTTGTGGGAGGAGATCCGGGAATTGGAAAATCAACTCTTTTACTGCAGACAGCGAGACTCCTTGCATCAGATCACAGGAAAGTTCTCTATATTTCAGGAGAGGAATCACTCCAGCAAATTAAGCTTAGAGCCAATAGAATAGGTGAGTTTACAGATGACATGAATCTGTTTTGCGAAACGGACCTTGGAACTATTGAAGAGACGATAAGAAGAGCTGCACCTGAGGTTGTTATCATAGACTCAATTCAGACTATGTTTAATGAAAATGTGAGCTCTGCTCCCGGAAGTGTATCGCAGGTCAGGGAATCAACTTCAGTTCTTATGCGTATAGCAAAGCAGCTTGGAATCTCGGTTTTCATAGTCGGTCATGTAACCAAGGAAGGCACAGTGGCAGGCCCCAGAGTGCTTGAGCATATGGTTGATACTGTTCTGTATTTTGAAGGAGACAGACATGCTTCCTATAGGATCCTTAGAGCAGTTAAAAACAGATTTGGCTCAACCAACGAGATTGGCGTTTTCGAAATGAGAAATGAGGGACTTGTGGAAGTGAGCAATCCTTCGGAATTTATGCTTGAGGGCAAGCCTGAAAATGCAAGCGGCTCAATTGTTACCTGCTCTGTAGAAGGAACAAGGCCTATTCTTATTGAAATACAGGCGCTTGTCAGTCACACCAATTTCAATTTTCCGAGAAGACAGGCAAACGGTACTGACTACAACAGGGTAAATCTGCTTATGGCTGTGCTTGAAAAGCGCGTAGGTCTTGAGCTTTCATCTTATGACGCATACATAAATCTTGCGGGCGGAATGAAGCTTATAGAGCCTGCTCTTGATCTGTCTATGTGCATGGCCATAGTATCGAGCTTCCGCAACAGACCAATCCCTGATGATGTGATAGCCTTTGGAGAGGTTGGCCTGTCAGGCGAGGTGCGTTCAGTTAATCTTCCCGATCTGCGAATATCAGAGGCGCAGCGACTTGGCTTTAAAACCTGTATAGTTCCAAAGACTGTGGCAGAAAAGTATGCGTCTAAATTTAAGGATGTGAAGCTTATTGGGGTTTCTTCCGTACAGGATGCTGTGGGAATTATTCGATAATATAAAGGGCTGCTTTTTAGAGTTCCTTTTGCCATGTTATAAAACAAATTCATAAATTATGTAAACACTTGACATTTATACTGTACTACTTTAAAGTATTAAACAAAGATTGTATACATGTATAAGCATGATACAAATAGCTTTCACAAATTGTGAATTCTAAAACGAGGAGGACATATTATGAAAATGAAGAGCTTAGTAAGCATGATGGCTGCAACAGCACTGCTTGCAGGTACACTTGCAGGATGCGGTGGTAATGCACAGGACGGCTCTGCTCCCGCTGGTGAAGCAGATTCTACAGCAGCAGAGAGCACAGCAGCAGAGAGCTCAGAAGATGGAGCTGCAGAGGGTGCAGCAAATAGCGGAGCTACATTTAAGTTTGGTTCAATCGGACCTCTTACAGGCGGTGCAGCAGCTTACGGTAATGCAGTTGTTAATTCAGTAGAGCTTGCAGTAAATGAGATCAATGCTAACGGCGGTATCAACGGCTATCAGGTTGAGATGAAGGGTGAGGATGACGAGCTTAACGCTGAGAAGTCTGTGAATGCTTATAACACTCTTAAGGATTGGGGAATGCAGTTCCTTGTTGGCTCAACAACAAGTGCATGCTCACTTGCAGTAAGTGAGAACACACATGAAGACAACATGTTCCAGCTTACACCTTCTGCATCAGCTTCTGACTGTGTTGCATATGACAATGTTTTCCGTGTATGCTTCTCAGATCCTAACCAGGGCCTTGCTTCAGCACAGTACATCGGAAGCCACAAGCTTGCTACAAAGGTAGCAGTTATTTATGATAGCTCAGATGTTTATTCATCAGGTATTTATCAGACATTTGCACAGGAAGCTCCCAATCAGGGCTTTGAAGTAGTATCAGCTGAGGCATTTACAGCAGATTCCAAGACAGATTTCTCAGTTCAGCTTCAGAAGGCTAAGGACGCAGGCGCAGAGCTCCTGTTCCTTCCTATCTACTACACAGAGGCATCACTTATTCTTACACAGGCTAACACCATGGGCTATGCTCCCACATTCTTTGGTGTAGATGGTATGGATGGTATCCTTACAGTTGAGAACTTCGATACATCACTTGCTGAGGGACTTATGCTTCTTACACCTTTCGCAGCAGATGCAACTGATGAGCTTACAGTTAACTACGTTAAGAATTATCAGGAAAAATACGGCGATACACCTAACCAGTTCGGAGCAGATGCTTATGATGCAGTTTATATCATCAAGCAGTGCCTTGAGGAGTCAGGTGCTACACCGGATATGAGCGTTAGCGATCTTTGCGAAGCAGTTAAGGGTGCAATCGTTAACATCACTGCTTCAGGTCTTACATCAGATACAATGACATGGGATGCAAGCGGTGAGCCTAATAAAGAGCCTAAGGCCGTTGTAATTAAGGATGGCGCTTACGTTACAGCAGAGTAATAATAAATATAGAGTTATAGACATCAACTGATTTCTGTTGGTATAATCATTATAATTGCAAGGTGGCGAGGAATGCTGTCAAAGGCATTCCTCGTGTTCATATTTACACTATATTTTCAGGTATTTGTTGGAGGAAAAGATGAGTTTTCTGGTTTATCTCATTAACGGACTAAGCCTTGGGAGCATTTATGCTATTATAGCCCTTGGCTACACTATGGTATACGGAATTGCCAAAATGCTGAATTTCGCACATGGTGATTTTATCATGGTGGGCTGCTATGTTATTTTTACTATATGTTCCACATTGAGTGGGAACACTATTGTTGGAATCATTGCTGCCATTATTTTATGTACACTTCTTGGAATAACTACTGAGAAGGTTGCATACAAGCCGCTACGAGGTGCTGCTTCTCCTCTGGCTGTTCTCATAACTGCCATTGGCGTCAGTTATTTCCTTGAGAATCTGGCACTCCTTATTTTCGGTGCAGATATCAAGTCTTTTTCATCTGTTATTTCCTGGCAGGGAATCTCCTTTGCAGGAGGAGACCTGAAAATTCAGGGCGTAACAATAGTAACCATACTTTCAAGTGTGGTAATTCTTATAGTTCTTCAGCTTTTCATACATAAGACTAAGGAAGGTCAGGCTATGCTTGCAGTCGCTGAGGATAAGGGCGCTGCAATGCTCATGGGTATTAACGTAAACAAGACAATATCCCTTACATTTGCCATTGGTTCTGCACTTGCGGCAATTGCGGGAGCACTTCTTTGTTCAGCATATCCGTCACTTTCTCCGTACCTTGGTGCAATGCCCGGTATTAAGGCCTTCGTTGCAGCGGTATTTGGTGGAATCGGTTCAATTCCCGGTGCTATGATCGGTGGATTAGTTCTGGGAATAGTTGAGATCCTGAGCAGAACCTACATATCATCCCAGCTTTCGGATGCAATAGTTTTCGGAATCCTCATAGTGGTGCTTCTTGTTAAGCCCACCGGACTTTTAGGGAAGAAGATTCAGGAAAAAGTATAATCACTTGACGAGGTATTTTCGAGTCTAGTGAGTATACTTGTTCCGGCGAGGGCGTTAGCCCGAGAGCGGAACTTCCTTGTGAAACGCGCAAGCCCGAGAGCGGAACTTCCTTATAAAAAGCTTTAGCCCGAGAGTGAAATAATCTATATCCATTTGGAGAAACGTATGAAAAACAAAAAATTCAAAGATAATCTTATAACCTACGCAGTCGTGATCGTTTTATATCTGATCATGGAAATCCTTATGAAAACAGGCAATCTTTCAAGCCATCTGAAGGGACTTTTGGTTCCCGTAATCTATTACGCGGTAATAGCTGTAGCCCTTAATCTTTGTGTTGGAATACTTGGAGAGCTCAGTATAGGACACTGCGGATTTATGTGCATAGGTGCTTTTGCAAGTGCTGTTTTCTCAAAACTAACTCAGAATACTCTTCCTACAGCGCCAAGATTTTTCCTGGCATTTGTAATTGGAATTGCCACAGCAGCGCTGTTTGGATTTTTAATAGGTATACCGGTACTAAGGCTTAAGGGAGACTATCTTGCGATAGTTACTCTGGCTTTTGGAGAAATCATTAAAAATGTCATCAATGCAGTTTATTTTGGTGTTGATTCACACGGACCCCACTTTTCACTTAATAACGTAATGGAGCTCGGTATGGAGCCTGACGGTCAGGTTATTATAAACGGTGCCATGGGCGTAACAGGAACTCCGAGGGACGCGAATTTCACTATTGCCACAATAGTTCTTTTGCTTTCACTTTTTGTAGTTCTTAATCTTATGAACTCAAGAGCTGGACGTGCGATCATGGCTGTTCGCGACAATAGCATAGCAGCAGAGTCAGCAGGAATTAATGTGACAGGATATAAGATGATGGCGTTTACAATCTCAGCTGCAATTGCAGGAGCTGCAGGTGTTCTGTTCTCACACAACATTACATCACTTACGGCGACATCTCAGTATTTTGGATACAACGCATCAATCATGATCCTTGTATATGTGGTACTTGGCGGCATCGGTAATATCAGAGGTTCAGTTATAGCAGCAGCTATCCTTTATCTTCTCCCCGAGATGCTAAGGGAACTGAATACATACAGAATGCTCATTTATTCAATCGTACTTATTGTGATGATGCTCTTTAACTGGGCACCCGCAGCAGTTGAATGGAGACAGAAAATAGCTCACAAATTTGTAAAAAGGAATGCGTAATTATGTCATTACTCCAGGTAAATAATTTAAGTATTGCATTTGGCGGACTGAGAGCCGTTGATGATTTTAGTCTTGAAATTGAAAAAGGAGAACTCTATGGCCTAATCGGACCTAACGGTGCCGGAAAGACCACGGTTTTCAATTTGTTGACAGGTGTGTACAAGCCAAATGAGGGTATCATCCGTCTTGACGGCGAAGACATCACCAGAAAAAACACAATAGAAATAAATCATGCAGGAATAGCCAGAACTTTCCAGAATATACGTCTATTCCATCAGATGTCTGTAATCGATAATGTTAAGGTCGGACTCACGGAGAGATTTAAATACAGCGCTCTTGAAGGAGTACTTCATCTTGGAAGATACAGGAAAATTGAGAAGGAAATGGATGATGAGGCCATGAAGCTTCTAAAGGTATTTGACCTTGATGCTGAGAGAGATACTCTTGCAAGCAATCTTCCATATGGTAAGCAGAGAAAGCTGGAGATAGCTAGAGCAATGGCTACATCGCCCAAACTTCTTCTTCTGGATGAGCCTGCTGCCGGAATGAATCCAAATGAAACAGCTGAGCTTATGGATACCATTGCTCTTGTCAGAAAAGAATTCGGTATGACGATTCTTCTTATTGAGCATGATATGAAGCTTGTGTCCGGAATCTGCGAGAAGCTGACTGTACTTAACTTCGGGCGTGTGCTTAAGCAGGGAGAAACAAAAGAGGTTTTGAGTGATCCTGAGGTTATTGCGGCATATCTTGGCCAATAATACCAGTAGTATAGAAAGAAGTTTTTAGGAGATTATATGTCACTTTTAGATGTTAAAAATTTGAGCGTAAACTATGGCGTTATTAAAGCTTTAAAGGGAATCTCTTTTCATGTGGAAAAGGGAGAGATTGTAGCTCTTATTGGGGCCAACGGTGCGGGAAAAACTACAACACTTCACACTTTGTCAGGGCTTCTTAAGCCCTCACAGGGAGAGATTACCTATAAGGATCATAATCTTGTAACCACTCCGGGTCATAAGATTGTCTCACTTGGAATGGCACAGGTTCCTGAAGGCAGGCGCGTATTTGCAGACATGACTGTGTTGCAGAATTTGAAGATGGGTGCTTATACCAGAAATGATGCGGATGAATTTCAGAAGACCATCGAGATGGTTTATAAGCGTTTTCCAAGACTTGAGGAGAGAAAAGAGCAGATAGCAGGAACCTTGTCAGGTGGTGAGCAGCAGATGCTTGCTATGGGACGAGCTCTTATGTCTCATCCTGACATAATACTTATGGATGAGCCATCTATGGGACTTTCACCTATTTTTGTAAATGAAATATTCAGCATCATTGAGGATGTGAACAAGGACGGCGTGACAGTTCTTCTCGTTGAGCAGAACGCTAAGAAGGCTCTGACCATAGCCGACAGAGCATATGTTCTTGAAACAGGCAGCATCGTTAAGGAAGGAAATGCTAACGACCTTCTCAACGATGAATCCATCAGAAAGGCATATCTTGGAGAATAAAGCTCATATCTGAAGGATGAATGTTCTGTTATATCTATAGAACAAGAATGTTATTGCTTTTTAGGAGGGAATTTGACATGAAGAATATAGTTATCACAATCGCAAGACAGTATGGAAGTGGTGGAAGAACTGTCGGAAAGATGCTGGCTGAGGAGCTTGGCATTCATTATTACGATAAGGAACTGTCCAAGGTAGCATCTGAGATGAGCGGAATAAATGAGAGCTATTTTGTTGATGCAGATGAGAAAGTTAAGAGCAGATGGAAGAGTAAGCTCTCACTCCATTCAACAGTTTATGACGGAATTGTAAAAAAACCTGGTGACTCATCACTTACATCTGATGAAAATATCTTCAGCAATCAGGCCAAGGCCATAAAGATGCTTGCTGAAAAAGGTGAGCCCTGCGTAATAGTCGGACGCTGCGCGGACTTTGTGCTGAAGGATTATGATAACGCCCTTAGGGTGTTCGTTCATGCAGACCATGATTTCCTTATGCAGGAAGCGGGAAAGGTGCAGAGTCTTACAGGAAAGGATCTTGAGAAATTCATTGCTCAGATTGATAAGGCGAGAGCTGACTACTACGAGTTCCATACAGGACATGTCTGGACTGATGCTCTCAACTATGATCTTTGCCTTGACAGTGGCAAGCTTGGATTCGAAAAATGCGTAGAAGCAATCAAAGCTTATGCCAAAGTAAGATTTGGTGAAGACTGTTTTGAATAATGAAGCAAATAATAAAGCAAATAATAAAGCAGAGCACGAAGCTATAAAATACAAGGCTAAGTGCTCTGCTCATTTTTTTATTCGCAGTATATTATATCATCCATAGCATCGTGGGACTGACCATAAGCGAACATGATTGAATTTTCCATACTAAATGAAAGCTTGTACCAGGATTCACGACCGTCATGCTTAGTGCAGAAAGTAATTGAATCCTTTGTAAAAGAATTGACATCAAGATCTGAAATAACATCACCCATGGAGACAGAAACAATCCATTTTGCATCAGGTATCTCAAAATCTGAATCAGCAGCTCTTTCTATTCTGAGACAATGTCCGGTATTTACATCAAAAACATATTGCCCTTCAAACTTCTCAAATACACTTTCGAGGCTTGGATCCTGCTCATCAAGGCTTTTCTGAATTTCGTCGGATATTGTAAAGGCTTCACCTCTCAATTTTGCAAGATATCCGGCAAGATAATACACTCTGACTCTTGTCAATTCCTCAGCTCTTGAAGCTTCAAGCTGAGGCTGCATGGAACCTCCTTCATATAATGCACCGGTTTCCTTTACGTCGGCTTCTTTTCTCTTGATCCATGCTCTCTGGTCGGCTAAGAGTTCAGTCATATCTTTTTCCTCAGCGGTGATTCTTTGCCAGAGGGAATTGAGCTCGTCATCCCACAGATGATACCAATCGGCAGTAGTTATATTCATATCTGTCTGAGTAATGTCGCTCAATAATGCATTTTCATATTCTACAGATTTAGCCTCAATCATAGCTATTTCCTCCTGTACTGTTCCTGCTGAGGAAGTGCTTGCTGTGGCAGCTGAATCCACAGGAGTCTCAGAAGATGAATTGCTTACGGCTTCTTGGTTATCCTCTGATATAGCGGTGTCTTCAATATTTGAAGTATCTTCTGATGAATTATTGTCTGCTGTATTTGAAGCGTCTTCGGGTGAACTATTGTCTGCCGGCGTGTTGTTCTCCGGGGCAGCATTATTCTCTGTTTGTTGCGTATCTGCACTTTCTTTGGATGTAGATGTATTTGTATCAGACATGCCGCGGGGCTTAGACGGATCTTCACAACCGCATACATTTACAGCCAAAATTACTCCCAAAATGATTCCGATAATAGCTCCTTTTTTCATACTTTTGTATTCTCCTTTAAATGCTTTTTTAGATATAGAGAGCATTATAGCATATTTTCATATTACATTTTTATTAGAATGATGATGCAAAGCCTTTTCAGATATGTTATTTTATGAGCGGCATGGCATTTAGATATGGACTTAGGTTGATATATAGGAGGATTAAAAAACACATGAAAAAAATATCAAACATCCTTATTTTCACAATTATCATATGCTTTATCCTGGGACATTTTGAGATAAATGCAGCTGCGGCGACAAAGAAATTCAAATATGAATACGGAGTTTTTCTGTCAGTTAATTCCGGAAAACGTGCATTTAAGAGATTCAGGGATTATAAGACGATCGTTCTGGATGCGCAGAACGGTTTTTCTACCAAGGATATAAGAAAATTGAAGAAGCAGGGACATAAAGTATACAGCTATATAAATGTGGGAGCTGTCGAGAATTATCGTGAGTATTATTATAACTTCGAGGATATAACTCTTGGAGTATATGAAAACTGGCCTGATGAAAAGTGGGTGGATGTCTCTGATACAAAGTGGCAGGATTTTATATTGAATGAGCTGTCTTCTAAGATAATTGCGACGGGAGTTGATGGATTTTTCGTAGATAATATAGATGTTTACTACCTTTATCAGAACGACAGTATTTATTCCGGAGTGGAGACCATATTAAAAGGCCTTAAGAAAAAGGGCAAGGTCATTATAAATGGTGGAGATACTTTTGTAACTGAGTACCATAGGAGAAACGGCAACCTGAATGATATTCTTGACGGAGTAAATCAGGAGTCGGTTTTCTCTAAAATCATAGACTATGATAAAGATAAATTCGGGAAAAACAGCGCTTCAGACACAAAGTTTTTCAAGAAGTACCTTAAGCTTGTTAAGAAGAACAAAAAGAAATGCTATCTTCTTGAGTATACAAAGAGTAAAGACCTTGGAGAGAAAGTCAGGAAGTATTGCAAAAAGAAGGGATATAAGTACTATATTTCAGAAAAGCTGAATCTGAGCTGATTTTAAGAGAAGCCAGCTCTGAGCTAAATTATAAGGGCTATCATCCGGAGATGTGAACATCCCGGTTGTAGCCCTTTAATATTGTGAATCTGTCAATTTATAGGAAACTACAATATAGAAAAAATTTATATTCTTTTCATATCATGCTAATCATCTTGGAAACTCATAAATGATAGAATAGTATTGCGTATGAGGACGAGGGTAGCTGTTTTATGTTAACTCGACCATATGCTTGCATTTGTATCTTTTATAGATCGCTTGTAGAGGGGAAAACTAATGGTAGGCCAGCTTAATGTCAGAAGAACAATATTGATTGTTGAAGATGAACCCATTAACAGAAAAATGCTGGATAATATTGTTAAGGACAGCTACGATGTTATCTACGCTGATGATGGAGTTAGAACAATAGATACCATAAGGGAAAACAGTGATATTATCTCATTGGTTTTACTCGACCTCATGATGCCGGATATGGATGGCTATGAGGTACTTGAGTTCATGCAGAATGACAAGATACTCAGGCAGATACCCGTTATTGTATGCACCTCCGAGATAGACTCGGAAGTGCGTTGCTTTAAGCTTGGCGCTGTTGATTTTATTTCCAAACCCTTTTCACATCCCATGGTTATTCGCGCCAGAATCGACAGAGCGATAGAGCTTCGAGAGGGAAGGGGACTTATTCAGTCCACTCAGAATGATGCCCTGACAGGGCTTCTTACACATGATTTCTTTATGGAGTATTCACATTTTAGAGATTTACATTATCAAAATTCAGGTATGGATGCTCTTATTTTCAATGTAAACAGATTCCATCTTATAAACGAACTTCAGGGGCGAAGAGCCGGTGATGATGTACTGATTAAGATTGCAGACAGTGTCAAACAGATTGCAAAGCAAAAGGGCGGAATTGCAGGACGCGGCGGTGCGGACGAATTTTTGCTGTATATTCCCGGTGGTTCTGACTATGATCAGATGTTAAAGGATATTGGAGAAGGCCTTGAGTATATATTGAATAACTCCAGGGTATATCTGAGAATGGGTATTTACAGAAATGTGAATATGGATATACCTGTGGAGCAGCGTTTTGATAAGGCAAGAGTTGCATGCAACAGCATACGAGGCAACTACAATATACAGCTTGCATTCTATGATGAGGAGATGCATGACAAGGAGGCACTGAATGAACGCCTCATTAATGATATGGAAAATGGTATTAAGGACGGGCAGTTTGTCATATTCTACCAGCCAAAATATTCCATCCGGGGAGATCGTGATTCTCTCTATGGAGCGGAGGCACTTGTGAGATGGGAGCATCCGGAGCTTGGGCTTTTAAGACCTGACAAATTTGTTCCACTTTTCGAGGATAACGGACTGATTCACAAGCTTGATCATTATGTATGGGATGAGGTATCCAAACAGGTCGGTGAGTGGATGGTGAAATATGACTTCAAAGTTCCCGTATCTGTCAATGTATCTCGTGTGGATATAGGCGCTCCAAATCTTGAGGAGGAGATTTTTACCACAGTCCAGAACAATTGGATATCTCCGGGAATGCTTAACCTTGAGATAACAGAGTCTGCATATACAGAGAATTCGGATCAGATCATAAGGGTAGTGAACGGACTTAGGGATAGAGGCTTTGCAATAGAAATGGATGACTTTGGAACAGGCTATTCCTCCCTTAATATGATCACATCCCTTCCTATTGATATCCTGAAGCTGGATATGCAGTTTGTGAAGAATATCCATGATGGCAACAAGGATATGAAGATGGTAGAGCTCATGATAGATATCGCGAGATCTTTGAAGGTGAAGGTGGTTGCGGAAGGTGTTGAGACCAAGGAACAGTATGACCTTCTTAAAAATGCAGGCTGCGATATAATTCAGGGATTCTATTTTTCCATGCCATGCCCTGCAAGTGAATTTGAAAAACTCATTGAAAAAGAAAATGAAGAGCTTGAGGCAGAGGTTAATGCAGCAATTGGTGGCATCAATTAAGAGAAGGCAGCAGCACAGAAATAAGCAAAGAGCTAAGCCGACTGCCCCTTAGGAGGAAACAAAAAATGCTTACGATAGATGTTCTAAAGGAATTCGGTGCAGACACCGCTGAGGGACTTGCAAGGTGCCTTGATGATGAGGAATTTTATCTTGAACTTATTCCTGAAGCGCTGGAGAGAGAACGCTATGAGGAACTAAAAAGCCTCCTTGAAGAAAAGAAGAACCAGGAGGCTTTCGAGGCAGCTCATGCTCTAAAGGGGGTTCTTGGAAACCTTGCTCTCACTCCAATCTATGAACCTGCAAGTAAGATGACAGAACTTTTAAGAACAGGAACGGATATGGATTATTCGGAGATCATAACACAGATAATAGCTGAGAGAGACAGATTAGCAGCCATGATCGAAAGCTAAAATATAACACTGTTACATTAGGGCAGCCGGAGATTAATAAATGATGAAACAAAAAGTTATCAGGGTCTTCAAAATCCAAGAGTTAAATGAAGAGGTACGAAAGCTCAGAAAAGAGTTTACTCCCGAATCATATGTTGATGGCTATGTTGACGTATGCGTTGGCAGTGTTTCTGAAGAAAGTATCAGCAGCATACTTTTAATGCTGGAAAGTTCCTTCCCAAAGCTGAAGATCATAGGCATTACTTCAGGTTCCACAAAACTGTACTTTGAGGTTGAACAGATTATAACTTTAAACTTTGTGTTTCTTGAGAATACGAAGGTAAGGTTATTGTATAAGAAATGTGAGATTCCAACTGATTCTTATGACAGTATTGTTTCTTATGCAGAAGATATTAAATCAGAGATAGATTCAATAGGAAATGTAAAAGCTATATGCTTATATTTTGCCAGGACCAATGCTGCGGCGCCAAAGGTCATTGACAGCATTTCTCAAAACCACGAGAATATTCCGATTTTTGGAGCCATATCAAATGCCAATTTTGCGGAAAACATGAACGGAGTAGTTGGAGTTAATACTATAGATTCTCTCGTGTTTGCCAATACTGATTTTGGTGGCGGAATTGTTGCGATGCTTTTATACAGCGAGGAGCTGTATGTCTATGAGGATTATATTTTCGGCTGGGAACCTATAGGAAGATTTTTGGAGGTAGAATTATCGGACATTGACAGCCGTGGAAAAATAAAAATCGAAAAGATAGACGGTGAGCCTGCTGCCAATATATATGAGAAATATCTGGGAGTTAAACCTGACAGCCAATTTGTAAATAATGTATGTGAATTTCCAATGATGGTTCAAAGGGATGGATTCTGCCTTGGCAGAACGCCATCAGGAGTTGATGAAGAAGGTAATATTACTATTGAGGGCGATATAAGAGCCGGAGAAAGAATCAGATTTTCATATGCGGAGCAGGCTGATATACTGCGCAAAACGAATGAAGGTGCGGCAAGGATAGAAGCCTTTGGCGCGCAGGCACTTACATTGATAGTGTGCGGGAACAGGATCAATTTCTTGCAGAACAATAGGACTGTTGAGATTGACCGTTATGAAAATGTAATGAATGCTCCTGCAGGTCTTGTTTTCGGAATGGGTGAGATATATAAATACCACGGAAAAGGAGGCGTTCTAAATAGTGCCCTTATAGCAATTGGCATGAGAGAAGGACTTGGCAGTTGGACCTTCAGTGTGCTTGATCAGCATAGGGAAAAGCATGAACATAATGGAATAATTCCTTTGCATGAGAGACTTGCACATTTTTTGAGTGCAATGACAGGAGAACTTCAGGAGATAGCGAAGGAAGCAGAGGCTGCAAACGAAGCCAAAAGTAGCTTCCTGTCAAATATGTCTCATGAGATCAGAACGCCCATCAACGCTATCCTTGGAATGGATGAAATGATCTTAAGAGAATCCTCAGACGATAAGGTTTTGGAATATGCACAGAATATAAAAACAGCGGGGAATACGCTACTTGGTTTAATTAACGATATTCTCGATTTTTCCAAAATTGAAGCGGGAAAAATGGATGTCATTTTAGTTGAATACGATGTATCTTCAGTCATAAATGATCTGATGCATATGATAAAGCCAAGAATCAACGCTAAGGGACTTGAGCTTATTTTTGATGTAAATACCAATATTCCCGGCATTCTGTACGGTGATGAAATAAGGCTAAAGCAGATCATCACCAATATCCTTACCAATGCTGTAAAATACACAGATGAGGGAAGCGTGACACTTAGCATAAACTATAAAGAAGCACCTGATGGCTGTATAGATTTACTCGTAAGTGTAAAAGATACGGGTATTGGAATAAAACCTGAGGATTTAAACAGACTGTACAACGCATTTCAGAGAGTTGATGAAAAGAGAAACAGAAGTATCGAAGGTACAGGACTGGGTCTCAATATTACGCAAAAACTCCTGAAGCTCATGGGCAGCAAACTTGAAGTATCAAGTACTTACGGAGAAGGCTCGTTGTTCTCGTTTGTACTAAGGCAAAAGGTAATAAAGCCTGATCCCATCGGGGATTATATGGAGTCATATCAGAGAGCACTTGTTGAGAGGGAAAAGTATCACGAGCGATTCATAGCACCTGAGGCGAAGGTGCTGGTTGTCGATGATACACCTATGAACATAACTGTATTTGCAGAACTTTTGAAGAAAACTGAGGTGCAGATAGATACAGCCAATGACGGATATGAGTGCCTTGAAAAAACAAGGGATAATCAATATGATATTATTTTTCTGGATCACAGAATGCCGGGGATTGATGGCATTGAGACGCTTAAAAGACTTAAAAGCGATGAAAAGAATAAGAACATCACAACACCGGTTATCAGTCTTACTGCAAACGCAATATCCGGTGCGCGGGAGACATACATTTCAGCAGGTTTTACTGATTATCTGACAAAACCCATAATGTCAGAAAAACTTGAACTTATGATGACTAAGCACCTTCCGGTGGAGAAGGTCAAAATGGTAATTGATGACTCTCAAGACAGAGAGGATAAAACCGCCATAGATTTTTCTGCCATTCCCGAATGGATAAAAAATGCACCGCTTTCCGCAATAGAGGAAGGAATAAAAAACTGCGGATCCGAGGAGGCATTTATTGCAGCTGCACATTCCTTTAAGGACAATATAGAGTCTAACTTCAACGATATAAAGAGAGCCTTTGAAAACGAAGACATTGAAAACTACACGATAAAGGTTCATTCGCTTAAAAGCTCAGCCAGAATAATAGGGGCTCTTAGAATATCAGAGCTTGCAAGGAGTCTTGAGGAGGCCGGTGACAACGGGGATATTGAAAAGATACGTGAAGATACACCAAGGCTTCTAAACATGTATAAGCACTTGTGGGATAAATTCTTTGAGTATGACAATGAGCATGGACAGGACATAGACAAAACACTTCCGGTGATGGAGGAAGATGCCATAAATGAAGCAAAAAATGCCATAAAAGAAATGGCAGAAAGCTTTGATTATGACAGCATTGGGTATATAATGGAAACTATACAACAATATCGAGTTTCCCAAAAGCACAAAGCATTTTTTACAAAGCTTAAAAAAGCTATATCAGATGCTGATTGGGACAAGATAAAGAGCCTACTGAAGGCAGGAGGTAATGATGGATAACAATATTCTACTGATCAGTAGTGGGTCGACCTTCATGGTAGATGCCATCAGCAAGAACCTGACTGAAGCAGGCTTGTCGGTGACGAAGGCAGCCCCCAAGGTAAATGAGCTTGAAAAATACAGGAAGGAACCTAACGTATTTCTGTTTTATTTAGGGCCCTATGTGGATGAAATAGCGGATACTTTGATATACCTCAGGGACATCTGCCTTGAAAATGAGAAAATCCTCTGCATGATAGGAGACGCCACGGAATATGAAATAGTAACTTCGAGTATTCCGCCTGATATGATAGCAGAGAGATTTGAGAGACCTCTTGATATAAAGAAGGTCACGGCAAGAATGAGGGAGATATGTCTTCTTAACGACGAACTGTCGAGAAGGAAAAACATTCTTCTTGTGGACGATGATCCGGTGTTCCTGAAGCTGGTCAAGGGGTGGCTCGATGAGGAATACAAGGTTACGATAGTTAATTCCGGCATGCAGGCCATTACTTATCTGGCAACCAACACACCTGATCTGATACTTCTTGATTATGAGATGCCGGTAACATCAGGACCGCAGGTTCTGGAGATGATAAGAAGCGAAGCCAAGACCTCAAGCACTCCGGTTTACTTTTTAACAGGAAAAGGTGACAAAGAGAGTGTCATGAAGGTTGTGAGCCTAAAACCCAACGGATATTTGCTTAAGACTATGGCAAAGGATGAGCTGTTACAGGCTGTAAGGGACTTTTTCATAGCAAATAAAAAGCTGTAAGGAGCTGTTTTTATTAGGAGGTAACATGAACGATACAAAGATTAAGATACTTGAGGCAGTGCTTGAGGAGTTTAAAGTTAAGGGCTCCAAGTTCACTATGGATGATGTGGCAGGCGTACTCCACATGAGT
The DNA here is from genome assembly GCF_045999815.1 of Butyrivibrio sp. NATIVEDY162. GTDB lineage: Bacteria > Bacillota > Clostridia > Lachnospirales > Lachnospiraceae > Butyrivibrio. The sequence continues at coordinate 3,458,568 of NZ_CP172573.1, forward strand.
AAAAAAACTATTTACAAGGAATTTGATGACAAGGAAGAAATCTTCGATGCACTTGTTGATTACTGCTTTGATTCAATCAAGGAAAAGGAAGCTGAGATTCTAAATGACAACTCCCTTTCTACAGTTGAGAAAATAGAGAGAATAATGATCTGCATGCCGGACAAATATCGCGATGTGGATTTCAGAAAGATATTTACCCTAAAAGATAAATATCCAAAGATTTATGTTAAGGTCCAGAACAGACTTGAGAATGACTGGGAGGACACTATTGAGCTTATAGAAAAGGGTGTAAGAGAGGGCTCAATCAGACCTCTTCCCATTCCTGTAATTAAAGCTATGACAGAGGCTTCAATAGAGCGCTTTTTGAGTTCAAATGTGCTCATTGAAGGAAATACAACATATGATGATGCTCTTAAGATCATGATAGACATAGTTATGAGAGGTATTTGCGTAAGATGATAATTAGGAACAACAATATATTTTTGCTACAGACAAAAAACAGCAGTTACTTCATGCAGGTATTACCATCCGGGCATATAGAACATATTCATTATGGTGCATCTCTTTTATCAGAGATTCAGTATGAGGAATTTTTAAAAAATCAGGAACAGGCTTCAGAATTTTTAATAGACATGGCTAAGGTTCTTGAGATCAAACATAAAAATGAGGGCGGCAACATGGTTGTCTATGCCCCGGAGTATTATCCCATGTGCCTTGAGACTATGCCACTTGAGATGTCCGGTTTTGGGAAGGGCGATATCAGGGAGCCCATGGTTGAGCTAACCTTTAAGGATGGCTCCACAACTTGCGACTTTTTATTTGAAAATGCTGTTGTATCTGACGAGATAACAGCACTTGAGACTCTGCCTTCATCCTATGATGATGGTGGTATCAGCGCCGTTGCAGGACTTGGAACAGATGCTGTAATGCCTGCCTACATTGCAGACCATGCTATGCAGCTTGTCATTACCATGAAGGATAAGCACAAGGATGTCAGACTTAAAATGATCTATAAGGTCTATCCTGACTGCAACACAATAACAAGAAGCAGTAAGCTCATTAATGACAGCGATGAAGAAATTCACATTGACAGACTTTTATCCAATCAACTTGATTTTCAGCAGATTGGATTCCAGCTCACCAGTTTTCACGGACGCTGGGCAGATGAGATGGGGAAGACATCTTCTGTATGTAATGCGGGAAAAGTTGTCTGCGAGGAACTCTCTGCAGGTGAGTCCGGAAGCAGAAGTAATCCTTTCACTATGCTTAGTATGCCTGATACTACTGAGACAGCAGGTGACTGCTTTGGATTCAACCTGGTTTACAGTGGAAATCACTACAGTGCACTTTCTTCAAACGGTACATTTCTTAGTAGATTTGTAAGTGGAATTCAGCCGGTTGGCTTTGAATGGCTGCTTACTCCGGGAGAGACCTTTGAAGCTCCTGAGGCAGTTATGACCTACTCCAAGAAGGGATTTGGAGGAATGAGCCGCAGTATGCACGATTTTGTAAGGAAGCACATCGTGCGCGGTGAGTGGCGAGACAAGGAAAGACCCATCCTCATTAATAACTGGGAAGCTACATATTTCAATTTTAATCAGAACAGTCTTTTGAGAATTGCCAAGGAGGCTGCTAAGGCAGGTATAGAGCTTTTCGTACTTGATGACGGATGGTTCGGCGCAAGAAACGATGATCATGCAGGCCTTGGTGACTGGGTAGTCAATACCAAAAAACTCCCTGACGGATTATCGGGCCTTGCTGACAAAATAAATGCACTTGGAATGAATTTTGGTCTGTGGGTTGAGCCCGAGATGGTTAATGAAAACTCTGATCTTTTCAGAGCTCATCCTGAGTGGGCGGTAAGAACACCCGGACGTGACCATTCAGTTGGAAGAACACAGATGATCCTTGATATGTCCAGAAAGGATGTTCAGGACTATATCATAGATGCTCTCACAAAGGTATTTTCATCAGCAAATATTTCTTATATTAAGTGGGATATGAACAGGATTTTCTCAGACAGATTCTCGTTAGAGCTTCCGGCTGAGAGAATGAAGGAGTTCCAACACAGATACTACATCGGTTTGTACAGAGTTATGAATGAACTGACCACTAAGTTTCCTCATATATTGTTTGAAGGATGCTCTGCAGGTGGTAACAGATTCGATCTTGGAATTTTGTCATATTTTCCTCAGATATGGGCAAGCGATGACACGGATGCTGTCTGCAGAATGGATATCCAGAGAGGCTACAGCTACGGCTACCCCACTAATACACAGGGAGCGCATGTATCGGCTGTACCGAATCATCAGACACTTCATACTGTTCCGCTTGAGACCAGATTTTCAGTTGCTGCCTTTGGATGCTTTGGATATGAGCTTAATCTGGGAGAACTCTCTGATGAGCAGAAAAAGCAGGTAGCAGATCAGGTTGAGTTCTACAAGCAGTGGAGAAAGGTATTCCAGTTCGGTGATTTCTACAGACTTGATAAGTACCGCTTCATGGTTGTGGCAAAGGATAAGTCTGCTGCTGTTGCTCTTATTTTCCAGAAGGAGAGCAGACCTAACAAGGATTACCTTGCCCTTAGAACCATGGGGCTTGCTGATGATAAGATTTATGAAGTCGCAAACCGCCAGGTAGGCGTTAATATCAAGGCTTTCGGAAGCCTTATAAATACCATGGCACCTATCCATGTCAAGCAGAATGGAATTATTCATGGCATCATAGCAAGACATTACAAGATGAATGGCGAGAAGGACGAAGCCATCGCTACAGGAAGTGTCTTAAACGGATGTGGTGTCCGCCTCAATCCCGACTACGGTGGAACCGGCTACGGAGAGGATACCCGTATGTTCCGCACCGATGATGCAAGACTTTATGTTTTTGCGGAGGTTAGTGAATAAACTTAAGAAAGCCGGGGCTAAGACTCAGACCTATGTTTTTAAAAAGAAATAATCATTAAGATTTCATACGTTGTAACTTGGCTAAAGAATATATAATGACCGGCAATTGGCTTGAGGGAGTAATGAGAATATGGCAAAGTATGATTTTGATTCATACACATTGTATGAGATAAAAAAGCGAAATGTCTACTCAGTCAGGATTAGAGTCGTGCTTAAAAGCGCTGTAAACGGAGAAACGCTGAAAACTTCTGCTGTTAAGGCTTTTAAAAGATTTCCATACTACAGCAGGACGGTATCTTTAAATGAGGATGAAGCATACATTCTGGAGCCCTGTGATAAGCCCTTGGTTGTAAGTATGGGCGACAAAGTGGTAAAACTTGGAACAGATGAGACAAATGGGTTTCTTTTTGCCATTACTTACGAAAACAATAATATTTATTTTAACTTTGCTCATAACTACTGTGGTGGTTGTGGCGCAATGCTATGGATAAAAGCAACACTGTGGCAGTACTTAACTGATCTTGGATATGATATTGACAAGACTGGAATCCTGACAATTGACACACCGATAACACTTGAGGAGCAGGCTGAACCGGATGTAGAAAATATGCCTGTTGGCATTCCGGTTGGTAATTTTGACTTTCCAAAGGATTCTTTTACGCCTTTAAACGATTATATTGAAAGTATGAGGGATCCAAATGGCATTGATGGCTATTATCCCATAAAAATTCCAAAGAAAAACCTTATGAAATATGCCCGTGATAATGATGGAAGTCCTAATTCTATTTTGTCAGCTCTCTTGTTCAAGATGCATACAAAAGTTCGCCCTGACGAGAATAGATTTATCGGTGGGATAGCCAATAACTATCGGGAGGATGTGGGGTGCCCGGAAACATACAGAGATATGGTCAGACAGATGTATGTACAATATGATAAAAGGATGAAGGACTGGCCTGTTGAAAAGCTCTCTACCATCACAAGAAGCAGGATGTATGTTCAGATGCAGCCTGAGCTTAGCTGGGAAAAAATCAGAGAGGTTGAAGCATTTCGCAGGCAGATCGATAAACAAAATGGTATCGAAAATAAAGTCACCTACGCGGTAGATAACAGTCCAACAACCCATGGCATACCGTCAGCTTTTCATATAAGCTACGTGGGTAAGATTGCATGGGGTGGTCTGGCACCTTTTCTTGATGGCGTTTACTCGCTGACAATGGGACATCTTATGGTAGAAGTGAATGCTACAGAAGAAGATTTTTGTTTAAGTTTTCAAACCGTTCGCAAGGACGGAAAGTACATAAAGGAGTTCCTCGAGGCACTTGAAGATGAAGGAATTACATATTCTGCAGGAAACCTTGAGGAGAAAAAACTTCCGGAAATAATATTGCCGCCCGTTACTGGTGCAAAATGCATGAGTTCTTGAATGATATTTCAGAAACCCGCACTAGCTGCGGGTTTCGTGAGAACATGATTCAGGAGGCAAATAGGCCCGCGACGAAGTCGCATTGGAATGGCCTATTTGCAGGCATCTTGAATCTTTGATTCAAGATGTCATAGATTCTTGAACGGTTTTTCATCTTTGCGTTCAAGAAGTCATAGGTTTCAACTGATAGGGTAGTATTATGTAATAATCGTGCCTATACATATTTATACCAGGAGGACAAGAGAATATGACGACGACTGACCAAAAGAAAAAGGTAAGCTTATTGATAATAATTCATTTGGCTTTAATGGCATTGATGGTAATTGGCACTATCGGAGCCATGGTACATTTTATTATTGACAGCATTAATGCTTCTGCCACAGGTTTTTCAAACCAGGCTAATGCGTTTATGATGCTGGTAATCCTGGCTATGTTGATCGTCGGTATTTTATATCTGGTTAAGGGATATATGAAGCAGGCGGCAGTTTACTATAAACTGTTTCTGATTCTTAATGTTGCAGTATGTGTACTGACAATCATTATTGATTTATGTTTCTATAGAGTCAATATATGGATGATCATTATCAGTGTCCTTAATGCCTGTAAGATTATTATTCTTCTCCTTATGGCTTTTGGAAAAGATCTCGGAGAGAAAAAAACATGGACGATATTCTACATGCTTCTGACAGCGGATGGATTAAAGCTGATTTTAGCGATCATAAATATGTTAGGTATCGGGTTTGATTTCAGTTTTGCAGGGTATGTTACCGCTTTGATTTCTGATGGAACGATCGGATTGGCCATCAGGGGTAAGTATGAGAACAAAAAAATGCGTGGAAGGACCTGATCTGTGTTGTAAATAACATTGGAGACAGGATATGACAAGTAAGACAAATGAGTTTAAGAGACTTGCCATGCTAAATATCTTTATAATAGTTTTTTATGCAACTCTGCTTCTGGTTGGGACTTTTTATGATGAAAAGATATCCGAGGCTCTGTATAATCCGCATGGCCTTGTTGTCATGTGGATTTCAGGCATTGGAGCGTATCCATTCTTTGCGTTTGCCGTTCTGTTTGGTGGGTGTCTCTACGAGAGAACCCTGCATTCTGATCTAAAAAAGGCTTTAAAATTTATTCTATGTGTTCTATTGATTCTTGTAATAACTGCGGTGGGCTTTGTCGGTGCCGGGGCACTGGTTGATAAGGATTCCCTGGGGTATATATACCCGCAGTTAAACAGGAATATTCCGGTCATTCTATGTATAAGTCTTGTCAGTATTTTCCCTTTGACATATTTAGGTTATAAGTTTGCTGAGAGTGTGGCGGATGAAAAACTTTTAAAGCGCGTTATCGGTCTGCTTCTAATATTTATCATAGCTTATGTATTACTTCAGATAGTAAAAGGCATATTTCACAGGCCCAGATACAGGCTGACTCTTCAAGGGTTCGAGGGAATAGGCTTTGTTCCCTGGTTTAAACCCTTTTTTTGTTACCAGGATTATATAGAACAATTTGGTATAGATAAGGGCGAGTTCAGATCATTCCCCAGCGGTCACAGCATCTTAAGTACGTGCATGGTCATTGGGTTGCAGTCACTTTCCCGGATATCTTTAAGGCTATGGGATAAACAGTTCAGGCTTGGTCTTTTGGGATTTGTTATCTCTTTTATTATCATAATTTCCAGAGTTATACTCGGTGCTCATTACCTTAGTGACGTATCTGCAGGAGCACTTATAGTATCAGTTCTTGCATTGTTTTACACCTATGGATGCAAAGTGGCATAAAGAAATAGTCGGAGGTACTAAGATGGGAGAAAAAGAAATCAGTAACGATAACATCAAAAAAGAAAAGCCTATGCGTGAGATTTCTATAGAAGGCTGTGAACTTATAGGAAAAGGTGGGAATGGTGCGGTATACCGCCTGGATGATGAGACTATCGTTAAAGTGTATTTTTCTACGAGAGCAAGTAAGGAAAAGATAGATCGAAACAGAGAGATAACAAAGAAAGCATTTGTTAACGGCATCCCGACTATGATTGCCTTTGATATGGTGAAGGTGGGCGATGACTATGGCGTTGTTTATGAGATGATAAATGCCAAATCATTGGGACAGGAGATTGTAGAGCATCCCGACAGAATTGATGACCTCGCTCAGATGATTGCAGATACACTTAAAAAACTACACAATACCGAGTTCGAATATGGGACACTGCCTAGTTCAAAAGAGAGATTCAGAAACGATGTGCGACTTACGGAGGAAGCAGGTTTTTATAAGCCAAATGAAGTGGAGAGACTAAACCGGCTGATTGATGAGATTCCTGAGAGAAATACCTTCATTCATCAGGATTTTCATCCGGGTAATCTTATGCTTCAAAATGATGAGATAGTGCTTATTGATGTGGACGATTCCGGTCTTGGTCACCCGATCCTCGATCTGGCAGCAATGTATCTTGTATATGTTTCTGCAGCCAAGACTCAGTGGAAGACTACCCAAATGGGACTTACCGGGAAGCAGTTTGCAAGGATATGGGATGTGATACTAAAGCGTTACTTTGGTACAACATCAGCTTCTGAGATTGCTGAGATTGACAGAATAATAGGAGGATACCAGTATATAAGCCTTATAAAAGGCGTGGCTACATCTCCTTCAGTACCAAACTTTTTGCGTTTGCCGGTAGTGGCGCTTACGAAACTAAAACTGTTTAAAGTGATAGATACCCTTTACCCCATTCCCTGATAGTTAATGTAAAAAGAGGTTTGACAATGCAGAAGAATGAAATAATACTTCCCGGTATTTCCAACGCAAGGGAGCTGGGAGGATATCCTGCCGGGGACAAATATATAAAAAAGAAGGTCCTTATAAGAAGCGGCTCTCTGTCAGGGGCTCTGCCGGAAGCAGTACAGATATTGCAGGACACGTACAAACTTAAGCATATTGTGGACTTTCGAATGAAAAATAAGAATGAAAAAGAACCTGACCCGGCAATTTCAGGTGCAGTTTATACAAGTGTTTCTGCTATTGAGATAGAGGATTTTTTTTCAAGCCTATCTGACAGTAAAATTGCAGGACAGTTTTCTTCAGGGAGCATGGACATAGAAACTGTATATAAAATGGCTTTTGAACGAGGGCTTCTGGGACCGGAGCTGTATGTGAGATTTCTTTTGGGTGAGAGAGGAAAGAAAGCATACCAAAGCTTTTTTAAGATTTTGGCAGATCATAATCCTGATGATGGCGCGGTGTTATGGCATTGTGATGATGGTAAGGACAGAGCTGGGATTGCAACCATGCTTTTGCTGTTCTTTTTGGGGGCAGACAGGGATACAATAGTCGCCGATTACCTTATGACAAACGAGAGTAATGCGCAGAAAATAGAGGCCGCCAGACAAAAATTTGAAGCCATGGGGCTGGATGGAGATGGTCTTGATGCCATGATTTTTGTTTCCGGCGGAGTATTTGCAAAGTATATAGAATATGCTATTGAGACACTTGATAAAAAGTATGGGAGCGTGACAGGGTATATCAGGGAAGAACTGGGGTTTTCTGATTCGGATAAGAAGCTGTTTAGAGAGAAATATCTGATGTGATGACGAAAAGCCAAGTCTTATTTACAGTACGTAAGGAGATGAAGATATGGATATTGATATTCTTTTGTTTTTCCGTTTTGCATTAAGCATTTACCATAAACGACATTAGGAATTGCCTAATGTCGTTTACGGTTTCCGAATAGCGGATAAAAGATACTTTTGACACCTGCATCATTTTGTATGTTCACAGATATTAACTGCAAATCCGGAAGGCGAGAACAGGAGAGTAGCCTTTGATGATTTGGTATCTGTCACAGCATCTCCTCTTGGATTGGTAAAGCCCTTTGAAATAAAATAGTCATATGCTTCCTGGAAATTATCAACATTTATGCGGATAGCAGTAAGATCCTGCGGAACCTTGTGCACAGCTGCAACATCTACGCGGAAATCACCCATTACCATATCAGTACTCTTGATATCTCCTTCGATTCCCTCTTTTTCATGCTTTATCTCAAAGCCAAGTTCTTCCATCAATTTGATGATGGGTTCAGGATTTGTAGAACAGATAAGTGGGTTAAATGCTGTAATTTTCATGGACTAATCCTCCTTTTTTGAACAGAGCACTTAGTTATTTTCGTAACCTTTTTGATTATAGCAAGGGTAAAAGACGGATAAAATTAAATTGGTATAAAATGAGTGTTAATTAAAAATATCCTTACTAAAGAATATCGGCACTATTTCTCTTGATGTTTTAAAGACAATGTGATAGTTTTTGAAATGAGCGAGAAAAATAAAGATTATGAAATGAACTTGCTTAATAACTCATATGATATTGAACGATAGGAAGTAATAATAAATGTCAGATTATGTAATTAGCTGCTGCTCTACAGCAGATTTGAATTTTGATCACTATAAAGAAAGGGATATAAAGATAGCATTTTTCCATTTTGAAGTGGATGGGAAAAGCTACATGGATAACGGTGAATTCCCGATAAATGATTTTTACAATGCTATGGCAAATGGAGCCATGACCAAGACATCACAGATAAATGTTGATGAGTATATTAATCACTTCACACCATTTCTTGAAGAAGAGAAGGATATTATTCATCTTACACTAAGTTCAGGAATATCCGGTACCATAAATTCAGCAAATATTGCAGCAGATGAGCTTAGGGATAGGTACCCGGGCAGGAAGATATATGTAATTGATTCAATGGCTGCGTCCTCAGGTTATGGCCTTTTGATGGACAAGATAGCTGATAAGCGTGACGAAGGGCTATCCATAGATGACCTTAAGGACTGGGTTTTGGAGCACAGACTTGAGGTGAACCATTGGTTTTTCACTACGGATCTGACCTATTTTGTAAGAGGTGGAAGAGTTTCCAAGGCAGCAGGATGGTTTGGAGGTGCTCTGAAAATATGTCCACTTTTAAATGTTGATTATCAGGGAAAACTTATTCCCAGATCAAAGCATAGAGGAAAGCCTGCAGTAATTAAGGCTACAGCAAAGAAAATGCTTGAAAATGCAGTAGGTGGGGCTTCTTATGACGGAAAATGCTATATATCTCAGTCAGCCTGCAGAGGAGATGCCGATGAGCTGATAAAAGAAATAGAGCAGCTGATTCCTGCCATGAAGGGTAAGATAGAAGTGTACGATATAGGAACAACTATTGGAAGCCATACAGGCCCGGGAACTGTTGCATTATTTTTCTGGGGAAAAAAGAGAGTGGATTAATCCAGAAACTATAAAAATATAAGAAACATAATAAATTTAAAAGCCATCAGTACATTCATTGTATTTGATGGCTTTTGTGCAAGAAGAACACTAGTAAAATAATCATTTAATAATAAAGAAGTTTGCTGACATAGTGATGAAGAATAGATGTAATACAGACAGGGAGAGAGCATATGAACAGTGCAGATGAAAAATATTTGAGATTACAGAGTACGCTTAGAGAATATGGCAGCGTAGCAGTGGCATTTTCAGGTGGCGTTGATTCTACTTTTTTGTTAAAGGTGGCAAAGGATGTTCTTGATGACAAAGTAATTGCCATCACTGCAAGGTCGGTGTCTTTCCCGGAAAGAGAGCACAAGGAGTCAGAAGTATTCTGCCATGAAAACGGAATAAGACAGATTATCGTTGATGTTGATCAGATGAGTATACCGGGATTTAAGAACAATCCGCCGGACAGATGCTACCTTTGCAAAAAGGTGATATTTGAGACAATCATCTCAGAGGCAAAAAAGAATGGAATTAGTGTTGTGGCAGAGGGGTCAAATGCAGATGACGTGACGGATTACCGTCCCGGACTCAAGGCAATAGAGGAACTGAAGGTAAAGAGCCCTCTAAAGGATTCGGAGCTTACCAAAAATGAGATAAGAATATTATCAAAGAAGCTCGGTCTACCTACCTGGTCCAAACCATCCTTTGCGTGCCTTGCGACACGTTTTGTGTACGGAGAGGAAATTACAAGTGAAAAGATAAAGATGGCCGGAGCTGCTGAGGAGCTGCTGTTTGATCTTGGATTTTCACAGGCCAGGTGTCGTGTGCACGGGAACATGGCCAGAATAGAAATACTTTCTGAGGAATTTAATAAGATTTTAGAAAGTGCTACCAGGGAAAAGATTTATAATACAATTAAGGGGCTTGGTTTTTCATATGTGGCCTTGGATTTAAAGGGCTACAGGACAGGTAGCATGAATGAAGAACTCAAGCTTATATGATTTTGGACAGAAAAGCCGCTGCATAAAGAAAGTCTAAAAAACAAAAAAACTAAGAATTCTTATGTACAAAGCAGGAATTTGTAAAAATATGAGAGGTGCCATATGGCAAAATCAGCAACGAAAGATCTTACAAACGGCTCACCAATGAAGCTTATTTTGGGATTTGCCGTTCCAATGCTCATGGGAATGCTGTTTCAGCAATTCTACAATGTAGTAGATACCATGATAGTTGGTAAGTTTTTGGGAAAATATGCACTTGCAGGGGTTGGAAGCACAGGCTCCATTAATTTCATGATTATCGGATTTTGCATGGGAGTATCAGGAGGTTTTTCGATTCCCATTGCTCAGACCTTTGGGGCAAAGGATTTCGACGGACTAAAGAGATATTTTGGGAATGCCATAATTTTGTGCGTGATATTTGCAGCTGCCATGACTTTTCTGTCAGCTGTTTTCTGCAGGAAAATTCTTGTTGTTATGAACACGCCGGCGGAAGTCATGGAACACGCTTACGGATACATACTGGTGATATTCCTCGGAATTCCGGTTATTTATATGTACAATCTGCTCTCAGGCGTATTAAGAGCAGTTGGAGACAGTAAGCATCCTGTCATGTTTTTGATAATTGCGTCCTTCATAAATATCGCTCTGGACCTTCTTTTTATCATCGTGTTTGGTCTTGGCGTTACAGGTGCTGCACTGGCGACAGTGCTATCGCAGCTGACATCAGGCATCCTGTGTCTTATTTTTATTATGAAAAGTGTGGACATTCTTCATGTTACAAAACGTGACTTGTCTCTTGAAAGACACCATGTATATAAGCTTTTGAACATGGGACTTCCCATGGGGCTTCAGTATTCCATAACCGCAATCGGAAGTGTTTTGCTGCAAGTAGCTGTAAACGGGCAGGGTGCGGACATCGTGGCGGCAGTTACAACTGCAGGCAAGGTTGGCATGTTTTTCTGTTGCCCCTTTGATGCGCTGGGATCCACAATGTCGACCTACGGAGGCCAGAACGTGGGGGCAGGAAAACTGGACAGGCTTGGAAAAGGCATGAAGGCAGCAGGCATTCTTGGTTGTGTTTATTCAGTACTGGCATTTGGAGTTTTGTATTTCTTTGGAAGATACTTTGCGATGCTCTTTATGAGTGCAAGCGAGAGTGTGGTTCTTGATTATGCTCACACCTATCTCATATGGAACAGCCTGTTCTATATTCCTCTTGTCTTTGTAAACGTAGTGAGATTCCTCATTCAGGGCATGGGATTTAGTATGCTTGCGATACTGGCAGGTGTTTGTGAGATGATAGCAAGAGCAGCTGCATCTCTTCTTCTTGTTCCCGCTATAGGCTTTACAGGTATATGCCTCGCAAGCCCGCTGGCATGGATCCTGGCAGATGTATTTCTGTTTCCGGCATTTTTCTATACAAGAAAAGTGTTGATGGACAAGATGAATATAAAGTAATTAAAAGAAAAAGAGGTATTCTATGGATAAAAAAGATATGGAAAAGCTTTTGCAGCAGGTGGCAGCAGGAGAGACATCTGTTGAGGATGCTTTATTAAAACTAAAAGAAGCTCCATATGAGGACATGGGCTTTGCAAAACCCGATTTTCACAGGGGCCTCAGACAGGGAGCTGCGGAGGTCATATATGGTGCAGGCAAAACTCCCATGCAGGTTCTCCAGATCACAAATAAATTAAGAGAACATGGACAAAAGACAGTACTTATCACCAGAATGAAGGATGAGGCAGCAGAGCTTCTTAAGCAGAACATTGCTGACTTTAAATATGATGAACTCTCACATGTGGGAATAGCAGGTGAGCTTCCTGAAAAAGACGGTAAAGGAAAAATCGTGGTTGCCACAGGCGGAACAAGCGATATGCCTGTGGCTGAGGAAGCCGCAAAGACTGCAGAGGTCTATGGTAACGAAGTTGTAAGACTCTATGACGTAGGAGTTGCAGGGCTTCACAGGGTCTTGTCCCACATGGACGATATTATGTCTGCCAGAGTCATAATAGCCATCGCCGGGATGGAGGGCGCTCTTGCCAGCGTGATCGGAGGACTTGCTGACTGCCCTGTTATAGCTGTTCCCACCAGCGTTGGCTATGGGGCATCCTTTGGAGGATTGTCAGCACTTTTGTCCATGTTGAATTCCTGCGCAAGTGGCGTAAGTGTAGTTAATATCGACAACGGATTTGGCGCGGGCTATCTTGCTTCAATGATCAACCATCAGTAAATACTAAAAAATATTTATACTTTTTTTATAGGATCCTAATAGTTATTTAGCCTAATGTTTATCAGTATTTCTTAGAATATATACAGAAGGAAAGGATCCGTATAATGAAGAAGGGTATGGTTGTGGGATTATCTATAACGGCCTTGATAGGCTTTTGTATAGTTCTTTTTTACCAGGTGACTCATATTGAAGAACCTGCAGCAAGAAAGAGCATGGTCTCCAAGCGCACAAATATAGTTGATTTTCTTGTGGAAACCATATCAGATGAAAAAATCCCATTAAGCTCCGGAATTGAAGATACGGATGATGGCTATACGGTAAATAATTCCAACAAAGATGCTTCTAAAAAAATAAAATCATCTAAAATAACATCTTTTTTCTGTAACTTTTCAACTCTCTACGATGAAGATACCATGACACTCGGGAAAAAGCAGTGGAAGCTTCGCGCTGATTTCGACGGAAAAACTGTCAAAGGAAGCTATGCTGCTTTCGATTCTGATAGCGAGGATGAGAGAAGATTTGAAGCAGATGAAAAATTTATGGGTGATTTATTGGACATTATTTTGCAGTATGACATTGCTTCCTATAATGGTATTGATACAGAAACGCAGGGGATATCGGATGAATATGGTGCAACTCTTGGCGTAATGTTTGAGTCAGGAGAAAATATTTATGCAAGTAATAATGAGGAGAATTTTATACCTATAGAGGCAGAAGAGGCTTTTGTACAGCTTTTCGCAAGTGCCTGCGCAAAGGGCAGTGATGTGATCGGTATTTCTGTAAACGAACAGTATGCTGATCTTGGTGATTCAGGTGCCGCTGGATATATCAGCTTTCCATTGTTGCACCTTGGAAGAACGGATGCTTTCGGTAAAATTGATGAATTAAAATATCCGACTGAAGAAGAACTTCACAGAGCCATTGATGGGATTAATTCCTATGAAAAGGATGAAGCCCTGAGCGCTAAAGAAGAGATAGAAAAAAACTACGGCATCGCTCATAAGGAAAACCCTGATGAATACGGAACTGATCTGTACTATGACAGTGAGTGTTTTGTGACAAGAAATGACTCAGAAGTAGTTTCTCTTTATGTGCGGGAAAATTCCAAAACAAATGCTGACGAAGACAGCGGTTATACTTCTTACAGATCCTACAACATTGATTCAGTGACAGGTGAAAATCTTCAATTTTCAGAAACCTTCAGAGATCTTAAGAAACTTCCTGCACTTATAGAAAAAGAGATCAGAACGAAATACCCCGGGCATAAATTCTATGAGAACCTATCCGAGCGTATTAATGACTCAATTATCGAAAATGATGGAGATGTTTGCTTTTGCCTTGGAAACGGATTCGTTCATCTTTTCATAAATGAGGGTGTGCTTAGCAGTGAAAATGGTGGCTATCATATAACGCTTCCATTCGCTGATAATCCCAAGCTTGTCAGTAATTTTTATTTGGAATATCCTGTTAAGACTTTCACAAAACTTGATTATAATACGGATTACTATCTAAGGGACGGCCACAGCTTCAGGATGAGCTGCGAGATAAATGAGGATGATGTTTTGTGGCGCGCAGTTGCAGAAGGAAAGACCTGCGAGATGCCTTTCTACGGCCACGCACCTGAAGTGTATCTTACCGAGACAGCGGAGGGAAGTTATCTGTTCCTGAATGTTCCTGCAGGTGATGTCAGTTTTCATGGAATATTGTATGAGATAACAGATAGGGGTGTTAAGGTCGCAGAGGAAAACGGGGATCTTGGATTATCCGTAGTTCCTGAAACCACCCTCGATCCGGAGTTTATTCTTATGCATGTAAATGAGGTTATTGACGGACCTGTGTGCTTTATGTATCCTACAGGTGTATACAGGATAGATACCGACGGATTCCCGGTTCCTGCCACCAAGGAATTCAGGCTTACAGGCGAAAAAGTGGTGGTTCGTGAGAGCGGAAGATACAATCCAAAGGACACGGAGGATGCTGCTAATTCCGGCGGAATGTACTATGTAGCAGAGGGCACAGAGCTTACACCCTACGCTTCAGATCTGTCCAACTATATAGATTTTATAACTGTTGGGGAAAAACAGAGCAGAATCATCAGATTTACGATTGACGAGTTTTCATCTAATATGAAGCTCGATAACTTTGGAGGTCTGGGAAAAGTGTTCAATAGAGATATCAGGTAAAACTTTATGAATTTAAAACTGGAAATACAAAAACAGAATTATGATGAAGCAGTAAAAAAATATGCTCAGGTTGAGGAAATCGCAAAGAAACTCCTGATGGATGAATTTGATAGAAGTAATATCAGGATAATGCAGCTTCCAAGCAGAATCAAGAGCTGGGAATCTATCGAGGAAAAATTCATGAAAAAGCCCGATAGATACTCAAAGGTCGAGGATTTAAGCGATATTTTGGGGCTTCGCGTAATCTGCTATTTTTTATATCAGGTAGATGAGGCAGCTGAAGCAGTAAAAAGGGTTTTTGACTGGGATATTGAGCACTCCGAGGATAAGAGACTAAGCCTTCCTCCTGAGGCATTTGGATACCTGTCACTTCATATTCAGTGCAGCCTTAGAAAGGATATGGGGTATCCCGAGGAACTTACCGGGCTTTCATTTGAGATTCAGCTTAGAACCATACTTCAGCATGCATGGGCAGAGATAGAGCACGATCTTGGTTACAAGACAGTTCTTGAAATTCCGAAAACTGTTCGCCGTGAATTCGCCCGTATAGCGGGACTTCTTGAGATAGCGGATGACACCTTTGATAAAATAAAGGATACCATCGGTGAATATGAGAGGGAAACTCTGCAGCGCATTCACGATGATACAGCAGATACAATGACTCTTGATATCCTGACTCTAAACGCATTTATGAAGCACAGCCTTGCAATGCAGACGCTTCTTGATGACATGGCAGAACTCACAGGAGGCAAGGTGCTTCAGGTAGGAGCAGAGGCCTATCTTCCTATGTGTATGGAATTTGGACTCGAGAATCTGGGTGATCTCCATGAACTTGTTAATGAGGAGAGAGATCACGTGCTTGAGCTTTTGAAGCATGCACTCCAATTTTCAGATTTGGAAGAGATAACATCAAACGCTGCGCTGTTCTATCTTTTCAGGTCCAAAATGATCTGGGGAGATTACTCAGGAAAAGAGATAAGGGATATTTACTTCAGATTTACTGAAGATCGCAAGAAGTCCGAGAGCATGGCCAGGATAATAATGGGGCTCAGAGAGGAATTTGATGAAAATGACAAAAAATGATTGGCCGATGACAAAAAATGGTTAGAACTATCGAGTACTTCATGATTAAATACCCCTTAACGTTTCGAAAAACGTGAGGAGGTATTTTATGAAAGACACAGTAAAAAACTGGGAGTTTCCAAGAACCAGGCTTGAATGGCTGTGGGATAACATGGAGGGCTACAGGGCAATCTATGTACTTGCAGTTATGGGAACCTTCATCTACAACATGATGCAGCTGACGGTTCCTTTTTTTTCGTCACAGATAGTAGATAAATTTCTGTCAGGACCGGAGGCCAGAGCGAATCTTAGTGCTCACTCCGATGAGTTCTACAGACTTCTGTTTATGATGATATTCTTCACTGTTTTGAGATGTATCATCGTCTATGTGGACTGCGTGGGATATGAAATGGTATCTCAGGGAGTCCTGTTCAGAGTCAGGAATTTCATTTATGACAAAATTCAGAGGCAGGACATGAAATTTTACAGCACCTACAGGACAGGCGATCTCATGACCAGAGTCACGGGAGATCTTGATGCTGTAAGACATATGATCGCCTGGGTTGTGAGAATGGTAGTGGAAGCCTTTTCACTCATTTTTGCAGTGGGCGTTTATTTCCTTTTCATGAACTGGAAGATGGCGCTGTGTCTTTTGGCAGTTGCTCCCATCATTTTCATAATAATAATGAGATTTAAGCTCCAGGTTGCACCTATGCATGCTCTTTTGAGGGAAAAGCTTGCCAAAATGAACACCATGGCGCAGGAGAACATCTCAGGAAACCGTGTGGTAAAAGCCTTTGCCAAGGAAGATCATGAGATTGAAATCTTTGATGAGTGCAACAGGGATTACAGAGATACAAATAAAAAGACAGCCATGATATGGCTCAAATACTTCCCTGTAATCGAGACCTTTGCAAACCTTCTTCCTGTCATTCTGCTTCTGATTGGAGGTCTTTTCCTTATGGCAGGTCAGATGACAATGGGTGAATATGTTGCATTTTCAGGACTTATATGGGCTATCGCGAATCCCATGAGACAGCTTGGAAACGTTATGAACGAGTTTCAGAGGTTTTCAGCTGCTTCAGTAAAGGTTATGGAAATCTACTATTCAGAGCCCGAGATCGTCGATAAAGAGTACACCGCTCTTATGAATAACAGGTTTGACGGAAAGGTGGAATTTAAGGATGTGAGCTTCCAGTATTCTGACGGGAAGCTCCCTGTCCTTAAGCATATTTCCTTTACAGCAGAACCCGGACAGACAATTGCGATCATGGGTGAAACAGGCTGTGGTAAAACATCACTTATTCACCTCATCCCCAGATTCTATGAGCCCACAGGGGGAAAGGTGCTTGTAGACGGAGTAGATGTGCAGGATATCGCCCTTCATCAGCTGAGAAGAAATATCGGTCTTGCAACGCAGGATGTTCTTTTGTATTCAGACACAATTGACGGCAATATCGCCTATGGAGATCAGTTCCTCAGTAAGGAAGATGTGGTCAAATATGCAAAGTATTCACAGGCCTCAGATTTCATAGCAAAGATGCCCGAAGGTTATGAAACAATAGTTGGTGAGAGAGGCGTAGGCTTATCAGGCGGACAAAAGCAGAGGATATCCCTTGCAAGGGCCCTTGCCGTAAGACCTTCGATTCTGATCCTTGATGATACGACCTCGGCAGTGGACCTTGAGACGGAGAAGGCTATTCAGGAGAGCCTCCATAATCTTGATTTTAATTGCACCAAGATAATAATCGCGCAGAGAATATCTACTACCAAGGACGCAGATCAGATACTGATAATGCAGCACGGCGAGATCACCGAGCGCGGAACACATGAGGAGCTTATTAAAAAGGGCGGATATTATGCAGAGCTTGTTAAGCTTCAGATGGGTGCATAAATTGCCTGATGACATATATTTCTATTGAAAATGAGGATATGAAAAATGGCCAGAAATACATATAAACAGGATGAATTATTGGAAGAGCCCTTTGACATTAAGCATTTACTAAGGGCTTCAGGATATATTAAAAAACATGTAGGAGCTATGGTGATAGCGCTTGTATTATCAGCTATCGCAGGAATCACTGCACTTGTGAACCCTGTAATCGTGCGCTCCGCTCTTGATGTGGCTATACCACAGTCTGACAGGAGGATGTTGTTTGAACTTGTGATTTTGTCGGTTGTACTGTACGGACTCAGCACTCTCTTTTCACTTATCAGATCCAAGATAATGGTAAATGTGAGCCAGGAGATTATCTATCAGATAAGAAAAGATCTGTTTGGACATCTTCAGCAGCTGCCCTTTCAGTACTATGATGACAGACCACACGGAAAGATACTTGTAAGGGTTGTCAACTACGTAAATTCGGTTTCGGATATGCTAAGTAACGGACTTATAAATATAGTACTTGAAATCCTTAACCTTATTTTTATCGTTATTTTCATGTTCCTTGTGGATGTACAGCTAAGCCTCGTGGTTTTGGCCGGTGTGCCGGTGCTTATGGTGTTCATGTTCTGGATAAAGAACAAGCAGAGAAGAGCATGGCAGATGGTGTCCAATAAAAATTCAAACCTCAATGCCTATCTTCAGGAGAATATAGTCGGTGCACGAATTACACAGATATTTGCAAGAGAGGATGAGAATGCAAAGATTTTCAGGGAGCTGTCAAATGACTGCAGAAAAACCTGGATGAAGGCAATTAACTACAGTACCCTTGTGTGGCCGGGAATCGACACTATTTCAGTTTTTGTAAGGGCAGCCATTTATTTCTTTGGGCTGGTGATATTTGCAAACGGGCATCAGAGCCTTGGAACAATCGTTGCTATATCAAGTTATGCTTCAAGATTCTGGCAGCCCATCATGAACCTTGGAAATATATTCAACGGCTTTATCAATAACGTTGCATATCTTGAGAGAATTTTTGAGACGATGGATGAGCCTGTAACTGTAACAGATGAGCCCGGTGCTGTAGATCTTAAGGAGGTTAAGGGAAAAGTCGAGTTTCAGAATGTATCCTTTTCTTATGAAAAGGGTAAGGAAGTTTTGCATGACGTGTCCTTTACCGTAGAGCCTGGAGAATCCATAGCACTTGTAGGACCTACGGGTGCAGGTAAGAGTACGATTGTGAGCCTTGTTTCAAGGTTCTACAACGTGGACAGTGGTAAAATTCTGATCGATGGTCAGGATATCTCCAAGGTGACTCTTAAGTCCCTGAGAGGGCAGATGGGAATAATGCTTCAGGATAGCTTTATCTTTTCAGGAACAATCGAAGATAATATCCGTTATGGCAAGCTTGATGCAACGGAGCAGGAGATCAAAGAGGTGTCCAAAACTGTCTGCGCTGATTCCTTTATCACAGGACTTAGTAACGGCTACGACACAGAAGTTAAGGAGAGAGGTGCTCTTTTGTCACAGGGACAAAAGCAGCTTATATCCTTTGCGAGAACGCTTATATCCGATCCCCGCATCATGGTGCTTGATGAGGCAACTTCAAGTATCGATGTACAGACAGAGAAAGATTTGCAACGCGGCCTGAACGCCATGCTCTCAGGAAGAACAAGCTTCATAATCGCTCACAGATTATCCACCATAACAGGCTGTGACAAGATCATGTACATAAGCGATGGGGGCATCACGGAATGCGGCACTCACGAAGAACTCATGAAGAAAAAAGGCGACTACTACCACCTCTACACCGCCCAGCTTGTGTCATAAATACAAAAAGCCTTCCCACATCCACACCCCTGCGAGCCCCATTTCGTCTGCTGGCGAGGTTATTAAAACATGGGGTGTTTGTATAAACATATGCCGCCCTGCAGAACTCGCTCTATGCCTGGAACCATTCGTTTCTCCGTTGCGGCGATTGTATGTGAGCGCTTGTTTTCTAATACCGGCAATGCCACTTTTGGCATGCGCAGAAAACTGTTTGAAGCATGCCTAAAAAAAGTGGCAGTCGGTATTTTAGAAAACCAAGCGAGCATAACGAGCAAGCAACGGAGGAACGATGGATTCCAAGGCATAGAACTCAGACATGCTTTGGGCGGCATATATACAAACACCCCATGTTTTAATAGCTTCGCCAGCAGACGAAATGGGGCTTGCAGGGGATTTGGATGTGGGAAGGCTTTAGCTATATACTTTTGGGCTGGGCGGTAAGGTTTAATATGTAAGAGAATGCCTTGGCCATTCGGATATCGGGGTCCTTAAAATGATTGCCGGGATTCCATTCCAGAGTGCAGGATTTTTTCTGGGTTTGTAATAGGGTATTCATAGCGCGGATTCTGTCGCCAACGGTTGCCATGACAGGATTTCGCGCTTTTTCTTCTTTATCTCCAAGGCTTAAGTAGATGAGATCTGTTTTGATATCATTGTTTGTCATATATTCATAAAAGCCGGGGAACCATGCGGAGGGAGATGCTGCAGCAACTCCGCTAAACACATCTGTCTGGTAGACTGCCCAGAGGGCGAACAGACCTGCCAGAGAGTAGCCACCGATATAGTAGGTTTTACTCTTATCAGAAGTATATTTTAAGACTTCTTCAAGAGTCCTTGCTGCGCCGTCTCCAAAGTCATCCTTCCCAAAGACAGCGGGTGCCCTCCAGGGTGAGAGGTCCTTGTTCCAGTCGGGTATTTTTATTGCTATCATCTGAAAATCAGTAGCAGTATTTTCGTTGATATATGCAATTTCATTTTCAATCATGTCAAGGTCGTGCTCATCTACAAGCTGTATAAGTACTGCAGATGAGTCAGGATTTCCGTATTTAAACACGTTCATTTTTTTCTCCCCACATTTTATTAAAAAAATCATTTTTATAATTATAACAAAAAATAATTGAAGACATTTTTGTGATACACTCGTTTTAAGTAATGAGAGATGAAAATTACCGAATATAAGAGGTAATTCAGAAGGGAGGTGGAAAGAATAGATACCAGGGAAAACTTAATACGCTGGATGAGTGAGTACAAGAATCTTATTTTTTCCATTTGCCTGAGAATGACCGGCGACTATTTTACCGCGGAAGATATTGCGCAGGAGACCTTCCTCTCAGCATATATGCACATGGATCAGTTTGATGGAAAAAATGAAAAAGCCTGGCTTTGCAGAATAGCTGCAAATAAATGTACGGACTATCTAAGGAGTGCTGCTTCAAAAGCGGTTCCAACCGCGGAGGATGAGATGCCATCGGCAAATGAAAATGCCTATGTGGCAAGTAAAACAGCCAGCAACAATCCGGCGGATATTTATGAAACAGAAGATGTGATAATGACCTTTACAAGGTGTTGCAATGAGCTTCCGGAAGCTTACAGTGATATAGCGCTGCAGCATTTTATAAGGGGACGGACAGCAAAAGAGATTGCGGAAGAAAAAGGTGACAATCTTAAAACGATACAGACAAGGATTTTCAGAGCTAAGGAGATGCTGAAAAAGACTTGTAGAAAGGAGTGGCTTGAAGCATGAATGACGATTTTAAATACTTAAGCGATGAAGAACTAAATAAGCTGATAGAGTCGACTGAGGAGTCAGGACTGCTTGAAGCACCTATAAGTTTTGAGGCAGAGGTCTTAAAAAGACTTGCGAAAAGCACCCGGGAAAACATTATCAGCAGGGAAGAATATAGGACAGAAAACTCAGATAATGATTTTGAGAACCGGACGATTTCATTTGAGGATAAAAAGAAGGAGTTTTCAAAGTTCAGATTTCAGGTGTGCATGGCCATGGCTGCTGCGATTCTGGTTTTGATAATAGCTCCGTTCCTGTCAGCAAACGAAGGCTTAAACGCCATAAGAAAGAAGGCGCTTGCCGGGCAGGACAATATGAGGCAGCAGACAAACTACGTCTCTGATTTTTTTGGAAATCATGTGATGAGTGAGTCAATGGGGAATGTTAATTTAGGAATAGGAACCGTGAATGGTTCTTTGGATAAGGAGAATTGAAATGAAAGTACAGAAAAGAGGATTTTTTAATTTTGTGTTTGCATTTATGCCGGGAGCATCAGAGATGTACATGGGATTTATGAAAATGGGAATCAGTCTGATGGCTTGTTTTATGGGAGCGATAGGAATTATAGGCTTTTTGGGACTTAGTGACTTGTTTATGCTTATTCCTGTTGTATTGTGGTTTTACAGCTTTTTTCATGCGAGAAATATAGCCACCTGCAGACCGGAGATATTTGCAGGCTTACAGGATGATTATTTTTGGAATGAGATAATTGATGGCAAAAAGATAATTATCAAATCTGAATCAGCAAGGAAAATCGGTGCCTGGGCGCTGATCATTGCCGGAGTATCAATAATCTGGAACATGGTCATACGCAATGTTATGGATGGGCTTACTGCTCTTGCAGAAATTACAGGTATGAATTATATGTACGATACTGTTGCAGATTTTATTTATTCTCTGCCAAGACTTCTCGTAGCGGTTATAATAATAATAGTAGGTGTTAAACTTATTCGTGGGAAAAAGAAGACACTTTATATTGAAGAGCAAAATCCAGGCTATATGACCACAGCTCCAAGCACACAGAGCACTGCAAACACTGTAGCAGCAAGTACGCCGGCACCTTTTAAAGCTGCTGATAATACGCGCGAGGAGGGTGAGAAAAATGCCTGATACAGTTTTGGATTATAAAAATACTGAATCCCTTCAGGTGCGCACACACCGCGTAGGAACAATAACGACGGGACTCTGCTTTATAGGCTACGGTGCTGCTTTTCTCCTTCATACTACATTAGGCCTTTTTACCTACGAATCGATTCTTGCGGCATGGCCACTTATTCTTATAGCTTTGGGAGTTGAAGTCCTGCTTGCAAGCTCTCTGAAAAAGAACTTTGTCTATGACAAGGCGGGAGCATTCATGATGATCATAATGGGATTTTTCTCAATGAGCATGGCTATCGCCGAGATATGCATAAAGCATGCGGAAATGTTTAGGTGATATCTTATTTACGAGGAATGGAAAATGAATGTTTTTGATATAATCGGGCCTGTAATGATAGGACCTTCAAGCTCTCACACAGCAGGAGCAGTGAGACTTGGCCGTGTCGTCAATAAACTGATGGATGGAGAGATGCCAAAGAAAGTGGAGATAACTCTTTCAGGATCCTTCGCTCAGACCTATAAGGGACATGGAACTGACAGGGCTCTGCTGGCAGGAATTATGGGGTATCACAGCTATTCACCTGAAATAAGGGATGCGCTGGAAATTGCCCATAGCAGAGGCATTGAATATGTTTTCCGAAAAGAGAACATAAAGGACGCTCATCCAAATACCGCCCTGATAAAGTACGAGCTTGCAGATGGCACTGAAGGTATCATGCAAGGCGCAAGTGTTGGTGGCGGAAATATTCTGGTCAACAGGATAAATGGAATGAATGTGGAATTCAACGGGGACAACAACACCCTATTGGTTATGCATGATGATAAGCCCGGTGTTATTGCAAGTGTTACAAATGTAATGCACTTTAAATATGCGGAACTAAACATTTCCAATTTCCATCTCTCGAGAGAGGCTAAGGGCGGGAAGGCGATCATGACTATAGAAATCGATTCACTTCCGCCAGATTCCCTGATAGAGGACATCAGAGAACAGGAAAATGTAACCAACGCCCTTTTGATAAGAAGGCTGTAGTGATATTGGAAAATGATGCAAGGAGGTCGTAGCAGAAATATAATTGGAACATAGATCTGCTACGAATGATATATATGCTAAAGTACGAATCAATTGAAGAACTGGTGCAGGCAGCAGAGTCTGAAGGAAAGAAGATAAGCGAAATTGTCCTTAGGGATCATGCTCAAAGCATGGAAAAAAACGAGCTTGAATTGTATGAAAAAATGGAGATGGATTTTCATATAATGTGCGACAGCGTCAGGGAAGGACAAAAAAAGGATCAGAAGTCAATGTCCGGCCTGACAGGCGGTGAGGGCTACAAAATGAAGGAGTACGCTGATAAAGGGCAAAGCCTTACTGGTTCTTTTATTTCAAATGCCATATCCAGAGCCCTTGCTGTTGCGGGCTGTAACGCATCCATGGGAAAAATAGTTGCTGCTCCCACAGCCGGAAGCTGTGGAATTCTTCCGGGGTGTCTGGTGTCGCTATATGAAGACAAGGGTTTTGATGAAAAAGACATAATCATGTCAATGTTCACGGCAGGAGCTTTTGGACTTGTTATTGCAAAGAAAGCAAGTATTGCAGGGGCACAGGGCGGATGTCAGGCAGAATGCGGAAGTGCTGCCGGTATGGCAACAGCTGCCCTTGTAGAGGTTATGGGCGGCACACCTTCAATGTGTGCAGATGCATGCGCCATGGCCCTTATCAGCCAGATGGGACTTGTGTGTGATCCTGTTGCCGGTCTTGTTGAAATTCCATGCATCAAGCGCAATGCATCAGGACTGATGATTGCTTTTTCCAGCGCAGACATGGCACTTGCAGGTATAGAATCCAAGATTCCTGTGGATGAGTGCATCGATGCCATGAAGGAGGTAGGGGATGTCCTTCCCAATACCTTAAAGGAAACCGCCGGGGGAGGTCTTGCCACCACACCTACCGGACTTAAGCTTAAGAACCGGGTATTTGGAAAGTAATACTACGGTTTGGTGTTTTTTACGGATCTTTTAGCTTATATTTTTTGAATCAGGGCTAATAATAAATAGAGATATTTAAAAATTCATTTCTTGATGATATTTTTTGATTTATACAGGAGACAAATAACTTGAAGACAGTTTTTATAACCGGTGCAACCTCCGGAATCGGTAGGGAGTTTGCAAAATTCTTCGCATCAAAAGGTTGCAGACTGATACTTACAGGAAGGCGTACGGACCGCCTTGTTTCAATACGCGAAAAAGCAGGTGAAAACTGCAGGATCATAACTGCAGATTTATCTGATGAAAAGGGCTGCAGACAGCTTCTTAAAGATATTGACAATGAAGATATTGATATTTTCATAAACAATGCCGGATTCGGGACGGCGGGAACATTTCTTGAAACTGATCTTGATAAGGAAGTCTCCATGATCCGCGTCAACGATATTGCGATGCATATTCTTTTTAAAGGCGTTATTATGAAAATGCAGAAAAAGGGGAAGGGGACTATCCTGAATGTGGCTTCATCCGCAGGACTCTTGCCTGCCGGACCATACATGGCGACCTATTATGCATCAAAAGCCTATGTGGTTTCCCTCACAAAAGCGGTAGCTCAGGAGCTAAAGGAAAAGGGCAGTAGCATTTATGTCTGCTGCTTATGCCCGGGACCTGTGGACACTGAATTCAACAGCAAGTCAGATGTAGTATTTGCATTAAAGGGCATCGCACCTAAAACCTGTGTCATTGAGTGTCTTGCAGGAATGAAAAAGAGAAAAGTGGTAATTGTTCCTACTCTCAGGATGAAGCTTGCTGTCACTTTTCAGCATCTTCTTCCAGAAAGTATGTTGATCCGCCTTGTGGGACATCAGCAAAAGAAAAAGATTCCGTGACTGATGTTGCAAATGAGATTTATGATAGTCAGCAGCTTTTGATATTATCGGGCTGCTGATTTTTTCTGAAAACGTTTATTCATACATTTTTTCATCTGCAAGGTGCAGGATTTCATTATAATCACGTGTATCATCGGAAGTTTTATTTTCATATCCTAATGCGATGGCAACAGGATCCGCCGGGTTTTCTTCGTTGTGAAGTTTTACCCTGCTTTCCATTTTTGTGACAAGCTTTTTTGTTATGGAGCTGCTTTCTTTTTCTTTTATTATTACGCAGAATTCATCGCCTCCGATGCGATAGCATACTCCGCTTTGCCCGAATACTTCATTTATGATATTTGCGGCGTTTGTAATATAACTGTCACCTGCCTGATGTCCTTTAGTGTCATTTACTCTCTTTAAATCATTAAGATCTATTGAAATGATGCTATACTCTTCCATATTTCTGAGTTCTTCCACATCATGATTGAAGGGCGTTCTGTTTGAAAGCCCGGTCATGGAATCAGTATTTGCAAGCTTTCTGTAGTATTCAGCCATTCTTCCGTTTTCAATTTCCTTTAGTGATTCTATGATGTTTCTGTATGCGAGAACAACTATGTAAAGTAATAGCAGTATGCGTCCTAACAAATCGTTTTGGGTTCGGGCTTTTGTCCAGTAATGAATGATTTCAACACCTACAACCGCAACTATGATGAGCATGGCTCCTGCGTTAAAAATAGCCTGCTGTTCTTTACTTTCGTTTGCAAGGGGCAGACGGACTGTCGGAAGATTAGTCTGCGTTTTAGGTGATTCCGAGGACGATATGTTTTTCCTGACCCTTGCTTTTTTTATTGTATTTGCAGCTGCTGCTATAACGTAGATAATACCTGTTGCCCAGGTTGCGTGAGTAAATATTACGGACTGTTTTAGATCCATAATACCTGTGATAGCAAGCCCGGTTACAAGCAGAAAATCAAACAGGCAAAGGCAGATGGGAATTCTGTATATGCTTTTATCATCTGCCCACAATGTATCATGGATGTACAACACATAGGGAACCGGGATAAATATCAGGATCAAAAATGCAATGACTCCTGCTAGTGTACGGTTATTCAAAATGACAATCATGGCATCGGTTTCGCCCATAGACCAAAAACCTATCATTATGGCAGTAAGCCCAAGAAAAAGTGTTCTGGAATTAGAGGGATCGATATGTCTTGTTATCAGGAAAAACACAACCATTCCGATTCCAAACAGAACATCAAGAATGGATACCAGAAGAGCAGGTGTGGAGCGGATAACAAGATTTGATCTGAGATTATAATAGTCTCCTGCCATGAAAGCGGGAACAGATAATGATGTATCACCATAGACCGGAGATAGTTTAACAATAATGGGATGATTTTCATTGGCCACGTTGATAAAGTGCCAGATATTTCCATTTGAGCGCATAAATAAAGAGTAAGACCCGAGACTTTCATAGATGAGCTCTTCATTGGAATAAACACGGGTATCCGTGAAAGTTGTGGAAAATGAAAGGCATCCACCGGCATTTATGATTTCAGAAGAATCTAAAGTGACAGAGTAAGCATTATCAGAATCTGCTTGCTCATTAAGCGAAGTGATGGCTATCCCTGTGTTGTTTAAATAGGGCCATTTGGGTGTTTTGCCAACACTAATGAAAGCATACACTGCAACTATGAGGCATGCTATCACAAAAAATAAGCAATATATTTTAAAGATAAGTTTATCCATTATTCCTCATTTCACAAGAAAGCAATAACAAGCTGGATGCGGTTGGATCTTCAGTTATACCATTATTCTATCAATGAATTCTTAAGCCCCGATAAAAGGAAGATAAATAATGTATTATTTAGGGGGATTTCATACTAAGTAAATAAATTGCTAAATTGGATGAAGGAATTACGTAAAAACGGTAGCAATTAGTCGGGATATGACATGCGGTTCATCCAAATAAGGAGAATTGAAAGAAAAAGATGAAAGAAATACGCAATAGTGCTAACAATTTATCGGGATATGACATGCAGTTCATCCAAATAAGGAAAAATGAAAGAAAAGGATGAAGGAAATACGCAATAGTGCTAACAATTTATCGGGATATGACATGCAGTTCATCTTAAAAAGGAAAAATGAAAGAAAAAGATGAAAGGAATATGCAATAGTGCTAACAATTTATCGGGATATGAAATGTAGTTCATCTCAAAAAGGAAAAATGAAAGAAAAAGATGAAAGGAATACGTAATAGTGCTAACTATTAATCGGGATATGACATGCGGTTCATCCAAATAAGGAAAAATGAAAGAAAAAGGTGAAAGGAATACGCAATAGTGTTAACAAATTATCGGGATATGGCATGCAGTTCATCCAAAAAAGGAAAAATGAAAGAAAAGGACGAAAGGAATACGTAATAGCGGCAATAAATTATCAGGATATGATATGCGATTCATCCAAATAAGGAAAAATGAAAGAAAAGGATGAAAGGAATACGCAATAGTGCTAATAATTTATCGGGATATGACATGCGGTTCATCTAAATAAGGAAAAATGAAAGAAAAGGATGAAAGGAATACGAAATAGTGCTAACAAATTATCGTGATATGACATACAGTTCATCCAAAAAAGGAAAAATGAAAGAAAAAGATGAAAGAAATCGCAATAGTGCTAATAATTTATCGTGATATGACATGCAGTTCATCCAAATAAGGAAAATTGAAAGAAAAAGATGAAAGAAATACGAAATAGTGCTAACAATTTATCGGGATATGACATGCAGTTCATCTTAAAAAGGAAAAATGAAAGAAAAGGATGAAAAGAATACGCAAAAGCGGCAATAATTTATCAGGATATGATATGCAATTCATCCATATAAAGAAATATTTCAAATTTGTATGAAAGCATAATGCATTAATGATAAAATATTACCCAAATAATGTTTATTATTCATCCATATTATTAAAACTGTAAATAGTAGATGAACTACAACAAAATAATGAGTGAGCAACAGCAAAATAATAGATGAACAGTAAAATAATAGATGAACAGCAAAATAATAGATGAACAACATAATGATGGATTAATCACAATGAAATACAACAAAATGAAGATTATTAAGAAGATAGTAGTGTTTTTAATTTAAATGTGATACAATTTAATTTGGTATAAGCTATATCAAAGATATACTTCAATACAAGGATAATTTAGAGAGGAATAGCATGAAAACACTGTATATAGAAACCAAGATGGGTGTTGCGGGAGATATGCTCTCTGCGGCACTTTTGGAATTGTGTGATGATAAAGTCGAGATATTAAACAAGATTTCAGGAATTGGTATTCCGGGAGTATCCTTTAATCTGGAAAAAAGTGAAAAATGTGGTATTGTAGGCAGCCACATGAATGTAATTGTAAATGGTGAGGAAGAAGCAAGTGCAGATGTGGCTTATGACTGTGTTAGCAGTTTCGAACATGACCACGATTCCTATGACCACGATCACGAGCATAGCCACGACCACAATCACGAGCATAGCCACGACCATGATTCCAACGACCACAATCATGAGCATAGTCGCGACCATGATTCCAACGACCACGATCACGAACATAGTCATGACCATGATTCCAACGACCACGATCACGAGCATAGTCATGACCATGATTCCAACGACCTCAATCATGAGCATAGTCACGACCATGATTCCAACGACCACGATCACGAGCATAGTCATGACCATGATTCCAACGACCATGATCACGAACATAGTCACAACCATGATTCTCACGACCATGACCATGAACACTATCATGACAATGAACATGATCACAATCACAACCACGATCATGATCATGAACACCACAATCATGACCATCATCATCACCATCACCACAGAGGTATGAAGGAAATAGAGCATATAGTGGAGGCATTGAATCTGGATGAGGCAGTTAAAGCTGACATTTTGAATGTATATAGATTGATTGCCGATGCTGAGAGCAAAGTTCATGGCAGAGATGTAGCAGAGATTCATTTTCATGAAGTGGGTACACTTGATGCAATTGCAGATATAGCTGCGGCATGTCTCCTAATGCATGAGCTTGCGCCGGAAAAAGTGGTTGTATCACCCATTCACGTAGGAAGCGGGCAGGTCAGATGCGCACATGGAATACTTCCGGTTCCTGCACCTGCTACAGCGCTGCTTTTAAGGGGAATACCTTTCTACAGCGGCGATGTCAGGGGAGAGCTTTGCACACCTACAGGTGCTGCTCTTATCAGGTATTTTGCGACAGAATATGGTGCGCAGCCCGTTATGAGCGTAAGTAAAATAGGCTATGGTATGGGAAAGAAGGACTTCCCTCAGGCAAATTGTGTGAGAGTATTTGTAGGAGAAACGGTTGATGGAGCCACAACACCGGAAATTCCGGCAGACGCTCTAGCAAAAACGTCAGCAGCCGCAGCATCAGATACTCCGACAGACGCTCTAGCAAAAACGTCAGCAGCCGCAGCATCAGATACTCCGGCAGACGCTCTAGCAAAAACGTCAGCAGCCGCAGCATCAGATACTCCGGCAGACGCTCCAACAAAAGCGTCAGCAGCCGCAGCATCAGATACTCCGGAAGATGCTGCAACAAAAACGTCAGCAGCCACATCACCGGATACTCTGGCAGATGCTCCAACAAAAACGTCAGCAGCCACAGCATCAGAAATTCCGGCAGATGCTCCAACAAATATGTCAACAACACAAACAGCTACACCAACAGACACCATTACCGAGCTGGTATGCAATCTCGATGATATGACACCCGAAGCGATAGGGTTTGCAATGGAGAGACTTATGGAGGATGGAGCGCTTGACGTTTTCACCACAGCCATAGGAATGAAGAAAAACCGTCCGGGCACAATGCTTACAGTATTATGCAAGGAGAATAAAAAGGAAGAACTGGTCAGAAAAATATTCAGGTATACAACAACAATCGGTATCAGAGAGAACATCTGTAAGAGATACATACTTAACCGCGAGGAAAAAACAATAAGTACTTCTGATGGAGAGATACGAGTAAAGGAAGTCAGTGGGTATGGGGTTAAGCGTGAAAAAAAGGAATATGAAGATATCGCAGCTATAGCCCGCAAAAAGGGGACAGCGCTTAACTGATTTTCGGTTAAGGATTTGTAACTGATAAGTAAGTAACATATTTTAGGGGCTCTCCGCATAAAATGTGGGTGCCCTTTTTACTTATATAGTGGTATTTGACGATTCAGTTTGCTATAATTTTACCCTGAGTGAATGCTTATAAATACTTGTGGCACACTCGGATTAAACAGAAAGACGAGGATATTTTATGAAGGCAAAATTTTCATCATATCTCGAGAGCCTCGCACCGAGCCTTAAAAAGCTCATTGAGATAC
Organism: Butyrivibrio sp. NATIVEDY162; assembly: GCF_045999815.1. GTDB lineage: Bacteria > Bacillota > Clostridia > Lachnospirales > Lachnospiraceae > Butyrivibrio. Next base: position 3,489,481 of record NZ_CP172573.1, read on the forward strand.
TCTCCGGGAGTTATGATTATGTAAGTATACTCGCCAGTGATTCCAAGGGATTTGGGATTCAGGCATCACAAAAGAGTAAGACAATTACCGGCGAAAACATGACAACAGAGAGAGGATGCGTTGTCAGAGTTTATAAGGGCGGTCTTTACAGCGAGTATTCTTTCAATAAACCTGACAACGATATCGATGCAATGGCTGCAAAGCTTAGGACAATCCTTGATGACCAGCTCGCAATAATAGAGAGGACTTCCACAGAGATATTTGATACAAAGAAGCTTGATGATGAGCCTTATGAGCTTTTCACAGAGATGGAAACAGACATTATGCCTGAGGATGTAGATCTTGGCGCTCTTATGGAGAAGCTTCAGAGCTACAGTGACAAGGCTGCTTCCATGAAGGACTTTATCATTGATGCTCCCGCATCAGCCAAGTCAACTCATGTCTGCAAGATGTTCCTTACGAAAAACAGAGACATGCGACAGAGCTATGTCTATACAGAGGGTACAATTCTGGCTATCGGTGCTAAAAACGGCAGAAACACCATGACTATCGAGGGAGTTTCCGGACGCACCGGTGTGGGCATTCTTGACGGCCTTGAGGCTAAGGTTGAGGTTGCGGTAAATGCCGTTGGAGATATGCTTGATGCTTCTCCTGTTGTTCCGGGGGAATATGAGATCATTACAAGCCCTGAGGTTACCGGACTTATCGCTCATGAAGCTTTCGGACACGGCGTTGAGATGGATATGTTTGTGAAAAAAAGAGCGCTTGGGGCAGAATACATCGACAAACGTGTGGGCTCTGACCTTGTGTCAATGCATGAAGGAGCCAACTGTGTTGTGGATGTTGCAAGCTATGCTTTTGACGACGAGGGCACACTTGCAGGTGATGTGACAGAGATAGATCATGGAATCCTTAAGACAGGAGTCTGCGATGCACTTGCAGCCCTTCGACTTGGTACAAAACCTACAGGTAACGGCAAACGTGAGAACTTCGAGCACAAGGTTTACACCAGAATGACCAACACAATGTTTGATAGCGGAAGTGACTCCAAGGAAGATATGATCGCCTCAGTTAAGAAGGGATACTACCTGGAGGGAATGTTCTCAGGTATGGAAGATCCCAAGCACTGGGGAATACAGTGCATAGTTGCAAGGGGACGCGAGATCATTGATGGCAAATTTACGGGAAAAGTGGTAGCACCTGTGGTAATGACAGGCTATGTACCGGATCTTCTCGGCTCAATATCCATGGTTAGTACAGACCGTGAGTCCTTTGGTAACGGCGGATGCGGCAAAGGCCATAAAGAATGGGTCAAGGTTTCGGATGGCGGTCCATATCTTAAGGCTGTTGCAAGACTTGGATAAGAATTTAGGACGATGAAAAATATTCCGTCGTAACTATTTGCCAAAATTAAGGAAGGACACAGATAATGACTGACAAAATATTAGAAATACTCAAGGCGTCCTCAGCTGATGGCTTTGAGATTACAGATACGACAACTCTTGCATACGAATTCTATTTTATCGGGCACAGGCTTGATCAGAACAGAGTTCGCGATGTTGAACACATAAATGTAAAGGTGTTCAAAAAGCTTGACGATGGTAAGATGCTTGGCAGCGCTTCAGGTGAGATTTATCCTACTCTCTCGGAGGAAGAGATAAAGGAAGAGATAAACAAACTGATAGAAAGGGCCGAAAACGTCAAGAATCCTTTCTATGAGCTCAATAAGCCTGAGGTTTATGAAACATCAAAGGCACAGGTTGTAGATGTATCTAAGATAGCGGTGAACTTTGTAGAGGCTATGAAAGCGGTTCCTGAGACCGACACAGAGTACATCAATTCATATGAGATTTTTGCTGAAAAGAATAAGAGACGTTTTATTAATTCAGAGGGAATAGACATCACCTTCGAATACCCCTCATCTATGGTAGAGGTGGTTGTTAACGCCAGAGACGGTGAGCATGAGATTGAGCTCTACCGCATGTATAAGGCAGGAAGCTGTGACGCTGAAAATCTCAAGAAGGATATCGCAGAGGTTTTAAGATATGGAAAGGACAAGCTTATAGCTAAGCCTACTCCGAAGCTTGGAAAGGCAGCAGTTGTATTTCCTACAAGCGATGCGGTAAATATTTACAGTTGGTTTGCTGAAAAATGCAATGCCGGATTTATATACAGCAAGTATTCTGACTGGGAAATAGGAAAAGACATCGCACCTAAGGCTAAGGGCGATAAGGTTACACTTTCTGCAGTTAAGTACCTTCCCAACTCATCCAAAAATTTCGATGTTGATGAGGAAGGCGCTGTAATTAGAGATATGATCGTGCTTGATAAAAATGTACCTGAGACCTTCTTTGGTGGCAGAAGATTCAGATATTATCTCGATATTAAGGATTCATATCTTGCCTGCAATTTTGATGTATCAGGCGGAACAAAAACCGCAGAGGAGATACGAAGCGGTAAGTATCTCGAAATAGTTGAATTTTCTGATTTTGCGGTTGATTCAATTTCAGGAGATATAGCCGGAGAGATAAGACTGGGATATTATCATGACGGCGAAAAGGTCACACCTGTAAGCGGAGGGTCTATATCAGGCTGCATGGTAGATTTTGTGAATGATATGTATATGTCAAAAGAAAAGCGTCAGTACGACAATTTCAATATTCCGGCACTAACAAGACTTGAAAATGTAAGTGTTACCGGTGTGAGCGAATAAAAAAATTTTTGCACAATAGCTTTGGGGATGTTAAGATAAGATTAAATAATTTTGTAGGGGTGTTTAAGAGTATGAGCAACACAATACTTGAAGACTATTCATTGGACGAGGGAATGGAGCTCCTTCGCGATGATATTGATTCTATTGTGATGGTTGATGTCACAAGTAAGAAATATAAAGCTTTAAAGCGCGGCGGTATTTTTGGGAATTATATCGCTGAACAGGGAGATTATGAAGAGCTTATCCAAAAGCTCTGGTTCAGGATCAGTGATTCAAACGAAGAGATAACTGACGAGTACAAAGCATTTACCTCTTATTATGGTAATTTTGAAGGAAAGTACAGTAGAAGATTTAAGATATTTGTGGGTGAAAATGATACACCGCATTTCATTCAGATGACTGTATATCCTATTAAGGGAATCGGGAAGTATATTCTGGTTATGAATGAACTTGATGACGGAGAGAGCGTTGAAGAGTTTATGACCACCAGAAAGGTGAATACCATTCAGAATACTTATCTTTTTTCGATGTACGTGGATCTTATGGAAGATACCACTAGCAGCATTAGTGTTACAGAAATTTCTGATGATACTATCAACTCTACTATTAAGTATTCGGAATGGCGTCTTATGACCGTAAATATGATATGGTCAGAGGATAAAGCCCAGTTTTTAAAGATGACAGATCCTGAATATCTCAAGGAAAATCTGGCGCCCGGACGTACAACCTCTTTTGACTGTATGATGATGAATCTGGAAGGGAAATATATCTGGGTTAAGCTCATATTCAGCAGAACCAAGACAACTGTTGAGGATGACTTCAGATTTGTATTCATGGTACAGGATATCAATGATGATGCTGAAGACCTGATGGCTACCTTAAAGACATACGAGGAGCTTGCTGTTACTGATGCACTAACCGGAATATACAATTATGGCGGCATTAAGACAGAGATAGCCAATGCCCTGGAGGTTTTCAGAAAGGATGGGCAGCCGCTTTCGCTTGTTATGCTGGATCTTGACTTTTTTAAGAACGTAAATGATACCTACGGACATTCGGTTGGAGATATTACACTTAAGACATTTGCAAAAATACTGACTGAAGCTGTAGAAGGTAAGAAGGCATCTGTTGGCAGATGGGGCGGTGAGGAATTTGTTATCATATGCTCCGGTAAGGCTGAGGATGAGCTTTTGCCTTGCGCCGAGAGACTTCGCAAAATAGTAGAGAAAACAGAGTTTCCAGAGGTGGGACATATTACCTGTTCTATCGGAGTAACTCAGTTTAAGAAAGATGATAGCTTCGATGATGCATTCAGGCGTGTTGATAAGGCACTCTATACATCCAAAAAATCAGGCAGAAATCTGGTAACTGTGCTTTAAACAAATGCGCTTGCGTTAAGCTTTATAATACTTAAGTGCTTTAATTAGAAACAGTTTTCAGGTTGTATTGTTCAGAGGGGGGCATATGGCTGAGGTGTTATGTGTAAAGACAAATGATTTTGAAATGGATTACTGCAAGTTTGGCAGAGGAGACAGGATATTTGTGGTATTGCCGGGACTTAGCGTTCAGAGTGTTATGAGTTCTGCTAATGCTATAGAGGCAAGCTATGGAGAAATGAATGATGTCTATACGACATATGTCTTTGATAGAAGAAAAGAGATTCCTTCGGATTATTCCATTCAGGACATGGCCAAAGATACAGCAATCGCAATGAAGGAGCTGGGGCTTAAGGATACTTATATGTTTGGAGCATCCCAGGGTGGAATGATAGCTATGGTGATTGCTATGGAATATCCCGGACTTGTGAAAAAACTGGGACTTGGATCCACTTCATCACATATACAGCCGCAGCAGCAGGCGGTCATTGATAAATGGATAAGCCTTGCAGAAGCAAATGATCCCCGTGGGCTTTATCAGGAATTTGCGAAGAAAATATACCCGCCTGCAGTGTATGAGCAGCTAACGGAATATTTTAATGAAGTAAGTAAGACAGTAACAAAGGAAGAGCTACGCAAGTTTATAATACTTGCCCGCAGCATTAAGAACTTTAACGTAACAGATGGACTTAAGAAGATAGAGTGCCCGGTACTGGCTCTCGGAGTTTATGAGGATACGGTTCTTGATTCCGATGCTACTATGGAAATAGCTGAAAATCTGGAACATAGACCGGATTTTAAATTATATATGTATATTGGATACGGCCATGCTGCGTTTGATACTGCACCTGATTACAGGAAAAGACTTTTTGAATTCTTTGAGGATTAAAAAATAATTTTTACGCTTTTTGTCAGCAGAATTTAAGATTTCTTGCTTTTTTTTGCTCATCCATTTATTATGTCTTGATGTATGGCTTTATGATATGATGAGATGTATAACTTTATGACATGTTGATAGGAACAAATTGTCATAGCATATGATGGATGGTTGTGCTTATGGGGGATAGTATGACTAAAAATTTTGGTCAGGAACTTAAGATGACGCAGACGGGATTTCTTACGTCCAAGTCAGGAAAGACTTTTATAAGAATATACTTTTCAAGACGAAGAAATCTGCGGGAGGATGATACTGCAGAGGGAATTATTCCCGGCTATAAAATCCTGAAACATGATGGCTTTAGCGAGGAAGAGATCGCTGCGCTGGAATTCTATATAAAGCACAATCGTGAAGAAATAGTAAAAAGAGCACGAACGCTCAGTAATCCACTCAACTGGCTGTGAGTGAAATTACTTACGCAAAAACAGGTTCGTAATCCAAAAAGAAAGAAGAGGTTTTTTAAATGGCACTTATAAAGAAGCCTGTGACAGGCATGAAGGATATTCTCCCTGAGGAGATGAAGCTTAGAGATTATGTGATTGGTATTATTAAGGATACCTATGCAGGCTTTGGCTTTACATCAATTGACACTCCCTGTGTTGAGTCTCTTGCAAACCTTAACAGTAAGCAGGGCGGTGAAAATGAAAAGCTAATTTTCAAGATCATGAAAAGAGGAGAAAAGCTCAAGCTTGAAAGCGCAAAGGAAGAGAATGATCTCACTGATTCAGGACTTCGTTATGACTTGACAGTGCCTCTTGTAAGGTACTATTCCAATCATCAGAATGAGCTGCCTTCACCCTTTAAGGCACTTCAGATGGGCTATGTATGGAGAGCTGACAGACCTCAGAAGGGCAGATATCGTCAGTTTATGCAGTGCGATATCGATATTCTCGGTGAGCCTACAAATCTGGCTGAGATAGAGCTTATCCTTGCTACAACAACTACACTTGGAAGACTTGGTTTTAAGGGATTCCAGATCAGGATAAATGAGAGACGTATGCTTAAGGCTATGGCTGCCTATAGCGGATTTCCTGAGGAAAGCTATGATTCTGTTTTCATAACTCTCGATAAGATGGATAAAATTGGTCTTGAGGGAGTGGCAGAGGAGCTTGAAAAGGATGGCTTTGCAAAAGAAAATATAGATAAATATCTTGATCTTTTCAAAAATGTGGAAGGAAAAGGAGCCATCGAAGGAATCAGCTTCCTTGCAGAGACTTTGGGAGATTATCTTGACGCTGACGTAAAGGACAGCCTTCAGGAGATCATTGCAAGCGTAGATGCTACAAAGAGTGCGGAGTTTGAGCTTGTTTTCGATCCCACACTTGTTCGTGGAATGAGTTACTATACAGGAACTATTTTCGAGGTTGCCATGCCACAGTATGGCGGAAGCTGCGGTGGCGGCGGACGCTATGACAAGATGGTAGGCAAATTTACAGGCCAGGATACACCTGCCTGCGGATTCTCAATCGGATTTGAGCGCATCATCATGATAATGATGGATGAGGGCTTCAAGATTCCTGATGAAAAGGCAAAGGTAGCATTCCTTGTAGAGAAAGGCATTGGCGGCGAGCAACTCTCTGAGATTATCGCAGAGGCTCAGAAGGAGAGAGCAGAGGGCAGACAGGTTCTGGTTGTTCATATGAATAAAAACAAAAAATTCCAGAAGGAACAGCTCACAGCTCAGGGCTATGATGAGTTCAAGGATTTCTACAAAACAGAACTTAAGCACTGATAGAGGTATAAAACCCGCTTCATTAGCTGAGAATAAAAGACACAGGCCTTCCCATAGCGGAAGGCTTTGAGTTTCATTGAGCAGAGAACTTGGCGAGTGATAATAAACAGGTAGTAAAATGAGTAATATAAATAAGAAATACGAAATAGATATGACTAAGGGGGCTCTTCTTCCGAAGATTCTCCTTTTTTCCGTTCCGCTGATAATTTCCAGTGTGCTGCAGCTTCTTTTTAATGCAGCAGACATAGTAGTTGTTGGCCAGTTTTCGGGAGACCAGACTCTGGGTGCTAACTGCGTTGCGGCTATTGGATCAACAGGATCAGTCATCAATATGCTCCTTAGTGTATTCATGGGCCTGTCTGTAGGTGTCAATGTTCTTGCTGCCAGATATTTTGCCTCCAAACAACAAAAAGAGATGGACGAGACAGTTCATACCACTGTGGCTCTTGCACTAATAGGAGGTGTGATAATAGCCGTAATTGGTGTCGTGGCAGCAAGACCTATTCTTGAACTCATGGGATCACCTGAGGAAGTTATAGATTTATCCACTACATATATGCGAATATATTTTATCGGGATGCCGGTAACAATGCTTTACAATTTCGGGGCGGCCATCCTTCGTGCAGCAGGCGATACAAGAAGACCTCTGTATTACCTCATGAATGCAGGAGTTATTAATGTTGTTCTTAATCTGATCTTTGTTGTGGGACTGAATATGAATGTTGCCGGAGTAGCTCTTGCAACCATTCTGGCGCAGACTGTGTCAGCACTTTTTATAGTAAAGGCTCTTGTAAAAACTGAAGAGATCTATAAGCTTGACCTGAGCAGAATCCGGGTTAATGGCGATAAGGCTGTGAGGATCATACGTGTGGGACTTCCTGCAGGACTTCAGGGAACAATATTTTCATTTTCCAATGTTCTTATTCAGTCTTCAATCAACGAATTCGGCTCGGTTGCCATGGCAGGAAGTGCCGCAGGAGCTAACCTGGAGGGATTTGTATATATGGCTATGAACTCGATTTATCAGGCGTGCGTCTCATTTACAAGTCAGAATGTGGGTGCCAACAAGCCTGACAGGATCGGAAAGGTTCTGAGAACCTGCCTTGCAATTGTGGTTATTGTAGGTGTTTTGATGGGTAATTTATTCTATCTGTTTGGAGACAGACTTGTTGCCATATATACCAAAGAACCTGCGACAATTCAGTATGGAGTGCAGCGTATGGCTGTTATCTGTACCTTGTATTTCCTTTGCGGATGTATGGATGTTATCTGCGGAAGCCTTCGAGGAATGGGCTATTCCACTGTACCAATGATTGTGTCCATTGTAGGCGCATGTGGCCTCAGAATAGTTTGGATATTAACGGTTTTCAGAGTATATCATAACCTTACCGTTTTGTACGTTTCATACCCTGTGACCTGGTTTATAACGGCATCAGCACATCTTATCAGCTATTTTATAATCAAGAAAAAAGTAATCTCTAAGATGGGAGAAGGAAAGGTAGTAACAGCATAAATGTCAAAATATAAAGCAGTCATTTTTGATCTCGACGGAACACTTCTATATACACTTGAGGATCTGAAAAACAGTGCCAATTATGCACTTTCAAAGCATGGAATTGATACCTGCAGTCTTCATGAGATTCAGTACAGAGTCGGGAATGGCGTACAAAAGTTAATGGAAAGATGCATACCGGGAGGACTTGACAATCCTGAGTTCGAGACGATTTTTAGTGACTTTAAGCAGCATTATAAGCTGCATTGCAACGATAACAGCGGACCATATGATGGGATTCCCGAGGTTTTGCAAAAACTTAAGGAACATGGATATAAGCTTGCCATTGTTTCAAATAAATTCATGGATGCCACAAAAGAGCTTGCAGAGCTGTATTTTAAGGACACTATAGATGTGGCAATCGGTGAGACAAAGGACATAAAAAAGAAGCCTGCACCGGATACTGTAATAGAGGCCATGAGGATACTCGGGGTTGTTGCTGATGAGTGTATATATGTCGGAGATTCCGATGTGGATATAAACACTGCAAAAAATTCAGGGATGCCCTGTATAAGCGTTGCGTGGGGCTTTAGGACGAGGCAGGAGCAGATTGAGGCAGGCGGAACAATTTTTGCCGAGAAACCTTCCGATATTTTTGATATAGTAGATAACAAAGATTAAAATGTTTTTTACAGGAGGTTACTGATTTGCAACAGAATATAATACAGACGATCATATTGATTCTTCTTGTATTTTTGTCTGCTTTTTTTTCTTCTGCGGAGACTGCCATGAGCTGTGTCAGCAGAGTCAGGATCAAAGCACTTGTTGGCGAGAATAACAAGCGCGCCATAAGGGTTCAGAAGATTCTTGACGATTACCAGAAAATGCTTTCTGCTGTTTTGATTGGCAACAACATAGTCAATCTGTCAGCTTCAGCGCTTGCTACGATATATGTCCAAAGGATTTGGGGAGACTGGGCTATAAGCCTGGGAACCGGTGTCCTTACAATAGTGGTGCTTATCATAGGTGAGATAATTCCCAAGACTATTGCTACAACTTATGCAGAGAACATGGCACTTTTTTACTCCGGCATAATCCTTTTGATAATGAGAATACTCACGCCCGTGATCTGGATAGTTAATGCAATTGCTGATATTGTGCTTGGGATTTTAAGAGTAGATAAGAACAATCATCAGCTTATGACTGAAAACGAGCTTAAGACATATGTTGATGTAAGCCACGAGGACGGTGTCATTGAGAGCGGTGAAAAGGAAATGATCTACAACGTGTTTGAGTTTTCGGACGCTGTTGCTAAAGATGTAATGATTCCCAGGATAGATATGAGCTGTGTCAGCTCAGACGCGGAATATCACGAGGTGATGCGTGTTTTTAAGCAGGAGATGTATACAAGAATCCCTGTTTATGAGGATAATCAGGACAACATAATTGGTCTTATAAATATCAAGGACATGGTACTTGTATCAGATAAGGACAATTTCAAGATAAGCGATTACCTTCGTGAAGCATATTATACCTACGAATATAAAAAGACCGCGGATCTTCTTATGGAGATGAGAAAAAATGCTCAAAATGTTGCTTTTGTGCTTAGTGAATACGGCGCAACGGTCGGAATGATAACTCTTGAAGATCTTCTTGAAGAGATTGTAGGTGAAATACGAGATGAGTATGACTCTGACGAGGAAGAGCAGATAAGAGAGCTTGGCGATGGAAGATTCCTGGTGGAAGGAAATATGAAACTGGACGATGTCAACGATGCTCTTGGAACAGCTTTTGAATCAGATGATTATGATTCCATAGGCGGACTTATGATCGAGAGTCTGGACAGACTTCCCAGAGGAGGAGAGACGACAAGGCTTCCTAATGGAGTTGAGCTTACTGCAAGCGCCATAAAGAGAAACAGAATTACAGATGTTCTTGTTTATATTCCGGAAGGGGCTTTTGAAGAGAAGGAAAGTGTTGCAGAGATGGAACAGTCACTTGAAGAAGTAGCAAAATAATTAGTTAAATACTAAAAAGTTGCTTTTCGCAGTGCGGAAATTATGATATACTACTGAATTGTGGAAAACTGTTGTTTTTCAGTATTATTCCTGAATGAAAAGGAGACGTATTATGAAGCATGTAAAGACACTTGCAACAAGAAATCTTAAGGAGTCTATGAAGAAGGGTGGCTGCGGCGAATGCCAGACATCTTGCCAGTCTGCCTGCAAGACTTCCTGCACAGTTGGTAACCAGAGCTGCGAGCAGGTTGCTAAGTAATAATTGTTTAACTAAATAGTTTTTTAAAACCAGGCAGCGGCCATGCCGCTGCTTGATTTATGAAAACTATACCGGCAAAGGGCTTGGGAAGCTTTTTGCTAATTTTAATTAGAAAAGGTAGTGAGAATTTTATATGGTACATGCATACAAGAACAACGGATATGATATTGTTCTGGATGTAAACAGTGGTTCTGTTCACGTTGTGGATGACATTGTTTTTGATCTCATCCACCCCGTGGAAGAGAATCTGATCAAGCGCTTTGGTTCTGCAGATATTACTGCAAAGGGCGCAGAGGCTGTAAGTGATGAGGCACTTTTAGAAGAACTTGTTTCTGAAATGGCTGGTCAGTTTTCACAGTACAGCACAGAGGATATAAGTGATGCTATATCCGATATACTTGAGCTTCGCAGAGGCGAAGTTTTGTATACGGATGATGTATATGAGAATTATGTTGAGGAATTTAAGGAGAGAGATACCGTAATCAAGGCTCTCTGTCTTAATATAGCTCATGATTGTAATCTCAGATGTAAATACTGTTTTGCTGATGAGGGCGAATACCACGGAAGAAAAGCACTTATGACCGAAGAGGTAGGTAAGGCAGCACTTGACTTCCTTATTAAGCACTCAGGCAGCAGAAGAAACCTTGAGGTTGATTTCTTTGGTGGTGAGCCGCTTCTAAACTGGGATGTGGTTAAGAAAATAGTTGAATACGGCAGAAGCCTTGAAAAAGAGCATGATAAGAATTTCCGTTTCACACTTACAACAAACGGAACTCTTCTGACAGATGAGATACTTGAATTTGCCAATAAGGAGATGGGCAACATCGTTCTTTCAATTGACGGACGTAAGGAAGTCAATGATAAGATGCGCCCGATGCGTGGCGGACAGGGTACTTACGACAATATAGTTCCCAAGTTTAAGAAGGTGGCAGAGAGCAGACATCAGCTCAGATATTTCGTCAGAGGAACCTTTACGCACAATAATCTGGATTTCTGTGAGGATGTTAAGCATCTTGCAGACCTGGGCTTCAAACAGATTTCGGTTGAACCTGTTGTAGCTAAGCCGGAAGATTGGTATGCTATCAAGGAAGAAGATATTCCGTATCTTTGCGAGCAGTATGATGAACTTGCCAAGTTCTATCTTCAGAGACAGAAGGAAGGAAAGGGCTTTAATTTCTTCCACTTCAACATCGACCTTGAAGGTGGTCCATGTGTTGCCAAGAGACTTTCAGGATGCGGTTCGGGATGTGAATACCTGGGTGTTACACCCTGGGGAGATCTTTATCCCTGCCATCAGTTTGTTGGTAATGAAGATTTTATTATGGGTAATGTTTTTGAAGGAATCACACGACCTGATATTCAAAAACAGTTTAAAGAGAGCAATGTGTACTCCAGACCAGAGTGTCAGAAGTGCTTTGCAAGATATTATTGCAGCGGTGGTTGTGCTGCAAACGCCTATAATTTCAATGGCGATATAAATACAACCTATCATACGGGATGTGAGCTTCAGAGAAAGCGTGTTGAGTGCGCAATCATGATTAAAGCGGCACAGGCCGAATGAGTATAACGGAGGGTGAAAAAATGAAAAGAGTAAAATCAGTAATCGCTTTACTTGTAGCAATTTTGCTACTCGGCGGTCTTGGTTACACATCAGTGTACGGCCTTGGAAGCGATAAGTCAGGATCACTTAAGAGTATCAATCTCGGACTTGATCTTGCAGGTGGTGTTAGTATCACCTATGAAGTACTTGGTGATGGAACACCCAGTGCTGAAGATATGTCTGATACAATCTATAAGCTCCAGCAGCGTGTAGATCAGTACAGCACAGAGTCACAGGTTTATCAGGAAGGTTCAAATCGTATCAACATCGAGATTCCCGGTGTTACAGATGCCAATAAGATCCTTGAGGAACTTGGTCAGCCCGGTAATCTCTACTTCATAGCTCAGACTGACAGCGAAGGTAATGAGAATTACACTTACAACTCAGGCTTTACACAGGATGAGGAAGGCAACTTCGTTCTTTCAGAGGATGGTCAGATCGGATATTCACTCAACAAGACCATCGAGGAACTTGAAGCAGACGGTTCAATCGTCCTTAAGGGTGAGGATGTGGCTAATGCTGAGGCAGGTTATCAGAACTCAGGCACAGCCAACACTCAGGAAGTAGTAGTATCACTTGAGTTTACCGAGAACGGTAAGAAGGCATTTGCAGAGGCTACAAAGAAGGCATTTGCAAACGGTGAGTCAATTGGCATCTATTATGATGGTGAGTTTATCTCAGTTCCCAATGTACAGGCTGAGATTACGGACGGACGTGCGATCATCACCGGTGAAAAGACTTTCGAGGATGCATCCAATCTTGCATCAATGATCCGTATCGGTGGACTTAAGCTTCAGCTTAACGAGCTTCGTTCAAACGTTGTAGGAGCACAGCTTGGTTCTGATGCTATCCACACAAGTATGATTGCAGCAATTGCAGGTTTCATTGCAATTATCCTGTTTATGATCATCTTCTATAAGCTGCTTGGTTTTGCAGCAAGTATCGCACTTGCATTTTATTGCGGACTGGAAGTTTTACTTCTTTCAGCATTTGAGATCACACTTACTCTTCCCGGTATCGCAGGTATCATCCTTTCAGTAGGTATGGCAGTTGATGCCAACGTGCTTGTATTTGCACGTATAAGAGAAGAGATAGCAGGTGGTAAGGATGTTAAAGCAGCTATCAAGGCAGGTTACGGAAAAGCTCTTTCAGCTATCCTTGATGGTAATATAACAACTCTTATTGCAGCAGCAATCCTTGGCCTTCGCGGAACAGGTACTGTTAAGGGATTTGCTTCAACACTTGCACTTGGTATTGTAGTATCAATGTTTACAGCTCTCTTTGTTACAAGAGCTATTTCAAATATCTTCTATGGTCTTGGATTTGAAGACAAGAAGTGGTATGGAAAAGCTAAAGAACTTAAAATATTTGACTTCACTACTAAGAGAAAGATGTTCTATGGCATTTCTGTAGCAATCATCATTATCGGCTTTGTGGTAATGGGAGTTAACGGCGGCAGAGGAGAAGGCGCATTTAACTACAGCCTTGACTTCGTAGGTGGTACATCCACAAGCGTAACCTTCAATGAGCAGTGGACAACTGAGAAGCTTGACAGCGAGATAGTTCCCAAGATCAAGAGTCTTACAGGAGTTGATTCTGTTCAGATTCAGACAGTTGCTGGTTCTAACCAGGTTATCTTCAAGACAGTTACTCTTACAGTTGACCAGCGAGAAGCTGTAGATAATATGTTCAAGACAGATTATTCAGTACCTGCTGAGAACATAGCAGCTGAGAGTATCAGTTCTACAATCAGTAACGAGATGCGTGCAGATGCTACATCAGCTATGATAATTGCACTTATTCTTATGCTTGCTTATATCTGGATCAGATTCAGAGATATTAAGTTCGGTGCTGCAGCTATTATCGCACTTGCACATGACGCTCTTATCGTTATTACATGTTATGCACTTACAAGAATTCAGGTTGGCGGTACATTTATCGCAGCAATTCTTACAATTATCGGTTATTCAATAAACGATACCATCGTTACATTCGACCGTATCCGTGAGAATCATGTATTCCTGAATCGTCAGGATCAGCTTGAAGAGCTTGTTAACAAGTCAGTAAGCCAGACAATTACACGAAGCATGTTTACATCAATAACAACCTTCATCATGGTTCTTGCATTGTTCATATTTGGTGTGCCGGATATCCGTTTCTTTGCACTTCCTCTTATGGTCGGCGTAGTAGCAGGTACATATTCATCAATATTTATCGCTTCACCGATATGGCTTGATCTAAAAAAGAAATTTACAAAATAAATACTGAGGGGCTGCCGCTATTGCGGCAGCCTATATTTTTTTTATCTTAGAGGTACTAAATGGCAAAGTGGATAGAAATCAGAAAAGGGGCAGACTTTAATAAAATTGCCAAAGAGCACGGAATATCCCCTATAGTGGCTAGAATATTGAGGAACAGAGATGTTTACAGGGATGAAGATATAGAGATGTATATAAGAGCTGATGAAAAGTATCTTCATGATCCTCATCTGCTGAAGGATATAGATCTTGCCGCAGATATAATGAGGAAAAGCATTGAGGCCGGTGATGCCATAAGGATTATTGGCGACTATGATGTGGATGGCGTATGTTCTTCATACATTCTGTTATCAGGAATCAAGCTATGTGGTGGTGATGTGGATGTGGTTTTGCCCCATAGAATTAATGACGGATATGGTCTTAGTATCAATCTTGTGAATAAGGCTCATGAGGACGGCAAGAAAACAATAATTACATGCGATAACGGGATCGCTGCCATAGACCAGATCGCACATGCAAAAGAGCTTGGAATGACAGTTGTTGTCACAGACCATCACGAAGTGAGCTATGCCGGTGACAACAAGGATGAGATGCTGCTTCCGCCTGCTGATGCAGTGGTGGACCCCAAGCGAAGAGATGATGAATATCCATATAAAGAGATATGCGGCGCAATGGTTGCATATAAGTTTATTCAGGTGCTGACTGAGAAAATGGGAATAAAAGCAGATGATAAGCTTAGAAAGTTCTTTGATGAGATGGCAATATTTGCAGGCTGGGCAACCGTTTGCGATGTCATGCCTCTTAAGGATGAGAACAGAGTGATTGTCAAAAAATCCTTCAACTGCATTTCCGGAACGGAAAATCTGGGCTTGCAGGCACTTCTGCGGGTTAATGAAATAGATCCTTTCAGTGTGACCTGTTATATTTATGGATTCGTGATCGGCCCCTGTCTTAATGCGACGGGAAGGCTTGATTCAGCCATGAGAGGCTTGGAACTTCTCACGGAGAAAAATGCCAATGCTGCTGCGGAGCTTGCTCTAGAGCTGAAAGAGCTTAATGACAGCAGAAAGGACATGACTCAGCAGGGCAAGGACGAAGCCATGGAAATTCTTGAAAACTATGGCGATAAGCTTCCGGATGTTCTGGTGATTTATATGCCAAAACTTCATGAATCACTTGCCGGTATCATAGCCGGTAAAGTAAGAGAGGAAGTTAATCATCCTGTGTTCGTACTTACGGATGCCGGAGAAGGTCTTGTAAAGGGATCCGGCAGATCAATAGAGGCTTATCACATGTTTGACTCACTTAGTCAATGCAGAAGCCTTCTGACTAAATATGGCGGACATAAAATGGCTGCAGGATTTTCACTTCCTAAGGACAATCTTGAGGCATTTAATGATATGCTTAATAAGAATAGTGAACTTACAGAAGATGACTTTGAGGAGATAGTTCGCCTTGATATGGAACTACCTCTTAAATTCATTTCCATGGGACTTCTTAAGGAGATAGAGTCTCTTGCACCCTTTGGTCAGGGCAATCCTGAACCGGTTTTTGCAGCCAGAGAGGTTGAGCTTGTAAAAGGCCGCATTATGGGTAAGAATGCAAATGTAGCAAAGATAGTTGTGAAAAATCCGGAAGGCCGTTGCTTTGATATGATGGTATTTGGAAGCATATTTGACAGATGGAATGAATTTCTTGATGATAATTTTGGTATGCAGAACAGAGAAAAACTATATAACGGAGGTTTTCATGATAAAATGATTATTAAGATTGCTTATCAACCTAAGATAAATGAATTCCGAGGGGAAGAGAGCATTCAGATCATTTTGAAAGATTTTATCCCATAAACCACAAAACACACGCCTTTGGGGAGCGTGTGTCTGCGGTTTCTTATGAGGGGGAGATAGTTAGTTCATCAACTATCTTGAATATAATATACATTTAAAATGTGAACTGTTTGTGTTCAAAAACTTAAGAAAAACAGTAGATTTATTTAGGAAATTCTTAAGAAATTTATAAAAAGGGGAAAGAATAGCTATGAAATTAGAGAATCTTCTTAAAAAACTTGATTATGAAGCAACTGTAGGAAATACATCCAATCAGGCGGATGTGTCCGCTGTTGAGATTTCTGAGGTGGTAAAGGACAATAGAAAGGTCACTGAAGGATGCCTTTTTATATGTATTGAAGGGATGAACTTCGACGGTCATTCTGCAGCAAAAGAGGTAGCTTCCAAAGGGGCTGCTGCCATAGTTGTGGAAAAGGATGTTGAGCTTCCGGAAGGATCACAGACTGTAGTAGTCAAAGTTAAGAGTACCAGATATGCTATGGCATTTATATCTGCAGAATGGTTCGGAAATCCCGCTGATAGTCTTAAAACTGTGGGAATTACAGGGACCAAGGGCAAGACCACTACAACATATCTCATAAGAAATATGCTTGAGGATGCAGGACATAAGTGCGGACTTATTGGTACCATAGAAGTTATCATAGGTGATGAGCATATACATGCTGAAAATACCACACCTGAATCCTACGAGCTTCAGGAATATATGAGAAAAATGGTAGATGCAGGATGTGACACAGTTGTCATGGAGGTGTCTTCTCAGGCATTGATGCTTCACAGAAGTCAGGGATTTATTTATGACATTGGCGTCTTTACCAATATTGAGCCTGACCACATAGGGC
Source organism: Butyrivibrio sp. NATIVEDY162 (assembly GCF_045999815.1). GTDB lineage: Bacteria > Bacillota > Clostridia > Lachnospirales > Lachnospiraceae > Butyrivibrio. The sequence goes on from NZ_CP172573.1 coordinate 3,506,552, forward strand.
CTGGTGAGCATAAGGATTTTGATGATTATATGCATTGCAAGGGACTTCTTTTCAGACAGTGTAAAACAGGAATTGCCAATGCTGACGATCCTCGAATGGAAGAGGTTACTAAAGGGCATACCTGTGAGCTTACAACCTACGGATTTTCAGAAGATGCTGACCTTCGTGCCATCAATCTGGCTTACCTGCATAAACCCGGTGAACTTGGGGTAATGTTTGATACTGTAGGTACTATAGAAATGCATGCGCAGGTTCCTACGCCCGGAAGATTCAGTGTTTATAATGCACTTTGTGCTATTGATGTGGCAAAGCATCTTGGATGCTCTGAGGATGTAATAGCAGCGGCCCTCAAGAAAGCACATGTGAAGGGAAGAATTGAGATGGTCAAAGTATCTGATGAGTTCACACTTATGATAGATTATGCTCACAATGCTATGGCACTAAAGAGTCTTTTAAGCACACTAAGAGACTATCATCCTACCAGACTTATCAGTGTATTTGGCTGCGGCGGAAACCGCTCAAAGCTTAGAAGATTCGAGATGGGTGAAGTCAGTGGAAAGCTTGCGGATTTTACTATCATCACATCGGATAATCCGAGGTTTGAAGAGCCTATGGATATCATGAACGATATCGAGACAGGCATGAAAAAGACTGATGGCGAGTACATTAAGATAGAGGACAGAAAGGAAGCCATCCGTTATGCGATAGAGCATGGTGAACAGGGTGATATTATTGTTCTTGCAGGAAAAGGACATGAGGACTATCAGGAAATTAAGGGCGTTAAGTATCCTATGGATGAGAGAGTTCTTATAAAAGAGATTTTAGAGGAGATACAGAAAAAGGCTTGATGGAAACAGGGAGCTTATCTTTTGCAAACATAATAATCGATATCTCCCACGAGAAAGTGGACAGACCTTTTCAGTATATTATTCCTGAGAGGCTTAAGGACAGAATCCGTGTCGGAAGCAGCGTGAGTATACCTTTTGGAAAAGGAAATACCAGAAGGCTGGGCTACGTTATAGGAATAACTGACAAACCGGATTTTGATCCCGAAAAGACCAAGGAAATACTGGATATTGCTGAAGGTGAGATGTCTGCAGATGGAATAATGGTCCAGCTTGCTGCCTGGATGCACAAGACCTACGGATCGACCATGATAAACGCGCTTCGTACAGTGATTCCGGTGAGAAAAAAAGCGAAGACTCTTGTGCACAGATATATCAGACTTGGGATATCTTCTGAAGATGCCGAAAAACTATATGAGACTTTTATGAAAAAGCATCAGGTGGCAAGGGGAAGGCTTCTTGAAGCTCTTCTTGAGGATCCATCAGAGCGCATACCATATGAACTGGTCACAGGTAAGCTAAACGTATCGTCTGCTGTGATCAGAGCCCTTTCCGAAAAGGAAATAATCGTAGTTGACAGCGAGGAATACTATAGGAATCCCGTTGGTAATGTAAATATAGGAAAAAAGGATATAACCCTGAGCATGGAGCAGCAGAGCATCGTAAATGAAGTGATCTCTGATTATGATGCCGGAAAACGTGGGACATATCTTATACATGGTATTACGGGAAGCGGAAAAACCGAAGTGTATATAGAAATGATAGATGCGGTTATTTCCAGAGGAAAACAGGCTATAGTTCTTATTCCTGAGATAGCCCTTACCTATCAGACACTGATGAGATTCTACAGGCACTTTGGAGAGAGAGTTTCAGTTATGAACTCCACTCTTTCGCCTGGAGAAAAATACGACCAGGCACAGCGTGCAAGAGATGGCGACATAGATATTATAATCGGGCCAAGATCCGCGCTGTTTACTCCATTTCCAAATGTGGGACTTATTATAATTGATGAGGAGCATGAGAGCTCTTATAAAAGTGAAACTATGCCAAAGTATCACGCAAGGGAAACTGCAATCAGGCTGGCAAAGCTTGTCCCCGGCGGTGCCAGCGTGGTGCTTGGCTCTGCGACGCCTTCCCTGGAAGCTTATTACAGGGCAAAGAAGGGGGAATATAAGCTCTTTGAGCTGAACAGGAGACTGACTGGCGGCACGCTTCCGGAAGTTGAGATCGCTGACCTCAGGGAAGAGCTTAGAAGCGGAAACAGATCTATTTTCAGCAGAAGTCTTCAGGAAAAGATGCAGGAGGCGCTTGATACAGGGCATCAGACCATGCTTTTTATAAACAGAAGAGGTCTGGCAGGCTTCGTGTCCTGCAGATCCTGCGGGTATGTGTTTAAGTGCCCGCACTGTGATGTATCGATGTCTGAGCACCGCGGAGGGATGCTGGTATGCCACTACTGCGGCTATACGAAGCCGGTAAGCAAAACTTGTCCTGAGTGCGGATCCAAATATGTATCTGCTTTCAGAGCAGGAACCCAGCAGATAGAAAAAGAAGTAAACAAGATTTTTCCCAAAGCGAGAGTTCTTAGGATGGATGCGGATACCACGAAGATCAAGGGAAGTTATGAAAAGATACTTTCTGCCTTTGCGTCTGAGGAGGCTGATGTACTTGTCGGAACACAGATGATTGTAAAAGGACACGATTTTCCCAATGTAACTGTGGTGGGAATATTGGCGGCCGACATGTCACTTAATGCAGGAGATTACAGGGCAGGGGAGAGGACCTTCCAGTTGCTGACCCAGGCTGCAGGCAGAGCCGGAAGAGGGACTCACCCCGGATATGTGGTGATACAGACCTATCAGCCTGACAATTATGCAATTCTTACTGCTCAAGCCCAGGATTATAAAGCTTTTTATGAGGAAGAGATATCTTACAGAAGCCTTTTAAGATATCCGCCTGCTGCTCATATGCTGGCGATTCAGCTGTGGGCTAAGGATGAAAGATTTGGAAAAGAAGGAGCAAACCGCCTTCGTGCCTATATCGACAGAATGCGAATTCAGGATGCGATAATAATAGGTCCTGCCATGGCGGCAATCAGCAGGATCAACGACATTTACCGCATGGTCATTTATGTAAAGCATGAGGATTTTGAAATGCTTACGAAAATAAAGGACTTTCTCGAAACAGTACTTGATGACTGGGAGAAACGGGGAATAATGAAACAGCTTCAGGTTCAGTTTGATTTTGACCCCATGAACTTCATGTAAACTATGGAATATTGAATTCCTGAGGAAATTCAATAATCTATATAATTTAATTTAACTGTGATATACTGAGGTGTAAATTTAAAAAATGTATTGGATTTGTGGATCGGTAAATGATTTGCATGTTCATGTGTTAGAAAGGCAGATATAAAATGGCACTTAGAGAAATAAGAGAATATGGTGACACCGTACTTGAGCGTCCCTGCAAGGAGGTTAAGGAAATAACTCCCAGGATTCGCGAGCTTATAGACGATATGTTTGAAACTATGTACGAGGCAAATGGTGTTGGTCTTGCAGCGCCGCAGGTTGGCGTTTTGAAGAGAATTGTTGTTATAGATTGCTCACCTGAATGTGATGATCCTCATCTTCTCATAAATCCTGTTATCATTGAGACATCAGGAGAGCAGACGGGATATGAGGGATGCCTTTCCATTCCCGGCAAATCCGGAGTGGTTACAAGACCTAATTATGTAAAGGTAAGAGCCCTTGATATTGACATGAAGCCCTTCGAGCTTGAAGGAACAGAGCTTCTTGCCAGAGCTATATGCCATGAATGTGACCATCTTGACGGACATATGTATGTTGAGAAGGTTGAGGGTGAGCTTGTAAACAACGAAGACTTACAGCAGCCTGAGGAATAAGAGTTTTAACTTGCAGGCGCTTTTTTAGAAAGTTTATGCAGGTACCATAATTATGAGGGGTACGGACTTGTCCGTTATATGAAAAGAATATGAGCAGAACAAAAGCCGGAACCGGTAAAGCGTGGATAATACCGGGAATACTATTACTTACATTGCTGATCATTTACATAGGTGGTGTTGTTTACTTCATGGGACACTTTCTTTTCAATGTGTATGTAAATGATATTCCCGCTTATAAGAAAACAGCAAAAGAAATAGAGAATGAAGTAACTGATGGATTAAAAAAATACTCTCTTACAGTAACGGGAAGAGGCGGTATCACAGAGACAATTTTGGCTGATGACATCAATCTTTCTCTGCGAATGGACGGGCAGTTTGACAGAGCACTTAAGGAACAGAATCCTTTGCTATGGCCTGCCTACTTATTCAAGGAGACTCATCTTACTACAGATAATATCGTAGTGTATTCCAGGGAAACTGTTGAAAGTAAAATAGACGCTCTTCAATTTTTCCTTGCGGAGAATATTATCGAGCCGGTTGATGCACATGTTTCGGAGGAATCGGGTGATGATGGCTTTTATGTCATTCCTGAGGATTATGGACAGTCTCCCATAAGAGAAATAGTAACAGACAAAATATGCTCCGCGATTGATGTTCTTGAGCCTGAGCTTACGCTTGATGACGAGTGCTACAAAGCTCCCGGAATATTAAGCGATAATGAGGAGCTTAATGCTCTTTGCAACAATCTTAATACCTACTGCAAAGCTAATATAACCTATGAGTTTGGGGCGGATACGGTTGTTGTTGACGGCACCAGGATAAAAGAATGGTGCAATATCCAGGGAACAGATGTAAGCCTGGATGAAGAAAAGGTCAAGGAATTTGTCAACAGTATTGCCAGAACATATGACACCTTTGGAAAAAACAGAACCATCATGTCTCACAGCGGACAGGAGGTTACAGTTACGGGTGGTGACTATGGCTGGTGGATGGACAGAAGTAAGGAAAAAGAGGAGCTTATTGCTGCAATTAAAAATGGTGAAAAAGGAACACGTACACCGGTGTATTTTGGCACTGCTGCAGAATACGGAGAGCGGGATTACGGCACCTCTTATGTTGAGATAGATCTGACAAATCAGCATTTGTGGGTATATAAGGATGGTCAGGTTGCTGTAGAATCTGACTTTGTTTCGGGCTGCGTAAATAAAAACAGAATAACTCCCACAGGTACTTATGGTATAACCTATAAGGAGAGAGATGCAACTCTTGTTGGAGAAAACTATTCTTCTCCTGTTAAATTCTGGATGCCATTTAATGGAAATGTGGGAATGCATGACGCAAGCTGGAGATCACAATTTGGTGGATATGATTATGTCCTTAATGGTTCTCATGGCTGTATCAATCTTCCAACTGATAAAGCTGAGCAGATTTATGATATCGTTGAAAAGGGAGAAGCTGTATTTGTATATGGTGGTCTGACGGCCCCTGTGCCCGTTGTTGAGCGCGAGGTGGTTGACCCTGCGACAGGAGAGGTGAAAATAGTTAAAAAGCCTGTGATAAATGGTAAGGTTCCGGGTGAGGACACAGAGGTTACAGCAGGACAGACACCTGCAGAGAACCAGACGTCTGCAGAAAATCAGGCACCTGCAGAGAACCAGGCGCCGGCCGAAGAAGCAGCACCGGTTGACAATGACACTGTTCCTACTGAGGAGAATGCTGCTGACAACAGCCAGCCTACTACTGAACAGGCACCTGAAGGGGAGGGGGATGCACCTATTGACGAGAGTGGAGCTTCACAGGAGGCTGTACCCGCAGAATAATTACTTAGGAAGGCAATTTTTTTAATGTCAAATAAAGAAGGATCCAATTTTAAGAAAATTTTTTGGATGTTTTTTTCAGTCCTTCTTGCTGTACTTACAGTATGGGCAATACTCAGAGAGAGCAGAACACTTTCACTGCCGAGGCTTTTTGAGGTGGTGGCACATGGAAACCTGCTATATCTCATTGTGTCAGTTATATGTGCCACATCTTATGTGGTCTTTGAGGCTGTAGCCATATGCTCTATCCTCAAAGGAATAAACTACAAAAGGACTCTTAGAGAAGGCCTTTTGTACAGCACATCGGATGTATATTTTTCAGCAATCACGCCATCTGCAACCGGAGGACAACCTGCAAGTGCATATTTTATGTACAAGGATGGCATCCCTGCAGGAGTTGTTTCGGCTACGCTGATATTGAATCTTATGATGTATACTGCAGCCATAGGATTTTTGGGAATAGTAGCTATAATACTTAATCCCGGATTTTTTAATGAATTTGGTGATATAGCAAGAACACTGATAATATTGGGCTTTGTGGTTCTTATCACACTTATTGCAGTGTTTTTCTCATTACTGAAAGACAATGACAAGGTTTTTGAACTTATACGCAAAATAGTCTGCTTTTTTCAGAAAAAAGATAAGGAAAGCACGGCTAAGGACAGACTGTCAAAGCTCGACAAGATGGAGCAGGATTACAGCGGCTGTGCCAAAATGTTTGCAGGAAGAAATGACATTCTTATAAAAGCCTTTATATGGAATGTTATTCAGAGAGCATCACAGATTGCGATTCCCATGTTTATGCATCTTTGTCTTGGCGGCAGAGCAAAGGACTCGGCTATGCTCTTTTCAAAGCAGTGTCTTATTACGATAGGTTATAATTTTGTCCCGATTCCCGGAGCAATGGGGATTGCGGATTTTATGATGATAGACGGTTTTTCTGATATTATGACGCATGAAGCGGCTCTCCAGCTGGATATGGTGAGCAGAGCAATATCATTTTACATATGCGTTACGATAAGCGGTCTGATAACACTTGGAGGATACTTATGGAAAAAGAGAAAAAAATGATAGGCGTTTACGACTATACAATTATTCTCACTTATTTATCGACAATATCCGGAGCTCTGGGAATAATCATTACCATGACGGGAATCGGACATCCTTATGGAGGAACTCTTTTTCTGATGGTTTCCGGGCTTTTTGATGCCTTCGATGGAAGAGTTGCAAGGACAAAGAAAAACAGAACGGACTTTGAAAAGAACTTTGGAATTCAGATTGATTCATTATCTGACCTGATATGCTTTGGAGTGCTTCCTGTTTCTATAGGTGTAGCGCAGCTTAGAATAAACGGTGCCTTTAGGGATGTGATAAAAGGCAGCATGAATACAGCTAAGACATGGCTTGTTATTTTATTGTTATCCATTGCAGCTTTTTATATTCTCTCTGCTCTTGTGAGACTGGCATATTTTAATGCCACAGTTGCTGAGAGAGAACAGCAGAAGAAGGAATGTGGAAGAGAGTATTACACAGGACTTCCTGTTACTGCTGCTGCGCTGATTTTCCCGCTTACACTGATAATCCATTATTTTACCAGTGCGGATCTTACCTTCTTTTATTTTTGGATGCTTTTGTTTGTGGGGATACTCTTTATCGGCAATTTTAAGATCCCCAAGCCGGGTCTTAAGCTGATATTACTTGGAACACTTATCGGAGTTGCTGAATTTGCGGCAACAGTTTTCATCTTAGTGACTAACCTATGAATACACTTGAATTATTATATAAGACAAAAATCGGAAGAATTATACTTAAGCCTTTGACCTTAAAACCACTGTCTGACCTGATGGGGGCGTTTATGGACTCAAGGGCTTCAATGCTTTTTATAGAGCCCTTTGCGAGGAAAAACGGCATCAAAAAGGATGATTATATTCTTGATGATATTCATTCTTTTAACGACTTTTTCTGCAGGAAGATAAAGAAGGGGCTTCGAACACTTAGTCCTGAAGAGGACGCTGTTATCGCGCCCTGTGACGGATACCTGAAGGTGGCGAGGATTACAAACGGAACCGTTCTTAACGTAAAGCAGAGCAGATTTTCAATAAAGAGCCTTCTTAGAGATAAAAAACTTGCAGAGAGCCTTGAGGGCGGATACTGCTTTGTATACAGGCTTTGCGTAGAGCACTACCACAGATATATATTTTTTGCTGATGGTTTCAAGCATCCGGACCGCAGAATCAATGGATTCTATCACACCGTGAGACCGGTTGCTCTGGAGGAAGTGCCTGTTTTTACTGAAAACAGCAGAGAATATTCGGTGATTGACAGCGATGACCTTGGAAGATGCGTGCAGATGGAAGTAGGCGCTATGCTGGTTGGCCGCATTGCGAATGAGAAGCATGGTGCAGGAAGAGTCTGCAAAGGTACAGAAAAGGGACATTTTGAATTTGGCGGATCAACCATAATCGTACTTGTTCCAAAGGGAAAGATGTGCCCAAGGCAGGATATCCTTGAAGCTTCCAAAAGGGGAGAGGAGATATCGTTGAAAATGGGTGAAACCGTTGGAAAGCTGCAAAAGTTTTAGTATTCGTGATAAAATTAACATATATATGTTTTAAGGAGATAATGGACCATAATGAAGATTGTTTATATGGGTACACCGGATTTTTCGGTACCACCGCTTGAAAAAATGATAGAGGCAGGGCATGAGATAGTAGCAGTTGTCACGCAGCCCGATAAGCCAAAGGGCAGAAGCGACCAGCCGATGCCTTCACCAGTAAAGGAGTGCGCACTTAAGCATGACCTGAAAATACTTCAGCCCGGGAAAATAAGAGAGGCTGAGGTAGTGGAAGAACTTAAGAAGCTTGATGCAGATATTTTCGTGGTGGCTGCATTTGGACAGATATTATCTCAGGAAGTCCTTGATATTCCGAGATTTGGATGCGTTAATATCCATGCATCTCTCCTTCCGAAGTACAGAGGAGCTGCTCCTATCCAGATGTGCATACTAAATGGCGACAAGACCACAGGTGTTACGATCATGCAGATGAATGCCGGTATGGATACCGGTGATATCCTCATCACAAAGGAGATTCCCATAGAGGAGGATGACACGGCAGGTACACTTTTTGATAAACTGATGTATCTTGGAGCTGACCTTATCGTAGAGGCTCTTCCTAAGATTGAAAAGGGAGAACTTACGCCTACCCCTCAAAATGATTCGGAAGCTACAAAATGTGGCAAGATCAGTAAAGAGATGGGATGCATCAATTGGAGCGATTCTGCAGAAAAGATATCATATCTTGTAAGAGGCATGAATCCCTGGCCCAGTGCTTATACAAATTTAAACGGAAAGATGCTCAAAGTGTGGAAGGCAAAAGCTTTTTCAAAAGAAGAGTTTTCAAAACTTGATGGCGCAAAGCAGTGCAGCGGCAATGAAAAGCCCGGTACGGTATGCCTTGTAACAAAGAAAGATTTTTATGTATCAACAGGTGAGGGTGTCCTTCAGATCCTCGAATTGCAGCTTGCCGGCAAAAAGCGTATGGACGCTGCAGCTTTCCTTCTTGGATATACCTTAAATGCAGGTGATACATTGTCTTAATATGGGAGAATAATTTATGTATACTCACGGATATTATGGATATGGGCTTGATCCCACTTATATATTGGTTTTAATTGGAGCGGTACTTTGCATGCTTGCAAGTGCCAAGGTAAAAACCACCTACAGCAAATATGCCAGAGTAAGAAGCATGTCAGGTATGACAGGTGCACAGGTTGCGATGGAGATACTTAGAAGGAACGGAATACACGACGTTGCTGTCGTTCATGTTCCGGGTGAACTTTCAGATCACTTTGATCCAAGGAATAACACCGTCAATCTCTCAGACAGTACATACGGTTCTACCAGTGTAGCTGCCATAGGAGTGGCTGCTCATGAGTGCGGACATGTAGTGCAGCATCACACAGGATATGTGCCTATCAAAATCAGATCGGCTCTTGTACCTGCTGCAAATATCGGATCAAAGATAGGTCTTCCCATCATTATTCTTGGAATTATCATAGGACTTACGCCCCTTGCCAAAATCGGTATCTGGGTATTTTCAATTGCTGTTGCTTTTCAGCTGGTGACACTTCCTGTTGAGTTTGACGCTTCACACAGAGCACTTGTAATGCTCAGTGAATACGGAATCCTTGCCCAGGACGAGGTTGACCAGTCCAGAAAGGTACTTAATGCCGCAGCCCTTACCTATGTGGCAGCTGCCGCATCATCTATTTTGCAGCTTCTCCGTCTTGTTCTCATAGTAAATGGCGGAAGACGCGATAGGAGGTAAAATGGCCGGGAAAATCAATGAAAGGCGCATAGCTTATGATATCCTCTCGGAGATGGGAAAAAGCGAATCCTACAAAAAGTCTGTGATAAAGCTTGCTCTTGATAAGTATGATTATCTTGAGGCAAAGCAGAAATCTTTCATAAAATACCTGGCCGGAGGAGTTATTGAGAGACAGATAACTCTGGACTATATTATTGGATGCTTTTCCAAAACGCCTATTAAAAAGATGGCAAAGCCTATTCTGTATATTCTCAGAATGGGTGTATATCAGATTATGTATATGGATGCGGTTCCGGATTCCGCAGCCGTGAATGAGTCTGTAAAACTGACTCAGCAGCTTCATTTTATGGGGCTAAAAGGCTTTGTAAACGGCGTTCTGAGGAATGTTTCACGAAAAAAGGACAAAATACAGTGGCCGGATCCTGGAGAATCAGTTGAATCAAGAATAAGCTATCTGTCTGTGAAATATTCGCAGCCTGAATGGATAGCTTCAATGTTTTTATCAGAGTTTGGTTTTAAGAAAACTACTGAGATTTTTTCGTTTTTCCTGAAAACACGACCCATAACAGTAAGATTTAGCAGCAGGTTCAGCAGCGAAGAGCTCCGCAGCATTCTTGCGAAAATGAAAAAGGCAAATAACGGCAACATCGAGATGCGTCCCAGCACACTTCTGCATTATGCCATGGACCTAAGCCATACGGATAATATCAGATATCTTCCCGGATTTGAGGAAGGCGCCTTCATGGTACAGGATATCAGCTCGATGCTTGTAACTGAGATTGCGGATCTTAAAAAGGGAGAGACGGTTATTGATGTATGTGCAGCACCAGGCGGAAAAAGTCTCCACGCTGCTGATGTTCTGGGTGGTACAGGAAAAGTCATATCGAGGGACATATCTGAAAATAAATGCATTTTAATACGTGATAACGTAAAAAGAATGGGATACACAAATGTCACTGTTGAGGAGCATGATGCTTCAAAGCATGATGAGACTCTTGAAAATATGGCTGATGTGTTATACTGTGACCTTCCCTGCTCAGGCCTTGGAGTAATAGGCAGAAAGCCGGATATCAAGATGAATACCGATTTGCGCTCGGTTATGAATCTTCAGCAGACACAGAGAAAAATCCTCAATAATGTCTGGAATTATGTAAAACCCGGCGGAATACTTATTTACAGTACCTGCACCCTCACAACTATGGAGAATGAGGATAATTACAAATGGATACTGGAGAACCTTCCGTTTACCGCTGTTGATATAAGCGACAGACTTCCCGGCAAAATGAAGGAGACGGAGACTGCCAAAAAAGGATACATCCGGATTATTCCGGGAGAATTCGGCACGGATGGATTTTTCATAGCAAAGTTTAAGCGCAATGAATGATTTTTGAGGAATACAAATGACAGATATAAAATCACTGACAAAGGAAGAACTTACAGCATTTATTAAGGAAATAGGGGAGCCCGGCTTTAGAGCCGGGCAGCTTTATGACTGGATGCATAAGAAGCAGGCGAGAAGCTTTGAGGAGATGACAAACCTCTCCAAAGCTCTTCGTGAGAAATTAAGTAAGGAATGCAGCTATGTATCACTAAGCATAGTTCGCGTTCAGGAATCAAAGCTGGATGGAACGAGAAAATATCTCTTTGAACTGGCAGACGGTAATCTCATAGAGAGCGTTTTTATGAAATACCGTTTTGGAAACAGTGTATGCGTTTCTTCTCAGGTGGGCTGCAGAATGGGGTGCAGATTCTGCGCTTCAACAATAGATGGAGTTGAGAGGAATCTTGAACCCTCGGAAATTCTTGATCAGATTTATGCAATAACCAGAGACACCGGCGAGAAGGTATCAAGAGTCGTTGTCATGGGAAGCGGAGAGCCTCTGGACAATTACGACAACATTCTTAAGTTCATAAGGTTTCTTACTGATGAAAACGGCTTAAACCTTGGGCAGAGGAATCTTACTATTTCTACATGCGGTATTGTGCCAAATATGAAAAGACTTGCAGACGAAAAGCTGCAGATCAACCTTGCAATCTCGCTTCATGCTTCGAATCAGGCAAAGAGGCAGGAGCTTATGCCTATAGCCAATAAGTATTCGATTGAGGAGCTGCTGGATGCCTGCAGATATTACTTTGACAACACCGGAAGACAGCTCACCTTCGAATATTCCCTTGTGGGTGGAGTGAATGATACAGATGAGGATGCAGACGAGCTTGCCGACATACTTGGAAAGCTTAACTGTGTTGTAAATCTCATCCCTGTAAATCCCATAAAGGAAAGAGACTTTGTGGAGAGCACCGCTGAAAGAGTGCAGGCTTTTAAGAAAAAGCTTGAGAAGAGACATATAAATGCCACAGTCAGAAGAGAGATGGGGCGCGACATAGACGGAGCCTGCGGACAGCTTAGAAGGCGGCATATTAGCGAAAATAAAGAATAACAGTAAGCCTTAATAACTTTTATGCTGATGTATGTTGATTAGATAAAAGCTTTGCGCGGAAACTAATTGTAAATAATCAGTTTGCAGATTGATTTAGCAAAATCTCCTTGATATACTAAATTAGTTAAAAAGATTTAAACTATTTTGGGTCGCTACTTTAGGTGTGTTTGTAGTTACACATTTTATGCGCTTTTGACGTAATGCGATTAAATAAGTCAGCAAAGATGGGAGATTGGATATGGGAATTAGTATCATCACAGATTCTGCAAGCGATATTTCACAGGAAACTGCCAGAGAATGGGGAATAACGGTTATACCCTTAAAGGTCAGATTTGGAGAAGAGGAGTTTCTTGACGGAGTTACACTTCCGTATACCACTTTTTATGAAAAACTGGTTGAGAATGACACTCTGCCGAAAACCAGCCAGATTCCACCCTTCGAGTACGAAGAGGTCTTCAGAAAAGAGGTGGATAAAGGAAATGATGTAATATATATAAGTCTTTCCTACGGAGTGTCAGGATGCTATCAGAGTGCATGTCTTGCAGCTGAGGAGATTGGGGACAAGGTACACGTTATAGATTCCATGCAGTTTTGCATTTCTCAGTACATTATTGTCGAGAGGGCTGTTAACCTGCGGGATGAGGGCAGGAGCGCTGCTGAGATAGTATCTGTTATTGAAGAAGAAAAAAAGAGAGCAAGGGTCATATCTGTATTTGATACCCTTGAGTATCTTAAGCTTGGAGGAAGAATATCATCTGCGGCAGCTCTTGCAGGAGGTATTCTTTCCATAAAACCCGTTATCACTATTGAGAACGGAGAGGTTGCAGTTGTTGGTAAGGCCAGAGGCTCCAAGAATGGCAACAATCTTCTTATGCAGTATATAGAAAAAAATGGCGGAATTGATTTTACCAGACCGATTTGTCTTGCATATTCCGGACTATCGGATATAATGCTAAAGAAGTATATTGAAGACAGCAAACACCTCTATGAAGGAAACATAAAAGGTGACGTTAGTGATATACCGATTGCCCATGTAGGAGCTACCATTGGAACATATGCCGGGCCCGGGGCAATTGCTTTTGCTTATTTTCATAAATCTTAATGATCAAAAGGAGAAAAACATAACATGAAACAGGCATTTGACAATGACAAATATCTACAGATGCAGTCAGAGCGAATTCGCGAGAGAATAGGGCAGTTTGGTGGCAAGCTGTACATGGAGTTTGGAGGAAAATTATTCGATGATTATCATGCATCCAGGGTTTTACCGGGATTTCAGCCCGACTCCAAGATCCGCATGCTCACTCAGCTTAAAGAGGATGTAGAGATTGTTATAGTCATAAACGCGGGAGATATTGAGAAGAACAAGGTCAGAGGAGATCTGGGTATCACCTATGATATGGACGTTCTCAGACTTATTGATGCCTTTCATGGTTATGGATTATATGTTGGATCTGTAGTTCTTACACGCTACGATGGAACAGAACAGGTTGTAGCTTATCAGAAAAAGCTTGAATCCCTTGGGCTTAAAGTCTACAGACATTACACAATTCCGGGATATCCCTCCAATATCCCGCTTATTATCAGCGAAGAGGGTTATGGTAAAAACGAATACATAGAGACAAAGCATTCTCTTGTTGTTGTAACTGCACCCGGACCAGGAAGCGGAAAAATGGCAGTATGTCTCTCACAGCTTTATCATGAAAACAGACACGGAGTTAAGGCGGGATACGCTAAGTTCGAGACATTCCCTATCTGGAATATTCCTCTTCAGCATCCCGTAAACCTCGCTTATGAGGCTGCAACAGTTGACCTTGCTGACATGAATATGATCGATCCATATCATCTTGAAGCATATGGTGAAACTACCGTTAACTATAACCGTGATGTGGCTGTTTTCCCTGTTCTTAACACTATGTTCAAGCAGATCTACGGCGATTCACCATACAAGTCACCTACAGATATGGGTGTTAATATGGCAGGTAACTGCATAATTGATGATGAAGCCGCTCAGGCAGCAGGCAGACAGGAAATAATCAGACGTTATTATAAAGAACTCTGCGAAGTCAGAAAGGGTGAGAGCACTCAGGACAGAGTAGATACACTTGAAATTCTCATGCAGAAGGCAGGTTGCAGTATTCAGGACAGACCCGCAGTTGCGGCTGCTAACCTTAAGGCAGAGCTTACAGGTGCTCCTGCTGCAGCTATAGAGCTTCCTGACGGACAGGTTGTAACAGGCAAAACCAGCGCACTTATGGGAGCAACCAGTGCCATGCTTATGAATGCCCTTAAGGTCATGGCAGGTGTTCCTGATGAAGTGGATCTTATTTCTCCCACAATTATAGAGCCTATCCAGAATCTCAAGGTTCAACAGCTTGGCGGACACAATCCGCATCTGCATGTAGGAGAAATACTTATAGCTCTTACTATCTGCGCTGCAACAGATGATTATGCAAAGGCTGCACTTGACCAGGTTGATAAGCTAAGGGGACTTGAGGTTCACTCAACAGTAATTCTTTCACCCGTTGATGAATCCACCTTCCATAAGCTTGGTGTTAACCTCACCTGTGAGCCTAAATACCAGACTAAAAAGTTGTTCCATGGCTAATAAGCCGGCAAGGGGCAGACACACCAATGAACGAATAGTGTGTCTGCCCCTGAATAATTAATGAGCATAGTGTTATAGATGTAATTCATTACAAGATTCTTAACGAAATAACATTTGATTTTAACTGTTTATTTATAGAATTATTAGAATTGATTTTAGGTAACCATGCTATAATAACACTATGGAACAGATAAGTCCGGCATATGTGGGAGGTTCAGAATGAATCAGAGCTTATATGATGCTGTATTTTGTGTAGACGTTGGAGGTCAGAAAATTGATCCCTTCGGCGCTGCAACAATAGATTTTACTAAAGTTATAGCGGATATGAAGCTTGGAGGTTATGAGATTACTTCACTTCACGTAGCTGAATTTATAGTACTTCACTTTCTGGATGATCTTAGAAGAGCTAAGAACAAGATTATTACCGAAACAATGGACATGGATAATCGTGAAGACTACTGCAGACAAAATTACGGAATGTCGTTCAAGGATATACATGCCTTAGAGCCCACAAAAGATTTTGAGTTTGACTTAAAGAGTGGGCAGGTTCTCCTGTTTCTATCACATGATGCGCAGTACATGGAAGATGCATATATGAAGATATTTGGACAGCATCTCAACAGATTCTGCCAGGAGACAGGATTCCTTTACACGAAGCTCGGCGAGGCTATCTGATTTTACCTTGCTTTGCATTTATTCCTCCTTTCCTTTCTAAATATTGTCACGAAGACGGCCTGACGAGAGTATACCTCCGCCGGGTCGACTTTTTTGTCTGCGACAAAAAAGTGCTCCGCAGGATGCGCAGCTCGCAGTAATGTATTATATTGCTTCGCAATACTGCGAGCGCGCACGGTTTTCGCAAGCGAAAACCGATTTTAAGCGCGAAAAGCCTGCGAAGCATTTTCAAGCTTGCGTCTGCTTTTCGCGCAGCTCGCAGTAATGTATTATATTGCTTCGCAATACTGCGAGCACGCACGGATTTCGCAAGCGAAAACCAATGTTTTTTTGCATTTATAAACAGCATAAATAGTGGCTTTTTGTAAGTGAAAACACTATATATCTGACAGCATTTTTGGCCTCGAACAATTTCTTAAGACTTTCTTAAAAAACAGCCCTAGTTATTACATTTTGCTTAAGAATTTGCTAGGATAATTCTAGTGTCGCCCTTGTTTTTTGTTTTGCATTTAGGAGGAAAAAATATGCTGAATAGAGGAGATTGTGTTGTTTACGGTAATCATGGTCTTTGCGAGGTGAAGGACATTCTTGTTCCGTCTTTTCTCGAGAGAGGCAATGAAACACTCTATTATAGCATGGTTTCCAGCATAGACAGCAAGGGGGTGCTCTATGTTCCGGTTGACGGAGCAGAGGAGAAAATGCGTGATGCTATTGACGCTGATGAGGCTGAGGAACTCATTGACGAGATCGATGAGCTTGAGGTTTATGATATTCCTCAGGGAAAGAAGGCTGAGGCAGTTATTGTCGATGTTATTAAGAGAAATAAGGCTCCTGAGATGATGTGCCTCGTTAAGTCTCTTCGTAAGATCAAGGCTACAAGAGCAGCTGAAGGCAAGAAGTTCGCATCTATGGATGAGAAATATCTTGGAATCGCAGAGAAGCTTCTGTATTCAGAGATGGCTTATTCAATGGAATCCAAGCTTGATGTTGTTAAGGAGCGTGTTACCAGCGAGCTTTCACAGCTTACACTTGTATAAAATATTGAATTTCCTCAAAAATTCTATATTCAATAATTTTTATATTGTCCTTTAGGGGTCTGACTTTAATGTCAGATCCTTTTTTTTAACTTTTTAAAACTATCTAAAACTATTATAAGGTATTTAAGAGACTTTACAGCTCTAATAAAAAGAATTTCAAGATGATTGATTCAGGTAAAAACTGAAAACTGAGAATTTGTACCCTTTTTTTGGTATAATTATTGTGATGGTATAAATCTTATGTTTTTAGGAGTGTGCATCATGATAATGATCCCGCTTGAAGCTCAGATTAAACCTTTTATATTGCTAATTCTTTTTGTGTCTATTATGTCGTTACTTATTATTTTTAATAAGGTTAACGAAAATATAGGTAATAAGAGAGAAGTCAGATCATTTCGCGGAATGATCATTTCTTTTATGATATATACGATCATTGATTTACGTATAGTTATTGGTGATGGCTTTTATCAGATGTTTCCGAAATATGTGGTTTATATTTGGGTAGCTGTTGGTTTTGCTGTCATGACTTTTTCCTGCTATTTCTGGTTTATGTACGTATATGCCGGCTTTTCACTTGTCTATGGTGAGATGGGCAAGAAAAGAAGCCCGCTCAGAAAGATCGTTTTATACGTTCCTCTTACTGTTGATCTGGTATTTCTGTTTACTCCCCTAAGTTATTATGTTTTTGAGCTGACTGACACGGTTCCGTTTTTTAAACCCGGGGTCATGCTTCTTTTGGTGATGGATTACTGCTATCTTATAGTTGCTACAAGGATGGCCTTGTTTTTGTGGAAAAGAGCAAGAACAAAGGCAGATAGAAAGAGATACAAGAGCCAGGCTATTTATATTCTGTTTTTTACTGTAAGCGGTTTTATTATAGGATATTTTATGAATCTTCCGGCTATAGAGCTTTGTATGCAGCCTGTGGTAATCAAGATTTTCGTTGAACTGCAGGATTCTCAGATTTATACAGACGCGCTTACCAAGCTATACAACAGAAGGCGTATGACAGAGTATATTACTGAGGAAATAGGCAGATGCAGCAGCACAAAGCCTCTTTATATTCAGATGATTGATATGGACTATTTTAAAAGTATAAATGACATATTGGGACATGAAGAAGGAGATAAGGCGCTTGTAGCTTTTTCAGGGATTATTAAAAACCTGACTTCATCCAGAGATGCGGTTGCGGCAAGATGGGGCGGTGATGAATTCGTAATTGCCGGAAAAGACCCATGGCTTTCTGAAGTCTTTAGGAGAGAACTTACTGAGGAGCTTGAAAAGGATAAGGATTTAGGCTATACACTGCAGATCAGTGCCGGCTTATATAGCTGTACTGATAAGGATATATCCTGTGATGAACTTATGGCTTTGGCAGATGAAGAGCTATATAAGGACAAGGAGATTAGGCATAAGAGATCAGGTAATTTTGTTGAACAGCTTATGGAGAAAAAAAAGAATAATTTGTGAGGGAGGAAACTACAACTATGGCATGGTATGATGAGGCAGTTTTTTATCACATTTATCCCTTGGGACTTTTGGGAGCACCAAAAGAGAACACATATGATTCTGTGACTCATAGATTAAAGGAGCTGGACCCTTGGATAAAACACATTAAAGAGATAGGCTGTAATGCACTTTATATAGGACCTCTATTTGAATCGGTGGGGCATGGTTATGAGACCACCGATTACAGGAAACTGGATTCCAGACTTGGAGACAACAAGGATCTAAAGAGATTTGTGAAAAAATGTCACGACAATGGAATCAGGGTCATACTTGATGGAGTCTTTAACCACACCGGAAGAGATTTTTTTGCTTTTAAGGATATAAAGGAAAAGCGAGAAGGCTCACGCTATCGCGACTGGTACTGCAACGTGAACTTTTACGGGAATAACGAATATAATGACGGTTTTTCGTATGATAACTGGGGCGGATATAACCTCCTTGTAAAGCTTAATCAGAGAAATCCGGAGGTTAAGGATTACATCTGCCATACCATCAGATTTTGGGTGGATGAATTTGATATAGATGGGCTAAGACTCGATGCTGCTGATGTTTTGGATTTTGACTTTATGAAAACCTTAAGGGCAGTGGCAAATGAAGTAAAGCCTGACTTCTGGCTAATGGGTGAAGTTATTCACGGTGACTATTCAAGGTGGGTAAACGACGGAACGCTTCATTCTGTTACCAATTATGTTATGCATAAAGCGCTATATTCAGGGCATAATGATCATAATTATTTTGAAATAGCCCATACTCAGCGTCGCCTTGAGGGCATGATACCCAGCGGTCAAAATGGCTTTAAGCTATACAATTTCGTTGACAACCATGATGTTGAGAGAATATTTACCAAGCTCAGTAATAAAGCACATTTTACACCGGTGCACATTCTGCTCTACACCTTGCCCGGAATTCCGTCAATTTATTATGGCTCCGAGTTTGCCATAGAGGGAAGAAAAGAACAGCACTCCGATGCATCGCTTCGCCCTGCACTTAACATTGCTGACTACAAGGATGCTGTTAAGAATAATCCTGCGACCAGACTGATTGCCGCACTTGGACAGATCCGCAGGGAAAATCCAGAGCTTTCCTACGGAGACTACAAAGAACTCCTTTTGCAAAACAGACAATATGCATTTTCCAGAAACTATAACGGAAGAAGCGTAGTAGTAACAGTAAATAGCGATGATAACGATACTTCCATGACGCTTCCTGCAGGTGATTTCCCTGAATACATGGGAGCACTCTCCGGAGAAAGAGTGTCTGTAAACAATGGATGCATTAGTGTAAATGTACATGCTAATTCCGGTGAAATCTGGATACCTGTGGATAAGAAAGATAAGAAGCAGGGATTGGGAGCTCCTGAAGAAGTAAAGAATCCGGGGGAGATTTTTGAATGCAAGCCATCTGAAGATAAGAAGATGGCTGATAGCAAAAAGACTTCTGCCGGCAAGGAAAAGCCTGAGAAAAAGAAGACTCCTGAAAGTAAGATCACATCTGAAGAAACAAAGCTATCTAAGGAAAACCGGACTGCTGATGACACATCAGTACAAAAAGATGGAAAAAGCTATGACGACGGTGTAATTGACGGCCTCCAGGAAGCAATACTGGCTATCATGGAGAAAAATGGCAATGTAACAGATCAGATGCGCAGCGACGTATATAACAACCGCCACCATGATTCTCTTATAAATTGGGTAAAAAGTTTTATAAGATGATCGGCTTGCAACGATATGTTTATAAAGAATATTTCTACATAAAACAAGCCTCCGCCATATATGTTAGGATTCAAGCGATTATGCGTTTTTGCAACGAGATTGAATCCGAATATATATGGCGGAGGCGTATCATTTTATGATTATTAAGGCTTAAAGTAACTGATTGCTTCAGTCATGTTGGAAGCAAGATCCTGGAGATTGCTTGCCGCTTCTGTAATGATAGAGAAGGTTGCGTTAAGCTCCTGCATGGATGCATTGGTTTCTTCTGCAGATGCAGCGTTTTCTTCAGAGATTGCTGACAAATCAGAGATGATATTAACAAGCTGATCCTTGGCTGAATTGAGCTCCTCTATGCGAGAGGAGATATTCTCAGCACTTTCTGATACGTTATCTACGTTATCTGCCATGCTTTGCATGTTGCTCTTTGTATCATCAAGCTGAGTTTCCTGGACATCGAAATTAGAATTCAGTTTCTGCATTACTTCAACGGAAGCTTCTGAGTCGGCAACAAGCTTTTCTACAATCTTCTTGATCTCATCAGCACTTTCACTACTCTGAACAGCAAGCTGACCAATCTCTGTAGCAACTACCGCGAAGCCTTTACCGGCATCACCTGCTCGTGCTGCCTCGATAGAAGCATTAAGAGACAGAAGATTAGTCTGAGATGCAATATTTGTAATTGCCTCTGAAAACTTGGAAATTTCTTTTGCGGATTCATTGGTTGAATCGATGGTCTGACCTATTTCACGAACTGAGCTCTGAACTTCATTACTCTGTGATATCAGTCTGTTTAGGGCATCCATGGCAGCTACACAGGAATTCTTCATCTCTCTTGCGTAATTGTGGAGCTGATCTACATTGTCGGTTACAACATCGATATTATTACCAATCTCCTCGGCATCACCGGCAGCAGTTTCAACACTTTCAGCCTGAGATGCAGCACCCTTGGATATCTCTTCAACAGCTTCGCTTACCTGATTGGAAGCCTGGGATGCCTGGCTAGCTGAATCAGACAGGTCAGAACCGGATCTTTTCAGCTCATTTGACATATCCATAGTGGTTTTTATGACCTCACCAAGCTTCTCGCTAAGAGTCTTGGCACCGTCTGCAAGAAGTCCGATTTCATCATTACGTGCTATGGAAGTTTCATCGATGTTAAGCTTTAATGTGCCCTGTGAGAGCTGTCCAAGCTCATCAGCTATGGCACGCATTTTAATGGAAATCTTGTTTGCAACGAAATATCCGACAATTGATAATGCGATTACCAAAACAGCAGATATTGCGATCATTCCAAGCACAATCCTGCGAATCCTGGACTCTACATCGGAAACGGTTCTTCCTGCAAAGACCATACCTGCTACAGATCCGTCAGATTGAAGCATGGGAGCGTAGTAAATATAATATCTTTCATCAGTGCCCTGTATAGTAGTTTTTATAGCATAATACTCAGTCTTGTTTTTGAGTACTTTTTCAGATTCAACTTCAGAGCATTTATATCCTGTCAGTCTGGTATTTCCGTTAAAAATGGTAGTAAGAACACGATTGTCCTGATAGAAAAGTGAATACTCGATTCCGGTCTTAGAATGGAGTTCATCCATAAGTTCCTGGTATTCCTCCATTACATTCTGCTCGCCTTTGAAGACCTGACCGTCTACATAAGACCAGTCACCATCCCACACAGAATTCATCTCGCTCTGCAGATGCTCCGCACCAATTTTTAGTTCTTCCTCAATCATGTCGTTGTAGGTATTGGTGATTTCTACCGAACTGATAATCGTTAAAATGACTGCTATTCCGATTATTGCAGCGATTGAGATCAGAATAAGATTTTGGATCAGCTTACCTTTTCGAATTTTAGCTTCCATTTTTTGCCTCCATTTTTGTACATGAAAACAAGGATATAAACTCTTTATTTTATTTTATACCATAGGAAGCAGATATGCTTATAATTCGAGCAAAAGTTATCAATTTTTAATAAATATATTCTTTTTTTATATCTGTATTAAAGCTTATTCGAACTTTTGAATTCTGTTTATATCTTTTTTCTCAACTATTACAAGCATGAGGTTTTCCTCACTAAGTGGCTTTGAGGGATTAACTGCGCCCCAGAATTCACCGTTGTTTTTTATGGCAGCAACGTTCATGTTGTATTTTTTTCTAAGATTCAGTTCTATAAGATCCTTGCCAATCCAGGCTTTTTTAGGCTTTAATTCCACCATGCACAGATTCTCGTCAAGTTCAAAATAGTCAAGGATAAACTGTGATGCAAGAATACGTGCAGAACGGATACCGCCTTCACTCTCGGGAGTGATTACTTTGTCTGCACCTGCTCTCTTTAATATGGATGCCATTCGCGGAGTAGACGCTTTTGCGATAACGACAGGAACCCCTTTTTCCTTTGCAATAGCGATAGAGAGTATGCTTGCCGAAATATTTGAACCGATGCAGGTTATGACTACATCCATATTTTGAAGCCCCAGGGCTACGATCTCGTCTTCAACTTCCAAATCGGCGCTTATTGCTGTGGTTACTTTGGGGGCTATATCACGTATGACTTTTTCATCAAAATCAACAGCCATTACATCATGACCCAGATTATATAAAGTTTCAGCAAGACTGCTTCCGTATTGTCCTAATCCTAAAACTGCAAATGATTTTTTCATGTTAGTTACTCCTCATATAATGTGTATAGTTAATGTTGTCATATATATTCTTATCCGACATAAAAAATGCCTTGAGCATAAGAGATTTTATTTGAGTCTGATTTGTTTTTTGCCAGCATGGCAACCATTGATACAGGACCTATTCGTCCAAGGAACATTGCCATTATTACTACTAATCTTCCAAGAGTTCCAAGAGAAGGTGTTAAAGCTCTTGATAGGCCGACGGTTCCGCAGGCGCTGACTATCTCGAAAAGCACGTCCTCCAAAGGAACGGTGGTAACTAATGACAAGAGAATAATAAACGATATAACGGCAATAGCTCCGACAAAGGTGACAGCAGAAGCTTTTCTCATTGAGTCTTCAGAGACGCTGCGGCGAAAAATGATTTTTCTGTTTTCATGTTGTACAAATGAGCGCACGTTCATAATGAGCAAAAAGAAGGTGACTGTTTTGACACCACCGGCAGTTCCCACAGGCGATCCGCCGATAAACATCAGTATGCAGGCAATCAGGCATGACGTGGTGGTGAGATTCTCCTGAGGAAATGTGGCAAAGCCGGCGGTTCTCATGGTGATTGATTCAAAAAGACTGTTGGCTAGCTTTTCACCAAAGCTTAAATTACCGATGGTGCCGGGATTATTGAACTCAACAAGTAAAAAAGACATCATTCCACCTACTATCAGGAAAATGGTGAAGGAGATAACCAGCTTGCTGTGCTCAGATAGTCGTTCAGCTATCATTATAGGGGTGAATTTCTTGATAATACCTTCTTTTATTGTGTGAAGTACATCGAACCATACTACAAAACCGATGCCGCCCATGATGATCAGAAACATGGTGACTGACATTACAATGGGGTTATTTCTGTAATCAGCAAGGCTGTTTGGGCCGATAATGTCCATTCCGGCGTTGCAGAAGGCAGATACGGAATTAAATATTGAAATCCAGAGTCCGTGCCAGAATCCGAATTCAGGAATAAATACAAATGAGTACAAAATGGCGCAGCAGCCTTCTACCAGCATTGTGCCTTTAAAAACTCTTGTTAAAAACAAAAGAAGCTTTGTGCTGGAGTTCAGGTTGAAGGAATCCTGCAGCAGCAAACGATTGGACATGGTGAACTTTTTATGCGTAATGACCATTAGCATGGAGGCGATTGAAATCATTCCAAGACCGCCAATCTGTGCCAGGATCATGATCACCAGCTGGCCAAAAAATGTCCAGTGTGCGTAGGTATCAACAACAACAAGGCCTGTGACGCATACTGAGGTTGTAGCTGTGAAAAGTGCTGTAAGTATACCTGTTGAATTCCCTTCGGTGGTTGAAAACGGAAGCATAAGCAGCAGGGTTCCGATAATAATTGTGATAAAAAAACTTGCGGGAATCAGCCTTTCCGGAGAAAGAGTTATTTTTTTTAAAGTGTTGATCAGATTCATATTATGAACGTATCCTTATTTTTTATTGATAGTAAAAATTCTCTGACGATTTTTCCTATATAAAATATCATGAACAAATACATATGCAAAGCATAACCGTGCTTTTTGTGGTAGAATGTGCATTATGAATTCACACACAATAAAATTATATGATGAAAATGCATACGATACAGAATTTACGGCGACTGTAATAAGCTGCGAGGAGGATGATAAAAATAAAGGGACCTTCGTGGCAGTTTTTGACAGAACACTGTTTTTTCCTGAAGAGGGCGGGCAGACGCCGGATAAGGGAATTACCTGCGTATTAAGTGAAGATGATATCGATAAGCTTAAAGGAGAAGCGACAGACTTTGTACCTAAGGACTCGTCAGTTATCAAGGTCCTTGATGTTCAGATAAAAAATGATATCATTTACCATTATCTTGAAAGAGAAATACCTGCAGGCGCCAGAATCTACGGCAAAATCGACTGGGAGCACCGTTTTTCAAACATGCAGCAGCACTCAGGTGAGCATATTTTCTCAGGAATAGTTAATTCAAAGTTTGGCTATGATAACGTGGGATTTCACCTTAGCGATTCAGTTGTGACAATGGATTACAGCGGACAGCTGACAGAAGAAGATCTTAAGTATATAGAGAAAAAGGTGAATCGTGCCATATACGAAAACAGGGAGATAAGAGCATGGTATCCTTCTAAAGACGAGCTATCCGGGATAAATTACAGAAGTAAAAAGGAATTGACCGGGGCTGTCAGAATAGTTGAAGTAGATGGATATGACATTTGTGCATGCTGCGCTCCTCATGTGAAAAAGACCGGAGAAATCGGCATTCTGAAGGTCATAACATCACAGAATTATAAGGGTGGAACCAGAGTCAGCATTCTTTGCGGATTCCGCGCACTTGAGTATTTTTATAATGAGCATTCAATGATACAAAAGCTTGCGGGAGATATGTCAACGGCAATTGAGAATGTACCATCCCAGTTCAAAAAGCAGCAGGAGGAAATAGGAGAGCTTAAACGAAAGCTATCTGAAGCATGTGAGAAGCTACTGTTAAAGGATGCTGAGGCTCTTCCTGCGGGTTCAAAAAATGCCTGCCTTTTTACTGATGCAAATATGGACCCGAATGTTATAAGAAGGGTAGTTAACGGACTTGCTTCAGACAGACAGGGCTACTGCGGAGTATTCTTTGGCTCGGATGAGGAGGGCTACCGGTTTATAATAGGCTCCGGGGATGGCCTTAACAGTAACGACATCCTGGCAAAGCTTCGCGAAAAATATGAAGTCCGCGGCGGCGGAAAACCCGCCATGGTGCAGGGCAGCATAGAGGGAGCTGTGGCTGAGGATATTCTGAAAATATTTGATTGCTGTGATTGAAGATATCATGTGAATGATTCATAAATGAGGAGAAATTATGGAAAATGGAAAGGAGTATAGGCAGGGGCTGGTGGATGGAATACCAATCTGCCTTGGGTATCTTGCGGTTTCGTTTGCTTTTGGCATTCAGGCGTCAGAAGCAGGCTTGTCGGTTTTTCAGGCAGCTCTTATGTCACTTACCAATGTGACGAGCGCAGGGCAGTTTTCATCTCTTGATCTGATACGTTCTAATGCGGCATTTGCTGAGATGGCGCTCTTGCAGTTTGTTGTAAACTTGAGATATATGCTTATGAGTACGGCTTTGTCACAGAAACTGGCACCAAAAGAAAGTACCTTTAAAAGATGCCTTATAGCTTATGGAGTGACTGATGAGATATTTGCTCTCAGCGTGGTTAGGAAAGGACGACTTAATCCGGCATATTCATATGGTCTAATAACGGTTTCAGTTTTTGGATGGGTTCTTGGAACGTTTCTTGGAGCCTTTGCGGGACAGATAATGCCTCAGAGACTTATAAGCGCACTTGGACTTGCTATTTACGGAATGTTTCTGGCTATCATAATTCCGGAGGCGAGAGAAAAGATTTCGGTTTTGTGCGTTGTTGCAGGCGCTATGGCCATGAGCACTATATTCACATATGCACCGGTTTTGAAAAATGTATCGTCAGGCTTTAGAATAATCATAGTTACAGTTATAATTGCAGGTGCAGCTGCTGCGCTTGCTCCAACAGAGAACGAGGAGGCAGCAGATGCATAACGTATACGGATATATAATTGTAATGGCGGCTGTAACCTACCTTATCAGGATGCTTCCGCTTACGCTGATACGAAAGGACATAAACTCCAACTTTGTGAAGTCCTTTTTGTACTACGTGCCTTATGCGACACTGGCAGCCATGACCTTCCCTGCAATCCTACATGCCTCAGATGACATGAGGGCATCTATTGCGGGCTTTGCGGTTGCGCTCATCCTCGCTTTCAGGAAAAAGAGCCTCCTGACAGTAGCTGTCTGTGCTTGCGCCGTCGTATTTGTCGCAGAACTATTTTTAGTGTGAATGAATTATACGCCTATTGCATGTATATATGGATTTGGGTCTCATTGCTTACGCACAACCGCCCAAATCCACACATACATGCAAAGGCTTACGTATTCTAATACAGTTACTTTTTGATTTCTGCGATAACTGAATAAAGTGACAATAAAATTAAGAAAAAATGTGTGTGGATTTAGCTTGATTATGCGTAAGCAACGCTTGAATAAAGCGACAATATAAATGTATTAAATATAATAGTTAAAAACAACAGCCTGCCGAAAGGGTATGTATGTGGATTTAGCCGATTATGCGTAAGCAACGAGGATAAATCCACATACATACCCAATAAAGGCAGGCGTCCTAGGAGGAATAAAATGCATATTGGAACAGGTTATGATGTACATAGGTTGGTGGAGGGCAGAAAGCTTATCCTTGGCGGAGTGGAAATCCCTTATGAGAAGGGGCTCCTTGGCCATTCGGATGCAGACGTACTGCTTCATGCCATCAGTGATGCCCTTCTTGGGGCAGCAGCTCTTGGCGATATAGGAAAACATTTCCCTGATACAGATCCCAAATATAAGGGGGCTGATTCACTTAAGCTCCTTTCAGAGGTTGGAAGAATCTTAGAAGAGAACGGCTTTTTGATTGAAAATATTGATTCCACAATTTTGTGCCAGGCACCAAAGCTCAGACCTCATATTGACACCATGAGACAGAATATTGCTGATGCACTTGGCATAAATATTGAACAGGTCAGTGTAAAGGCTACAACCGAAGAGGGTCTTGGATTTACCGGTGCAGGAGAGGGAATAGCAGCCCAGGCAGTTTGTCTCATTGAGAGTCCAATCGCCTATTACACAAAAAATGTGACCTATCAGACAGTTCAGGCTCCAGGTGGTGGATGTGAGACATGTCCTGGATGCTCGAAGTTAAATACTGAAGAGTAAAACCGGTTAAGGTAAGAATGCTCTTTTTAAATCAATCGGAGATTTTATGGAAGAAAAAGAATTATGTACGCCTGAAAATATGAGTACGCCTGACCTTGCGGCAATTATCCGGGAAACATTCAGTGTACCCGGAGAACCCATGAACCGCTACAGCCCTCTTGCTCTTGCATTTATGGGGGACAGCGTATACGAGATTATCATTAGAAGCATCGTTGTTCAGGAAGCCAACAGACCTGCAGGGCAGCTCAATAAGATGAAGGTAAGATATGTAAATGCTGCAGCCCAGGCAAAAATCATAGAATACCTTGAACCTAAGCTCACTGAAGAAGAGACAGAAGTCTATAAACGTGGCAGAAATGCCAAATCCTATACCAGTGCCAAAAACCAGAGCGTTACAGATTACAGGAAGGCTACCGGTCTTGAAGCACTCTGTGGATATTTATATCTAAAGGGCGAGATGGGAAGACTTCTTGAACTTTTGCAGGATGGAGTTTCAGTTATTGACTAACTATAGCGAGACATTTTGAACTGTGCTATCGGGCAGGGAAGAATATGATTTAAGTTAGCTAAGAAGCGGCGAGGCAGGAAAAATTACATTTATTGATAAATAGGTTTTTATTTAACAGGAATCCAGAGGAATTATTATGAAGGATAATTTTAAGAAAAACAGAAGAGACAGAGATCATAGAGAAAATTACAAAAAGCATGACAGAAATGACTTTTCCGGCGAGAAGGAATTTGATGAGGATAATGCAGGCTCTCTTACCATAGAGGGCAGAAATGCGGTAATAGAGGCTCTTAGAAGCGGCAGAACAATAGACAAGCTTTTTATTCTCGATGGATGTCAGGACGGTCCTATAGCAACTATCAGAAAAGAGGCCAAAAAAGCCGGCATCATGATAAAGTTTGTAAACAGAGACAGACTTGATCAGATATCCGAGACGGGAGCTCATCAGGGAGTTATCGCTTATGCTGCAGCTTATGATTACTCAGAGCTTGAGGATATTTTTAATCTTGCTGAGGAAAAAGGGGAAGCGCCATTTGTTTTCCTTCTTGATAACATAGAGGACCCTCATAATCTCGGTGCTATCATCAGAACTGCCAATATAGCCGGCGCTCACGGAGTTATTATTCCTAAAAACCGCGCAGCCGGCCTTACTGCTACAGTTGCGAAGACCAGCGCAGGCGCACTTAACTACACACCTGTTGTGAAGGTTACAAATATGGCGAGAACCATTGAAGAGCTTAAGGATAGAGGAATGTGGTTCGTATGTGCCGATATGGATGGAACAACAATGTACGACCTTGACCTTAAGGGCTCCATCGGACTTGTAATAGGTAATGAAGGTTCAGGCGTAAGTAAGCTTGTCCGTGAAAAGTGTGACATGATAGCCGCTATTCCCATGAAGGGTGAGATCAATTCTCTAAATGCTTCCGTGGCAGCAGGAGTTCTTGGTTTTGAGATAGTAAGACAGCGCGGCGGATATGGTAAGTGATATTTAGCAAGCGTGCAGGATTTTGATTACATTATGAAAAACGGTAACAGAGAGGATATAACTCTGAGATTAATAGTGTGAAAATGTTCACATTGTATTGGAGACATATATGGCTAAGATATCCGAGGATGAGACTGACGAGGAGCTTATAACAAGGCTTCGAGAGGGCGAATCCGATGTGACAGAATACATAATGAACAAGTACAAAGACATGGTCAGGACTAAAGCGGCATCCATGTATATTTTGGGTGCGGATAAGGATGACCTCATTCAGGAGGGGATGATCGGCCTTTTCAAGGCTGTCCGTGACTATGATCCCGGGCGTGATGCAAGCTTTAGAACCTTTGCTGATTTGTGCGTATCAAGGCAGATCTACACTGCTATTCAGGCATCCAACAGGAAAAAGCATGCACCTCTAAACAGCTACATTTCTCTGTATACCAGGATGGATGGCAACAGCGAAGATAAGGATTTTTCATTAGATCAGGTTCTTGAGGATATGAACGACAGAAATCCTGAGGCTATGATGATAGATAAGGAAAATGCCAGAGACATAGAGGAATTTATAGAAAGCGGTCTTAGCGATTTTGAGAAATCCGTACTTGAACTTCATCTGACAGGAATGGGATATGCACAGATAGCCAAAGTTCTTGGACGAGATGAAAAATCCACCGATAATGCCCTCCAAAGACTGAAAAATAAAATCAGAAAATACATCAATTCCCTAACATAATAGTTAATACTAAGAGCCTGTCATATGTGTGATATGAACAGGCTCTTGGTATATTTGATTATTTTTTGATTTTGGTGCTGATAGTGTATTCACCAAGACGGTCCTGTCTTAATACACCATGCATATTGACTTTAACGTAAACCACCTGACCCTTTTTTACTCGGAGAGCCTTTTTGCCGGTGACTGTTTTCTTAAGAGTATCACTTGCTTTAGCTACTCTTGATTTATTGTAGATAGTGTAATCCAACTTGCTGAAAAGATCTTCGCCTACATCATTATTGGTGACTTTGATGGTCATTTTTCCGGACTTTTTAGCTTTTATTTTAAATACATCAACATCGCCTGCATAATCGAGCTTTCCGTAGATTCTCTTACCTGATTTTACTGTTTTGGCAGTCTTAAAATCATTTGCTTCGTCGTTTGCCTGTATGGAAAGAGATATCATCCAGGCTGCATTCCAATCTGGTTTATCAACTTTGATATATTTAGTTTCACCTGCCTCAAGTCCTACCTTGATTGAAAGACCATCACCTGTGAAATAACCTGAATAGTCAAGGCCTTCAACCGCTTTTCCGTTCTTGCTGTAGAATGCATATCCGGGCCATACATCTCCACCGGTATGTGAAAAGGTAACGTCTGCAACAGCTACAGTGTTATAAGGATTGGTAAACTTATACCATCTGGCGCCATAGGCATCCTTTTTAGAGATAGAACCTTCTTTGAAAGAATTGTTCTCAATTGTTTCTGCAGTAGCAATTGAGATATTTGTTGCAGGACTGTCAAAGTTTTTAACTACAGCAGCTTTGACTGTTAAACTATCATTCCCTGCAACTGTTCCCCCTGTGATGGCTAATGACAACGCAAGAGCCAAACCTAAAACTTTTTTCTTCATTTCTTGTTTCCTCCAATATTTAATTGTAAATACGGCATATTATACCATGCTTTTGGGAGGGGAAAAAGGGCGTGTGAAAAAATATGCTACTATTCTCAGCTTTCACAGTTTATAGGGCAGGCGCTATCATATCCGCTGTATATACTTGAAATACAAGCCCAATTATATGGTATACTATTAATTAAATTTATTTAACTTTTTTGTTCACATTGATACCTGATTTAGCACTTGTTAAATGATGCTATTCCAAATGTAAGACTTCCATGGAGGGTATAGCTGGCGTATGAAGACAGACAGAAACGCAAAGCGAAAAATCTTACGTAAATCCTATAGCAGGCTGGCTCTTGTCAGTATGGTAGTCCTGGTAGCAACATCTGTATGTGGATTTGTCGACAATGTTGTTATCAGTAATTATATTGGTTCAAAAGCTCTGGCAGCAGTGGGGTATTTTTCTCCTGTTTCGCCGATAACCGGTCTTGTTTTTGTACTCATCATTGGGGCAGCAATTCTGTGTGGGAATTATATTGGAGAAGGAGAACAAAAGAAGCTGAGAGCTTTATTTAAAAGCGTTTTTTTGACAATTACAGCTTTTTGTATCCTTTTTTCAATCCTTCTGGTTGCATTAAGAAATTCGATATCTGTTATACTTGGTGCCAGAGGCGAGGCTGGAACTATGCTGGCTGACTACATTGTAGGGTTTGCACCAAGTATAGTTTTCACTTCACTTAGTGCTTTTCTGATAGCTCTTTCCTCATTCAACAATGAAATAAACAGATCTTATTATTCAACGGCGATTATGTTCTTTGGAAACATTATTCTGGATTTGCTTTTTGCTAAGAATCTTGGCACCTTTGGAATCGGCCTGGCATCAACTTTAAGCAGCTTTAGTTCGTTCCTGATATTATTACCGGCATTTATTAATAAATCAAATACGATTTACTTTGAAAAGGGCCGATTTGACTTCAAAGAGTTATTTGAGGCAGCAAGGCGTGGGATGCCGTCTCTTTTGTTTACAGCCGGGCTGCTGGTAAAAAACAGCCTTATCAATTACACAATGATTTCATATGTAGGGGATGATGGTATAGCTGTGGCAAATGTACTTGGTAGTATGTGTGGAATAGCAGGTACGGTAACCGGTGGATGCACTAATGCGGAATCAACACTCCTTAGTCTCTCTTATGGTGAAGAAGACAGGGATGAGTTTGTGGATGTTTTTAAAATAGCATTTCAAATCGGAATTACCTGCACTTTTGTACTTGTGGCATTGATGATGATTTTTAGCAGCCGGTTATCCGGAATCTTTTTTACTGAACAGACGAATGCCTATTATTTAGGGAAAACGATGTTTATATGGGGCTTCTGGTTCTTTCCGATAAACATTTTGATCAATCTTTTGATGAATTCCTACAAGGTACAGGGCAGGATGAATCTTGTAAATATCATGACTTTTGTAGAAACAGCCGGAACAGGTATCTTTGCATTTTTATTAGTGCCACGATTTGGCGCAAATGCTGCGTGGATGGCAAATACCTGGAGTGATTTAGTTGTTGCTGCTATCATAGTGATTTCCGTTTTTGTGTGGAGGAAAAAGACGAGTTTGTCTGTATCTGACCTGCTTAAGCTCCCGGATGATTTTGGAGGAAAAGAGGATGAGTTTGCCGAATACTCAATTGGAGATATGGCAGATGTAACTGAAACCTCAGAGGCTGTAATGAACTTTTGCAGGGCAAGAAATGTAGAAGGCAAAAAGGCACTATGGGCGAGCTTGTGTATAGAAGAAGTTACCAAGAATATATTGCAACACGGGGTAATACGCGGAAAACAGGGGCAGATCAGCGTCAGAATCGTGTGCAAGGATGAACTGACTATCAGAGTATTTGATGATTGTCGAAAGTTTGACCCCAGGGAGCATATAAACATGTTTGATGAAAAGACTCCCGAAAAAGCCATAGGACTTCGTATGGTGTCGAAGCTGGCGTCATGCATGGATTATTATAATAATGCAGGAATAAATGCATTGACACTTAAGTTCTGATTTTGATATATATTTAGGTAATCAGGCATTATCATATTTTGAAAAATGCTCTTGCGATTGTTTCTATATTATGCTACAATGAACAAGCTGTTGTGATAAAACAGTAAAAGTAACTAAAGTATAATATTGAAAAATATTAAGAATCATTGATATAAAAGAGGTGAGAAGATGAGACAGGATATCCAGCCCGAATATTATCAGGCAACAGTTACCTGCAACTGCGGTAACACATTTACAGTAGGTTCAACAAAGAAGGAGATCCACGTAGAAATTTGTTCTAAGTGCCATCCTTTCTATACAGGAACTCAGAAGGCTACAGCTGCTCGCGGACGTATTGATAAGTTCAACCGTAAGTATGGTATGACTTCTAACAACTAATTACTGGAAATGTTTAAGAGGTTGAGGCTACTGCCTCAACCTCTTTTTTCAACTGCGTTGAAAAAAGCGCTCCGCGGGATGCACAGCTCGCGGAAAGGAAATTATTGCTTACGCAATCCGCTCGCGTGCGGGAATTTCGCAAGCGAAATTCCATTTTAGAGCAGGATTATATTTTTTATAAGCGCTCCGCGGGATGCACAGCTCGCGGAAAGGAGAGACACTATGGGGAAGAAAAAGATAAATCATTATTCGGGAATTGGCGGACAGGCAGTGCTTGAAGGCGTAATGATGCGCAATAAGGATATGTATGCTGTAGCTGTAAGGAAGGACAACGGTGACATCGCTGTTGAGGTTGACCATTATCTTGGCAAGGCTGAGAAACTTGGCGTATCACATTTTCCCTTTATTCGTGGGGTATTTGTATTTTGGGATTCACTTGTTCTTGGAATGAAAGCTCTCAATTTTTCTGCATCCCTTTTTGGAGAGGATGACATAAACTCAGCAAAGGATCCGATTGCCGAGGCAGGAAAGGAAAAGCTTGCAAGTACCATCACTACAGTAATAGCTTTTATTATGGCTATTGGTATATTTATGGTTCTTCCGTATTATCTGAGTTCTCTTTTTTCAGAATATATCAGGAATAATTCGTTAATGGTTTTGCTTGAAGGCCTTCTCAGAATACTGATTTTTGTAGTATATATCCTTCTTATTTCCTGTATGAGGGATATAAGACGACTTTTCAGATACCATGGTGCGGAGCACAAATGTATAAACTGTCTTGAGAGAGGTAAGCCTCTTACACTTGAAAATGTCAAGGCCAGCACCAGACTCCATAAGAGGTGCGGCAGCAGCTTTCTTTTGTTTGTAATGTTTGTGAGCATTGTGCTGTTTTTCTTTATAAGAGTTGAGTCTATTCCTCTTAGAATACTTTTGAGAATAGTGCTCATACCTGTTATAGCAGGTATCTCCTATGAGATTATCAGACTTGCAGGACGAAGCAATAACATATTCATCAAGATTCTTTCAGCTCCCGGATTGTGCCTTCAGATGCTTACAACCAAGGAGCCTGATGATGAGATGATAGAGGTTGGAATTAAGTCAGTTGAGGCTGTTTTTGACTGGAAAGAATTTTTATCTGACTCATTTGGATATAAATTTGAAAATGAGGAAGAAATAGCTCAGTGAAGAATATTTAAGAGGAATAAAAAAGATGGAGTACGCATCATTATTTAAAGAGGGGGAGGAAAAACTTCATAGTGTAAATATTGCAGAAGCCTCCTTGGATGCCAGACTTCTTCTTGAGCATGCTTGTGGAACGGACCACAATACCCTTCTATCTCACGGAGATATGGAGGTTGATGAGGACAAGGTATCAGTCTACAGAGAGATGATCGATAAGAGAATGGATAGGATTCCCGTTGCTTATATCATCGGAAGCTGTGAGTTTATGGGGATTGATTTCAATGTGACAGGTGATGTCCTTATTCCTAATCAGGATACTGAGACGCTTGCAGAAGAGACTCTTCGCTATATTTATGATGGCATGAGTGTACTTGACTTATGCACAGGTTCCGGCTGCATTGCGCTTAGTCTTTTGAAATATACCAACGAGACGAGAGCGGTTGGGACGGATTTATCTGACGCTGCTCTTTTAATTGCGGATAAAAATGCTGAAAAACTTGGATTCGCTGACAGGTTCAGGGCGGTGAAAGCCGACATTTTTCCCGATGATATGGAGCTTTCTACAGCGCAGGAATCTCTTGGCATGGCAAAGGGTGATAAATTTGACATCATTGTGTCCAATCCGCCCTATATTCCCACAAGTGTCATAGATACACTCGAACCGGAGGTTAAGACCTATGAGCCTTATATGGCTCTTGATGGCAGTGAGGATGGACTCCTTTTTTATAAGAGAATAATTCCGGGAGCAAAGGAATTTTTGTACAAGAGCGGATATCTGCTTCTTGAGATAGGCTATGACCAGGGTAGTGCCGTAAAGGAACTTATGGAGCAGAACGGTTATAAGGATGTTCAGGTCATAAAGGACCTTGGAGGTAATGACAGAGTAGTCAGCGGATGTTTCTATTAGCTATGCATAACCTTTTTCTAAGAAAATGATAAGAGAACAGCTATATGGAAATGAGGTAATTATGTTTAGCAGATTAGATGATATGGTTCGCAGATACGAGGATATAACAATGGAACTGGGGGAACCCGGTGTTGCATCTGACCAGAACAGGTTCAGGGCACTTATGAAGGAGCAGAGTGATCTATTGCCTATCCTCGAGGAATATAACAGATATAAAAAGTGCAAAGAGACAATTGCTGACAGTGAAGAGCTTTTGTCAGCTGAGTCAGATGAAGATATGAAGGAGATGCTAAGGGAAGAGCTCTCAGAGGCAAAAAATGAGCTTCCTGAGATAGAGCAGAGACTTAAGGTGCTCATGATTCCCAAGGACCCCAATGATGATAAGAACGTAATAGTAGAGATACGTGCGGGCGCAGGCGGTGATGAGGCAGCGCTTTTTGCTGCTGATATGTACAGGGTTTACACCAGATATGCCGACAGACATGGTTGGAAGATAGAAACCATGAGCGTTGAAGATACAGGGATTGGCGGCATGAAGTCAGTCAATTTTATGCTCTCAGGAACAGGTGCGTATTCAAGACTTAAATTCGAGAGCGGAGTACATCGCGTACAGAGAATTCCTGTAACGGAGTCGGGTGGAAGAATTCACACATCCACGATTACTGTTGCAATCATGCCTGAGGTAGAGGATGTTGAAGTAAACATAGACATGAATGACTGCAAATTTGACGTATTCAGAGCGTCAGGTAATGGCGGACAGTGCGTCAATACAACGGATTCAGCTGTCAGACTGACACATATTCCCACAGGAATCGTTATCTCCTGTCAGGATGAAAAGAGCCAGATAAAAAATAAAGCCAAGGCTCTTAAGGTTCTTCGCGCCAAGTTGTTTGATCTCGAGCGACAGAAGGCTCATGATGCGGAGGCTTCACTTAGAAAGAGTCAGGTCGGAACCGGTGACAGATCGGAAAAAATAAGAACTTACAATTTCCATCAGGGAAGAGTAACGGATCACCGCATTAACCTTACACTCTACAAGATTGATTCCATAATGGATGGCGATCTGGAGGAGCTTATAGACGCACTTACAACAGCCAGTCAGGCTGAGAAGCTTGCAGGTATGAGTGAGTAATTCATAGATTTTGAACGCTTTTTCATCTTTGCTTTCAAGAAGTCATGAACATATGAAATTTATTTGATTTTTTAAAGAAGTTTGTTAACATAACCAAACTTCTTTTTTATTAATTCTTTATTGAAATATAATATTTTTAAGCCGGAGTTATTGTTAAAATAAGTGTACATGAATGCCGTGTTGGTAGTTCCGTTTTTCCATAAGGAGGCTGCAATGAATGAACAGATGAAGCAGGAGCTTATAGATTGGGGAGTAAACTGGGATGATGTCAAGGACAGGTTCATGGGAAACGAAGATCTTGTTGAAACCTTTATGTTTAAGTTTTTGAAGGACAAAAGCTTTTCGGCTTTAACATATGGTCTTAAAGAAAAGGATGCTAACGAAGCCTTTGCGGGATGTCATTCTCTAAAAGGAGTTACGGGGAATCTTGCCCTGAATGGAATGAGACCGGATGTCCTGGAGCTTACAGAAATTCTCCGGGCAGGTTCATTGGAGGGTGCAGAGGAGCTCTATCAGCGGATTAAAACTTCTTATGATGATCTTATAAAAATCCTGAAAAAATACAGTGCTTAAAAATTTTTATTCCCTTTTATTGCTATTTTTTATGCGGGACTATTCCTTTTATGGAAAAAAGTGTATAATACCCCTTTCCCCAAGAACTACAAGCTTTTTATGTTTAGGCCGCTTCTTGGAGACGCATCTTTTTATTGTGATATTTATATAAGTTGTAACCTATAGAAACTAAAAGAACCTCAAGTCATTTATGAAGTAACTAAAAGTCCTGTAAGATGGCGTTGCCCTGTTCATCAAACAGGAATCTATATATTTACTAGAACCTGAAGGTGTGATAAACTCATATAGGAAAACGTTTTCCAACTAGTATTTTTGCAAGGGAGGTTTTAGAGTGAAACAAGGGGAAAAGTTTAAACGGATCCTGACATTTTTCATGTCAGCGGTTCTGGTCCTTACGATGTTTTTATCTGACTTAGGGGTACAGATAGTAAGGGCTGATGAGGGGGTTACTATAAGGCTCCACTATCACAGAGAAGATGGTGACTATGAGCCATGGGATGTGTGGAGCTGGTCTGATGGCGGGGAAGGAGCAGGATATCCGTTCGAAGAAGATGGCGGAGAGATGGTTGCCACGATTCCGGTACCTGCAGGAGTTACCAAAATCGGATACATCATACGTACAGAGGATTGGACCAAGGATGTTGATATGGACCAGTTCATCGACGT
The DNA here is from genome assembly GCF_045999815.1 of Butyrivibrio sp. NATIVEDY162. Lineage (GTDB taxonomy): Bacteria > Bacillota > Clostridia > Lachnospirales > Lachnospiraceae > Butyrivibrio. Next base: position 3,543,869 of record NZ_CP172573.1, read on the forward strand.
ATCGGAGGTTGTTTCGGGAACCGTGGATGTCTATGTGGAATCTGGCGTAGAAGGTGAAGAAAAAGAATATGGAGATGATGTTGTGACAGGTACAAAGTTGAAAAATGCAGCCTATGACGGGGCAAATACAGTTACGGTTCTGTTTACCGGAGAGCTTGACACAGAGCAGGAAAAATCCTTCTATGTGACAGGAAGACAAGGCGACGTGGAAGTTACAGGGGTATCACTTTCTAAGAAAGAATCCGATACAGAGTACTACTACGATCTTACTATTGAAGGAGAGCTTGATCCTTTCAGAAATTACAGACTTGGCTTTGAGGATCAGGAATACGCAATAAATATGCCGATCATTTACTCAACAGATGAATTTGAAGATAAATATACTTACACAGGAGATGACCTCGGAGCTGCCTATACCAAAGAAAAGACAACTTTTCGAGTGTGGGCACCCACTGCAGAAGAGGTAAACTTAAATCTCTATGAATCAGGTAAGGATTGGGAAGATGACCTGATCGAGAAGATTCCGATGACAGCAGATGAAAATGGTACCTGGATAGCTGTTGCCGATGGCGATATGGCAGGAACTTACTACACATACACTGCAATAATCGATGGCCTGAATATTGAAGCCTGCGATCCCTATGCGAGAACTACAGGCGTAAACGGTAAGAGAGCGATGGTTATTGATCTGGCTTCAACCAATCCTGAAGGATGGGATAGTGCTGTTAATCCTCATGCAAATGAGCCTATCAATGATGCTGTTATATATGAACTTCACGTAAGAGATTTCTCTGTATCGGAAGCAGGGAATATCGCTGATGCCGGAAAATATACCGCTTTTACTCATACAGGAACAAAGACAGAGGGCGGAAATGCTACAGGAATGGATTACATTAAGGATCTTGGTGTTACCCACGTACATCTTCTTCCTTTCTATGACTTTGGCTCTGTTGATGAGAATTCACCTACTTCTGAGCAGTTTAACTGGGGCTACGATTCTGTAAACTACAACGTTCCGGAAGGCTCATATTCAACAGATCCTTATAACGGACAGGTCAGAGTATCTGAGGCAAAGCAGATGGTAAAAGCTTTCCACGACAATGGACTCTCAGTTGTAATGGACGTTGTATACAACCATGTTTACAGCGGCAAGGATTTCTGTATAAACAGACTTGTTCCCGGTTATTTTTCAAGGATCAATGCTGACGGAAGTTATTCAAACGGTTCAGGATGCGGCAATGATACCGCTTCAGAGCGCTCAATGGTAAGAAAATATATTGTGGACTCTGTTTGCTACTGGGCAGATGAGTACCACATTGACGGATTTAGATTTGACCTTGTGGGCCTTCTTGATGTGGACACCATTAATGAAATAGTGACTGAAGTACACAAGACTCACCCGGATGTTATTTTTTACGGTGAGGGCTGGAGTATGAACACAGACCTGACCAAGGAAAATGTGACACTTGCAACTCAGCAGTCATCGGCTAAGACACCGGGATTTGCATATTTTAATGACAATATCCGCGACGGCCTTAAGGGAAGCGTGTTTAACACAGCTGAAACAGGCTGGGTGTCAGGTTCAAAAGGAAAAGAGAGACAGCTGCAGGCATCCTTTATGGCTAAGGAGAGCTGGAGCAAGGATCCCACCCAGATTGTTCAGTATGCATCCTGTCATGACAATAACACACTCTTTGACAGAATAGCTACAGCCAGACAGGATCTGGACGAAGATACAAGGATCAGGATGAGCAATCTTGCAGCTTCTTATTACCTTATGGCAGAGGGAATCCCTTTCATGCAGGCAGGAGAAGAAATCCTTAGGACCAAAGAAAAAGAAGACGGAAGCTATGACTCAAACAGCTTTAGCTCAGGAGATGAGATAAACTGCATCAAATGGGAGACTCTTGATGATCCTAAGTATCAGGCAAATCTTGAGTATTATAAGCAGCTTATCGCATTCAGAAAAGAGCATGGTCTTCTAAGACTTAATTCTGAAGAGGAAGTGACAAACAGAGTAACACCAATAGAAGGACTTGATGCTAACGTAATAGCATTTCATCTTGATAACTCCGACAAAGGAGTTGAAGGAGAAAGCGCTGAAGGAATCTTCCTTGCCTATAATCCAAATATGGAAGAAACTACAGTAGATCTTCCTGAAGGAAACTGGAAGATATGCATTGATAGTGATAATTCATCAAAAACAGTATCAGGAACAATTAAGCTTTCACCGGTATCATCAGCTATTCTGGTAAAGGCAGATGGAAGTGCTGTAACGGGAAATATCAGTAAAAAAGGTCTGGCCCTCTGCATTGCGGCAGGTGCTGCGATCCTTGCAGGCGTGTGTGCTTTCATTATGAAGAAGAAAAAATAAGAAATAAGTAAGCAAAAGAAAAACGAGTGCATGTTCACTAAAACAACATGCACTCGTTTTATATACCAATTTGATCAAGATCTGCAGATATCGTCAATTTTATTTAATTCATCTTCAGTAAATGAAGTGTTTTTTGCGGCAATGACGTTGTCCAGGATCTGTTCAGGCTTGGAAGCACCGATTATTACTGAGGTGATCACATCATCCTTTAATACCCACGCAAGTGCCATCTGTGCAATTGACTGGTTTCTTGATCTTGCGATTTCATTTAATGCTTTTACTTTTTCTACTTTTTTGAGAGCTTCGCTGTTCTCATTAAGGAATCTTCCGTCAGTTTTTACGCGGCTGTCTTCAGGGATACCGTTAAAATATCTTTCAGTCAAAACGCCCTGTTCAAGAGGAGAGAAGCAGATAACGCCTTTTGACAGCTTTTTAGCTGTGTCTTTTAATCCGTTCTTCTCGATCGTTCTGTCGAAGATATTGTATCTGTTCTGGTTAATGACAAAAGGAACGTGGAGTTCATCAAGAATCTTCGTTGCCTTTTCAAGTGTTTCGCCGTCGTAGTTGGATAATCCGACGTAAAGTGCCTTGCCGCTATTTACTGCTGTTGCAAGAGCGCCCATGGTCTCTTCAAGTGGAGTCTCGGGATCCATACGGTGGTGATAGAAGATATCCACATATTCAAGTCCCATTCTTTTTAGTGACTGGTCGAGACTTGCGAGAAGATATTTTCTGCTTCCCCAGTTGCCGTAAGGGCCTTCCCACATGTCGTAACCTGCTTTGGTTGAGATTATAAGTTCATCTCTGTAAGGAAGGAAATTGTCCTTCATTATCTTGCCAAAGTTTAACTCTGCGCTTCCCGGAGCGGGGCCGTAGTTGTTTGCCAGATCAAAGTGTGTGATCCCGTTATCAAAGGCGGTCTGGCACATTTTCACCATATTGGCATAGACACCGGTATCGCCGAAATTATGCCATAGTCCAAGTGAAACCTTGGGAAGAAGAAGACCGCTTTTTCCGCATCTTCTGTAGCTCATTTTGTCATATCTGTCTGTAGCTGCCTGATACACCGTTAATACCTCCATAAAACTATTACAAATATTTCACCTGTTCATCTTTGTTAAAATCATGAGGAGCCTTAGTGGTGGCCTTGAACCCAAGGGCAATTGCTATCTGGAAATCTTTTCCTTGCGGAATCTGCAATTTTTCCATGAAGTAATCCCTCTTTTCGCCATGGAGAGCATCATATATGGAACCGATGATAAGACTTCCGATGCCCAGATCCTCTGCAATAAGAGCCATGTTTTCAACAGCTATTCCAGCGTCTACTTTGCTCCATTTGAAATCTTCTTCTGCACTCAGGAAAATTACTGTAGGTGCTTCATAATAGAAATTATGTGCCTGAGCTCCTTCGCCCCTCATTCGATGCTTTTCTTCTTCAATCTCAGAGAGAATCTCGTTTTGCCCGTCAACTACAGTAAAGAATATTTCCTTTTTGTTCTGTCCTGTGGGAGCAAAAAGACCTGCATCTATGATCGCGTCAATCTGCTCTTTTGAGAGCTTTTCTTCTGTGAAGCTTCTGGTAGAGCTTCTTTTTTCAATACAATCCTTAGTATTCATACTAATACCATACCTCCCGTAAAACTTATCTGACTTAGACTCATCAGTTACTATAAACCCTTAATTTCAGCATTTGCCTGACCTTTCAATTATATAATTAATTAGGATCAAAAGAAGAAAAAACTTATGACGCAAAATTAAATTTTACATCAGGCAATAGATGTCCCACAAAATCGGAAATAAACATTGGCAAAACGCCCTGATTTAGAGTAAGACAAGAATTGGTTTGTTTGATCATGGTAATATTTTACCATGAAAAAAGAGAAGTAATTGGCTGTTTCCAGCTATTACTTCTCTTTTTTTCATGGACTGATTATTTCACAGCCCCTTTTATTAATTAAGTGAATGGGGGTGGTTAGCAAGTGACGACGATGCCGCCGTCTCCTGCGTAGGTGGTTGCAACGCCTGCACCATCAACTATAAGGGAATTTTTAAAATTCACCTTGGACAGGATCATGTTCATTACAACTTCAGCACGCTCATAGCAGTTGATGTGTGTGATCATGACAGTTTTTTCTTCAGGATTTTCAATTCGCTTGGCAACGAGATCCACCATTTTTATGAGAGCCTTTCTCATGCCGACGCCCTGACTATACTGGGCTATTTCGCCTTCAATAGCGTAGCAGACAGGCTTAATATTAAGTGTGGAAGCAACAATAGCTTTCATTCCGGTAAGTCTTCCGTTTTTGCGAAGAGTGTCAAGAGAATCAAGAACGAAGTATGTGTCCATACCATCGCGGTATTCTTCAACCTTTTTCACAACCTCTTCAAAGGGGAGTCCGGCTTCTGCGTATTCCATTATCTTGAAGGCTACGTTGGTCTGACCGCAGCATGCGGATAATGAATCAAAAACGTGGATGTTCTTTTCACCGATATCTTCGTGATAAATATCTCTTGCAAGAATAGCGCTGTTATAGCTTCCGCTGAGCTTGGAAGAGAGAGTTACTACATATACATCATCAGCATCACATTCGTATGCTCTCTTATATCTGTCGGGTGAAGGACATGCCGATTTTGCACAGGTCTCACACTCGGCCACTCTCTTTATATAGTCAAGCTGGTCAAAGTTCTCATCATCAAGAACGGTATAGTCGCCTACCTGAAGGATCAGCGGAATGATCTCAAAACGTTTGTCGGTATGATACTCTGCCGGCAAATCCGTACAACTGTCAACAACAATTTTATAACTCATATTACGACTCTTTCTCCTGTTTGGCCGCAGAACATATATAGATAAAAAAGTCTGCGAATCCAAGTAGTTTTTTATACCACATATAATAGCATGAAAAGCAAGGTGGGTAAACAATATGTGAATGGCAAGAACCTATCATAGATGTTACAATATATTTTAAGTGAACAATTCTTTAGACAAATAGAGAAAATATTACTATATCTGATGCTAACAACAAAAAATAGTGAAAAACGCTTTATGTTTAAAGGAAAGGTAATATGAGGGTGGATAAAATAGTTAAAAATGCTAGGATTTTCACAGCTGATAAAAGATGTCCCAAAGCGACGGCTTTTGCTGTAAAAGACGGTAAATTTGTTTATGTTGGAGGCGAGGACGGCCTTGCAGCTTACGAAGGAGAAGTCACGGATTATGGCGGAAAATTTGTTATGCCGGACATAATTGACAGCCATGTTCATATAAGTATAGGTGTTGGAGTGGCGTTTACAGATACGGGAGTCTATGCTGAGGGTGAAAATAAGAAAGAAGTTCTGGACTTTATTGAGGGATACATTAAGGAAAATCCAGGTCAGGAGCGCTATAGATTCCAATTGGAGCGAGACTGCTTAGGTGATGAGAATATTGTAAAGGAGGAATTGGATGCCATTTGCGCCGATAGTGAGATTTTGATCGTGGAATTAGAGGCGCACAGTATATGGGTGAATTCCAAGATCCTTGAGAAACACAAAATCACAGACGATACACCGGATATAATACCGGGACATAGTTATTATGTGCGAAAAGACGGACATGTGACAGGAAATATCTATGAATTTGCCAGCTGGCGCATAATCTTCGATCATCTGAAGGTGCTGTCTGACGAACAGATAGAAGCCGCAGTTATGCATTGGATTGGAGATTCTTTGGATTATGGTGTGAGCTGCGTCTTTGATGCCGGTTTCCCTGAACATGAAGAACTTCATGAGCGAGTTTATGAATGTCTTCGCAATCTGGATAAGCAGGGCAAGCTTCCTGTTTATGTTGACGGCTGCTATGTTCTTACAAGGCCTGAGAACATGAGAAAAGCAATAGAGGAGACCAAGCGCTTCAGACGCGAGTACAATTCTGAGCATTTTAAGGTTCATACACTTAAAATCTTTATGGATGGCACTTTGAAAATTCAAACTGCAGCATTGGTTACGCCTTACGAGGACACAGGTGCGGTTGGTGCCACAACCTTTGAAAAAGAAGACATTGCAGAGATTTTAAAACTTCTTAACGAGGAGGGGCTGGATCTCCATGTACATACAGTCGGGGAGCGTGCTTCGCGCATTATCCTTGACGGCGTTGAGCTTGCTAAGAAGGAACTGGGGGATAACTTCCATGTAAAGGTCACCTGTGCTCATCTGGAGATACAGGATGATGCCGATCTTGACAGGTTTGCAAAGCTTGGAGTTTTCGCTGATTTTACGCCGTGGTGGCATGCGGGCAATATAGGAGGCACACCGCTTTTGACATGGCAGTATCTGCTGGGCGATAAACGTGCACATTCAATGTATCGATGCAAGACGCTATGGGATACCGGAGCTACGGTTACCTTCTCAAGTGACGAGGTCTACTTTGGCTATAACTGGAATCCCTTCCTTGGCATGGAAGTAGGAATGACGCGCTGTATCACGGAAAATACAAGGGCATATGATTTTGCCATAACCGCTGAGGCATTTCCTCCTGAAAAAGAGAAGATGGATATTGAGGAAATGATGCTTGGATATACAATTAACGGTGCTAAGCAGCTTGGAATTGACGAGTCAAAAGGATCAATTGAGGTAGGTAAGGATGCTGACTTTTTGGTGTTTGAAGACGACCTGCTTGCTGCGGAGCATGAGGGCTTTAGTAATAACAGCCCTTGTGAAATGTATATTTGCGGCGAAAAAATAAAATGACCGGATATTTTGGCCAATGAATAACTACTAGAAGAAGGACTTTTAATGATAGCTTTACAGATAAAAAATACCAGGCAGTTTATGTCGACGCTTTTGGCATCGGAGAGCTTTGACGGCTTTTTGATGGACAGTGCCGAGCTAAAAATTGCCAATACTTACATGATAGATGGTCATGTAAATGAGGATTTTTTCGGGGAGGATGAATCGGACAAATCAGAATATGATCTTTCGACCTGGAAGAGCTTAAGACCCGTTTGCTATGAGCTGATAAAGGGTAAGCGCACACCTGTATCTTTTAAATTTATTCTGTGTCTTACCCCGGATAAGAAAGAACAGCTTCTCGGAGCGGAGCTCTCAGGTGTTGTATCATCGCTTGTTTTTATAATCAGATTTTCAGAGGGGCATATAATCATAACAACTGGAGTTGCCCTGTCGGGATTTACTCTTGATAAGTCCTATGAAAAAATCTGGGATGATTATATGAAGCGTTTTTTGAGCGGTATAAATGTAGAATATGAGGAAATTTAATTGCATAATTGCGTGAGTTTCTGATATGATTATCCGATATATCAGCAAGAGATCGGAGGAGAGTATGATAAAAAGACCGGATTATATTAAGCCCGGATGCAGCATAGGGATTACTGCGCCATCCTTTGGGCCTTCAAGCGAACCATATCGTTCGATGTATTTTTTGGCAAAAAAGAAGCTGGAGGAGAGAGACTACAAGATAATTGAAGGGGAAACGCTGTTTAAAAATGACGGAATAGGCATAAATACCGATCCCAAGGTTGCAGCTGCGGAGCTTATGGATTTTTATAAGAGAAGTGACGTGGATGCAATTATATCAGCAGGTGGTGGTGAGCTCATGAATGAGACAATCACCAATGTTGATTTTGAGAGCCTTAAATCTGCTAAGCCGAAGTGGTATCTTGGATATTCTGACAATACCAATTTTATTTTTCCTCTTGTTACCATAGCAGGTGTCCAGGGTATTTATGGCCCATGTATATCAGGATTTGCAAAAAAATGGGAGCTTCCGGAGGAGGATGCCGTATCTCTCCTTGAAGGAACAAAGACAGAATTTTCAGGGTATGGGCAATTTGTAAATCCCTTCACAAAACAGGAAGAAAATTCAGAAAAGCAGGAAGAGCCTGTAGATTATTCTACGTATAATTTTGATGTGCCCTATGAGTACAATTCAGAAAAAGTTCTTACAAGCTTTATCTGCGAAAGCGGTAGAGCTGTTAAGGCAGATGCCAATACTGAAATTCAGATGAGTGGAATTCTTCTTGGCGGCTGCGTAGATGTTCTTGCTAACCTTGTGGGAACACGTTTTGACAACATGAAGGAATTCAATAAAAAGTATAAGGACATAATATGGGTGCTTGAAGCCTGCGACCTTACTCCTATGAGCTACAGAAGAGCTATCTGGAATATGAGAGAGGCGGGCTGGTTTGATAATGCTAAGGGATTTGTTATAGGAAGACCGCTTACTGCCTTTAACAAAGAGATGATGGGAGCAGACCATTACAATGCGGTAACGGACGTAGTTGGAGAGCTTGGCGCCCCGATAATAATGGATGCTGATGTTGGACATATAGATCCGATGATTCCTGTTGTTATGGGAGCAGAGGCTAACGTCACAGCCAGAGGCAATGAGCTTGAAATCAAATATCTGTGAGCTTTTTTATACTGAAAAAGCAAATAGTATCAAGCAGGAATATACAGACTTTTTGAGAATGATGATCAGCCCGAAAACTTTCGCCAAATAGGGTGAATTGGGCTGATTTTTCTTGCAAAAATGTCAATAAAAAATGCATGTGAATATGGTATCATTTTTGATGAAGAAACCAATTTTATTATTTAAATATATTTAGGAGGAAAAAAGCATTATGGCAGGGAAACTAAAAGAAAAAGCCGGAAATGCGGGACGAATAGCTTTGACTATTATTGTGGGGATATTTGTGGCAGCTATCGTTTTTGGCTCATTTTATAATGTGAGCGAGCAGGAGCAGGCTATAGTAACACAGTTTGGAAAGGTGGTTGCGACCAATTCTGCAGGACTGTATTTTAAAATTCCTTTTATACAGGCTGTACACAAGGTAGACATGACAACACATGGAATCGGAATAGGATATGTCCTTGATAATGATGGACAGAACGTTACCGTAGATGACGAAGGAATTATGATCACTTCTGATTTCAACTTTGTTGATATCGATTTTTATCTTGAATACAAGGTAAGTGATCCGGTTGCATACTACTATAATACAGGAGATCCGGAGCAGATTATGAAGAATATCGCTCTTGCCTGCATAAGATCCACGGTTATCAATTATCCCGTTGATGAGGTAATTACCACCGCTAAGGGACAGATCCAGGCTGAGGTAAAGGAAAAACTTCAGGCTAAGCTCCAGAAAGAAGAGATTGGAATTGTTGCAGTTAACGTATCCGTACAGGATGCAGAGCCCCCGACGGATGAGATCAAGAAGGCCTTTAAGGCTGTAGAAACTGCAAAGCAGGGAAAAGAAACAGCAGTGAATAACGCTAAGAAATATCAGAGCGAGCAGGTTCCTGCCGCAGAGGCTGAAGCAGACAGAATTATCCAGAATGCAGAAGCGGATAAGGCTGCAAGAATAGCTGAGGCAGAGGGTGAAGTTGCAAGGTTTAACAGCATGTACGAGGAGTACAGCAAATATCCTCTTATTACCAAGCAGAGAATGTTCTATGAGTCGATTGAAAATGTTTTACCCGGAACAAAGCTTATAATTACTGACGGTAAGACACAGGAGATTATGCCTATTGAAAGCTTTGGAAGCTACGATTCCGCAATAGGAGCAGCAGCGGCAGCTAATAATGCGGAAGATAGCAGTGCAGTAAGCGATACTCAAAGCGAAGCGGATAATGCGGAGGACTGATAAACTATGAAAAAGAAAATATTCGGAACAACAGGTATTATACTGTTCTTTATAGTGCTATTTATTTTAAATAACTGTTTTTATACAGTTCATCAGAAAGAGTATGTAGCCGTAAGGCAGTTTGGAAAAATCGTAAAGGTTGAATCTGAGCCGGGACTTAAATTCATCACACCTTTTGTACAGAACACTCAGGTGATCGGTGCTGAGACCAAGCTCTACGACATACCTGCTTCAGACGTTATCACCAAGGATAAAAAGTCCATGATAACAGATACCTATGTACTCTGGAGTGTCACAGATCCCATCAAATATATACAGACACTTAATGCGCTGGATGCAAGGGCACAGGAGCGAATTGAGGCAGCAGTTTATAATGCTACAAAAACAGCTATTTCCTCAATGTCTCAGGATGAAGTTATTGAGGCAAGAGGAGAGGCTCTTACAAAGATCATCACTGAGGATGCAAACTCAGATATGGCAGGTTACGGTGTGAAAATTGTAACAGCTGAAATCAAGGCTTTGGACCTTCCTGATGATAACAGGACTGCTGTATATGAACGTATGACTTCAGAGAGAAACAATATCGCTGCATCTTACCAGGCAGAAGGTAAGGCAGAAGCGCAGAAGATTAAAAATGAGACAGATAAATCCGTTGCCATTTTAAAGGCTGATGCAGAAAAACAGGCAGCTACACTTCAGGGTGAAGGTGAAGCAGAATATATGAAAACCTTATCCTCAGCCTACAATACACCTGAAAAAGCAGAGTTTTATAACTTCATGCGTTCACTTGAAGCTATGAAACAATCCTTTAGCGGCGGAGAGAAGACCGTTATTCTTGATAAAGATTCAGAACTTGCAAGACTTTTGTACGGAATAGGGTATTAATAAAAACTACTCTCCACATACCAAACCCCTGCGAGCCACTTTCGCCTGCGCTCGGCTGAACATTAAAACAGGGAAAGTTTGCATAAACATATGCTGCCCTGCAGAACTCACGCTATGCCGGAACCCATTTGTTTCTCCGGCGCGGTGATTGTATGAGAGCGTTTGTTTTCTAATACCGGCAATGTCACTTTTGGCGTGCAAGAAGTTATTTCTTGCACGTCGCGTTTTTATAAGTTAGAATATTCTTCATGAACTCGTTGGAATTTATTTTGTGTTATCTGGGGATAATAAATTTAATAAGTTTTCTTGTTATGGGAAGTGACAAGAGGAAGGCCAAAAGGAATGCGTTCAGAACACCGGAATCAATCCTTTTTATTTTGGCTTTAATGGGAGGCAGTATTGGCAGCATTCTGGGAATGTATATTTTCAGACATAAGACCAAGCACTGGTACTTTGTTGTGGGAATGCCTGTGATATTGCTGCTGCAGGTAGGCATAGTTGTAGCTATCAAGCTTTCGCCTATAGAGGTTCTTTTTAGATAATATTTTAATGTGTTCCTATGACTAACAGGAATTTGGGGTTTTAAGGGAAGATGCATATAGCGGTTTTTGATGATAATATTGCTGACAGAAAGCAGATGGAGCGCCTTTTAAGAAGGCAGTCTGACAGATATCAGAAGGAAGGAAAAGAGCACTTCTACATAGATCTTTATGGGAATATAGAGGCTCTTATGCGGTTTCCTCAGCTCTATGACATTATTTTTGTAGACATGGCAGAACCGGAGTCGGAGGACAGTCATTTCAGGAATGGAATGGATGTTGCAGAGCTCCTGTTTGAAGCGGGTGGAATTAAGAACGTGGTCATGTGCTCGGGAAAACACGATTATAAAGTGCTTGCCAAGGAAGCCGGACTTGATGATAAGCTTTTATTCATAGAGAAGGCCATAAGGGTTAAGGACCTGGAAGCAATCCTGGCTGAATGTGAGGAGAGGCTGGGTGACCCTGTTCCTACTCTGGAGCTTCGCGGTGAGAAGGAGACCATCTACGCTACAGAGAATGATTTTATCAGTGCGGAGATGATCGGAGAACATCAGCTTACTGTATATTTCACAGAGGGCAGAAGTCTGGATATCATAACCGACATCTACAATTTATATGAGCAGTGTGAGATTTTTTCTTCAATCTGTCCCATATCACAAAATGCCATGATAAACGTCAATCACATTAAGAATGAAGGCTTTGGATGGGTTTTGATGGATAATGACAGGAAGATAAAGGTTGCTTTCTCATACAGGGGCAATATCAAGGAGATAAGAAGGCGTCTTGCAGCTAAGAAAAAAGAGTAAAAATATTAAGGGGCTGTGAAAAAATGATTCTCATTTTTTCACAGCCCCTTCTTTATGCCCGGTTCCAATGCATCCTGTTTTTATTTATTTTTGCCTTCTACTTCCTGCATCTTCATGGCGCGAACCTTTGAAGCAAGACCAAAGAGGTTTATGAAGCCCTCTGCATCGTGGTGATCATAGAGGTCACCGGTCTTAAAGGAAGCAATTGACTCGTTGTAGAGTGAGTAGGGTGATGTTGTGCCGGCCTTAATGATGTTACCCTTGTAGAGCTTGAACTTTACTTCACCTGTTACATACTTCTGAGTTGACTGGATGAAAGCCTGCTCAGCTTCACGAAGAGGAGTGAACCATTTTCCTTCGTAAACAAGATCTGCAAACTTGTTCCCCATATCCTTCTTCATTGTGTAGGTGTCGCGGTCGAGGATGAGCTCTTCAAGCTGCTGATGAGCTTCGTAGAGGATTGTTCCGCCGGGAGTCTCGTATACTCCGCGTGACTTCATACCTACAACACGGTTTTCTACTATATCTACTATACCGATTCCATTTTCACCGCCAAGCTTGTTAAGTGTGCGGATGATATCAGAAACCTTCATTTCTTTTCCGTTAACTGACTTGGGAACGCCGCCCTCGAAGGTCATGGTGACCTCTGTAGCTGTATCGGGAGCATCCTCAGGAGTGCATCCGAGTACAAGGAGATGCTTATAATTGGGAGCCTGTCCGGGATCCTCAAGCTCAAGACCCTCGTGAGAGATGTGCCAGAGGTTGCGGTCACGGCTGTAGCTGCTGTCTGCAGAGAAAGGAAGATTGATTCCATGCTGCTTGCAGTATTCAATCTCTGACTCACGTGAATCCATTGTCCACTTATCATTTCTCCATGCAGCGATTATCTTGATATCAGGAGCAAGTGCTTTGATTCCAAGTTCGAAACGGATCTGGTCATTACCCTTTCCGGTAGCACCGTGGCAGATAGCAACAGCGCCTTCTTTTCTTGCAATCTCAACCAGCTTCTTGGCAATAAGGGGACGAGCCATGGATGTTCCAAGGAGATACTTGTTCTCGTATACGGCATGAGCCTGAACGCAGGGAACAACGTACTCATCACAGAACTCGTCTATTACATCCAATATATAAAGCTTGGAAGCACCGCAGCTTGTAGCTCTCTCTTCAAGTCCGTCCAGTTCTTCTTCCTGTCCGCAGTCGATGCAGACACAAACAACTTCGTAATCAAAATTCTCCTTGAGCCACGGGATGATCGCTGTTGTATCCAATCCACCCGAATATGCAAGTATTACCTTTTCTTTAGCCATAACTTCCTCCTTAAAATGTATAGTTCATTTAATGAAATGATCAATGAGTATGTTTTACAAAAGTGACTATACAACTTCAATGATTAAAATGCAAGCACTTTATGCATAAAAATTTATAAAATGCATATTTTAATGCATAAATATAAATAATGCTTGCATAAAAGTGTTTCCTTGATTATACTGAATAACAAAGCTTATAATTGTAGATGCGATGGAAACTGACGGTTTTACGTTTTCTTTGACGCAATTTGTTCGTAATAATATGCAAGAACGAATTTGTTCGTAATAATATGCAAAAACGAGATGTTTTTACTATATAAAGAAAGGCATAAAGAAAGGCGAAGTTATGATTAAGGTAGGGATAATTGGTGCAACAGGATATGCGGGGGCAGAGATCGCGAGGCTGATATATGGTCATCCCGAAGCAGAGATAGTATGGTACGGCTCCAGAAGCTATATTGACGAGAGATTCAGTTCTGTATATGGAAACTTCTTTAATATAGTAGATGCGAAATGCCTTGATGATAATATGGACGAACTTGCAGACAAGGTAGACGTCATTTTTACAGCAACGCCTCAGGGCCTGTGTGCGGGACTTGTCAATGAAGACATTTTAAAGAAGGTTAAGATCATAGATCTCTCAGCGGACTTCAGACTTAAGAATGTAGAGATATATGAAAAATGGTATGGAATAGAACATAAATCACCACAATATATTAAGGAAGCAGTTTACGGGCTTTGTGAGATAAACAGAAATGAGATAAAAAATGCACGTATAGTCGCAAATCCCGGATGCTATACTACCTGCTCGATTTTAACGGCTTATCCTCTTGTAAAGGAGAAGCTCATAGATCCAAATACACTTATTGTTGATGCTCTCAGCGGCACATCCGGTGCAGGAAGAGGGGCTAAAACAGCTAACCTGTTCTGTGAAGTTAACGAGAGCGTAAAGCCATACGGCGTAGCAAATCACAGACATACACCGGAGATTGAGGAGCAGCTTGGATATGCTGCAGATGCTGATATCACCATCAATTTCACACCTCATCTTATTCCCATGAACAGAGGCATCCTGGCTACTGAGTATGCGTCACTTGTAAAGAAAGCAGATGGAAGCCTTCCGGATGCAGCTGATATCAGGGCTGCTTATGAGAAGTATTACAAGGATGAGAAGTTTATAAGACTTCTTCCGGATGGAGTTTATCCTGAGACCAGATGGGTAGAGACAAGCAATTATGTTGATATAAGTTTTAAGATTGATGAGAGAACAGGTCGCATAATCCTTATGGGCGCTATAGATAATCTGGTAAAAGGTGCGGCAGGTCAGGCAGTACAGAATATGAACATTTTGTTTGGACTTGATGAAGCCATGGGACTCGACTTTGTTCCGGCTTTTCCGTGATTTTTATATATCTAAATAAAAACTGATATTTGAGGAGATCCATTATGGTAAGAACAATGACCATAGATGATTATGAAAAAGTATTTGCGCTGTGGAATTCAATAGAGGGATTCGGAATAAGGACTTTGGATGATTCCTACGAAGGAATATCAATGTTTATACAAAGGAATCCAAATACCTGCGCGGTTGATGTTGAAGATGACAAGATAGTCGGAGCTATTCTGTGTGGACATGACGGTAGACGTGCCTGTTTCTACCATGTTTGCGTTGATAAGAATTACAGACGGCATGGAATAGGTAAGAGAATGGTGGAATTTTGCATAGAGCGTCTTAAGGAAGAAAAGATCAATAAGGTCTGTCTCAATGCGTTCGTGACCAATAAGGTAGGAAATGCCTTCTGGCAGCGTATGAACTGGACCTTGCGCTCTGACATGAACTATTACGATTTTACATTAAACGAAAATAATCTTACGGAATTTGTTAAAAACTAAAGGAGATAGCATAATGAAACAGATAAAAGGTGGCGTTACTGCAGCTAAGGGTTTTAAGGCTGCAAGTACAGAAGCGAATATTAAGTACAAAAATCGTAAAGACATGATGCTGATTTACAGCGAGTCACCATGTACTGCGGCGGGAGTTTTCACAAGTAACGTGGTAAAGGCCGCACCGGTACTTTGGGACAGAGAGATATGCAACGGAATAGGCCCTGTTCATGCTATCGTGGGTAATTCAGGAATTGCCAATGCCTGCACAGGTGAGGAAGGAAAAAAGCTGTGTGCCGAAACAGCTGCTGAGGTTGGGTCTCTTCTGGCACTTCCTGAAAATTCGGTGCTGGTGGCATCCACCGGAGTAATAGGCATGCAGATGAACATGGAAGCCGTAAAACGGGGCATCGCGCAGATGGTACCTCAGCTATCAGATACAGAGGAAGCGGGAACAGGTGCAGCAGAAGCCATAATGACAACCGATACCCACTCAAAGCAGATGGCCATGGAATTTGAGGTTGGCGGAAAAACATGCAGGATTGGTGCTCTGGCTAAGGGTTCAGGAATGATACATCCCAACATGTGCACGATGCTTTCCTTTATTACAACAGATGTATCAATATCCCATGAGCTTTTACAGAAGGCATTAAAAACTGTTGTAGTTGACACCTTCAACATGATCTCTGTTGACGGTGATATGTCTACAAACGATTCACTTATGATCCTGGCAAACGGAGATGCAGGTAATAGTGAGATATGTGAGGAGGGAGAGGATTATAATACCTTCCTTGAGGCTCTTTATTCCATATGCAAAGAGATGGCCAGAATGCTGGCAGGAGACGGTGAGGGTGCTACCGCACTTTTCACAGCACATGTATTAAATGCCGATACCAAGGAAAATGCCAGAACTCTTGCAAAGTCAGTTATATGCTCATCTCTTACAAAGGCTATGATATACGGACATGATGCTAACTTCGGACGAATTCTGTGCGCGCTTGGATATTCCGGAGTACTGTTTGATCCTGATAAGATCAGCCTTTCTATCGAGAGCAGTGCAGGAAAGGTTCTTTTGTTTAAGGATGGAAATCCGCAGACTTTTGATGAGGAATATGCAACAAAGGTTCTTTCGGAGGAAGAGGTCATTGCGGTTGTTGATATGAATGCGGGATCTTATGAGGCAACTGCGTGGGGATGCGATCTGACCTATGATTATGTAAAGATCAACGCTGATTACAGAAGCTGAGGAGGGAGATTGAAGTGGACAAGGATATGCAGGAAGTATTAAAGAAGGCAGAGGTGCTCATTGAGGCACTTCCGTATATACAGAAATATAATCGCAAGATCATAGTTGTTAAATATGGCGGCAGTGCCATGGAAAGTGAAGAGTTCCAGAAAAATGTCATCAAGGATGTTACTCTTTTAAAGCTTGTTGGATTCAAACCGATCATCGTTCACGGTGGCGGAAAGGCAATCAGTAAGTGGGTCGGCAAGGTCGGAAAAGAGGCAGAGTTCGTAAACGGACTCCGTGTTACGGATGCAGAGACTATGGAAATAGCAGAGATGGTTCTTAACAAGGTTAATAAGTGCCTGGTCAGAATGGTGCAGGAGCTTGGGGTTAAGGCTATCGGAATCAGCGGCAAGGATTCGGGACTTCTTCGTGCAAAGAAGAAGCTTTCCGGAGGTCAGGACATAGGTTTTGTTGGAGATGTAGAAAAGGTTGATCCCAAGATCCTGTATGACCTCATGGATAACGACTACCTTCCTATTATTGCACCTGTGGGAATGAATGAGGATTTTGAGACTTTTAATATAAATGCAGACGATGCTGCATGTGCTATCGCAAAGGCTGTTGGCGCCGAGAAACTCGTATTCCTTACAGATATAGAGGGTGTTTACAGAGATATCAATGATAAATCAACCTTCATCTCAAGACTTACCTGCTCTGAGGTAGATGAGCTTATGGCAGGCGGCACTATCGGGGGCGGAATGCTTCCAAAGCTTGCGAATTGCACAAGTGCCGTAAAAGAAGGCGTACACAGAGTGCATATCCTTGACGGTAGAATCCCGCATTGCCTGCTCCTTGAGTTCTTTACCAACAAGGGTGTCGGAACCATGTTCGTGTCTGACGATGATGAAAAAGAAGAATAAATAAGCTTACAAAGAGGTGACAAACGATGAGCACAATGAAAGAGTATATAGACGAGGCGGAGCGCGACCTTTTACATACCTATAACAGATATCAGGTGGTACTTGATAAGGGAGAGGGAGTGCATCTTTATGATATCGAGGGCAAGAGCTATCTGGATTTTGTATCCGGAATAGGTGTATTTGCTCTCGGATATGGCAATAAAGAGTACAATGACGCCCTTAAGAGCCAGATTGACAAGGTCATCCATACTTCAAACTATTACTACAATGTTCCTGCAATTGAGGCAGCCCGCAAGCTTAAAGAAGTATCCGGAATGGACAGAGTCTTTTTTACAAACAGCGGAGCAGAGGCTGTTGAGGGAGCTCTTAAGGCTGCAAGAAAATATGGATTTTTGAAGGACGGAAGAACCGACCACGAGATCATCGCAATGAATCATTCCTTTCACGGCAGAACCTTCGGTGCACTTTCTGTTACCGGAAATGCACATTATAGAGATGCTTTTCAGCCTATGATCGGAAACATCAGGTTTTCTAATTTTAATGACTTTGAAAGTGTTAAGGCTCAGGTTACCGATAAGACTGTAGCCATAATCATGGAGACAGTGCAGGGAGAAGGCGGTATTTATCCTGCTACTGAGGAGTTTCTTAGGAACGTAAGAAAACTCTGTGATGAAAAGGATATTCTTCTTATATTAGATGAGATACAGTGTGGTATGGGAAGAACAGGATATATGTATGCATGGCAGAAATTCGGTGTTAAGCCCGATATCATGACAACAGCCAAAGCACTTGGCTGCGGTGTACCTGTGGGCGCATTTCTCATGACTGAAAAAGTTGGTCAGAATTCACTGGTTGCAGGTGACCATGGAACGACCTACGGAGGTAATCCTCTTGCAGGTGCAGCTATCAACAAAGTCCTTGATTTATTTAATACTCAACATATAATAGATAACGTGAGAGAGGTTTCGGCTTATCTGGAGGAGAGGCTTGAAGATTTAAAATCACGATATGATTGCATCATAGACCGCAGAGGAAGCGGCTTATTGCAGGGACTTGAGTTTGACCGTCCGGTTGGAGAGATAATTGGTAAAGCGCTTGAAAACGGACTTATTCTGATAAATGCAGGAACAAATGTGATCCGCTTTATTCCTCCGCTTGTCATCACAAAAAAAGATGTAGACGATATGATCAGCATATTGGAGCCGTATCTTCCGAACTAATTTTTTAGCGAGGTTTTTATGAAGATAAGATTCAGGCTGCTGGGAGCAGTTCTTATTATAGCGCTGCTTTTGGCAGCTTTCTATTATTCTAAATCAGGTGTTGGACTTCATGAGGAGCGTTCTATTTTCGGATCCAATGATAAGACCACTATCAGATTATGGTATACGGATGATGCACTGACAGACTATCTTACTGCCAAGGTTGTTGAGTTCAACGAGAGAAGTAAGAAGAGCAGAGTAGAGATAGAATGTGTGTCCGGACTTGAATACCTTGAGGAGATAGGTAAGGCTTCCGTAAACAGCGACCACTATCCCGATGTTTTCATAATGACTCATGACGGACTTGAAAAGGCTTATCTGGCAGGACTTGCAACTGAGATAAAGGATCCCGAGTTTCTGGAGGATGAGACTCTGGGCTTTAGCGAATCTGCAAGGAATGCTGTTACATATAATGGGAAGAAAATAGCTTATCCCTATTATTTTGAGACAAGCTCTCTCCTATATAATAAGACTTATCTTGAGGATGAGGTAAGAGCACGCAGACAGGCTGAGTTAGATGCTGCTGAAGGTGAGGCGGCTCAGGCTGCTGCAGATGCAGGAGAGATAGAAGGAGAAGATGTAACTCAGGATGGACAGGAGCAGACTGAGGGTGAAGCAGAGGGCGAGACTCAGGAAGAAGCAGCGGTCAGTCCCGAGGAAGTCGAGCAGGGAGTTAAGGATATGCTTCCTTCAACTATCGAAGATATTCTCCTTTTTGCAGATAACTATACTGCACCTGACACTGTAGAATCCGTATTTCAGTGGGATGTTACGGATATTTTTTATAACTATTTCTTTGTCGGTAATTATATGAATCTCGGCGGAGCTTCAGGAGATGATATAAGTACTATCGACGTCTATAACGAGGATACCATCAACTGTATGAGTTTTTATCAGCAGCTGAATCAGTTCTTTGCCATAGATGAGAGTGCTGTAAATTACGATAAGGTACTTCAGGATTTCATAGACGGTAAGACAGTATTTACCGTAGCTACTTCAGATGCTGTTGCAAAGATAGAAGCAGCAAAAGCTGAAGGCAAATGCAGCTTTGACTATGGCGTAACTACAATGCCTGCTCTTAATGACAACTACAAGACCAGAACAATGTCCGTTACAAATTGCCTTGTCATAAACGGCTTTTCCGAGCATCAGGATATGGCCAATGATTTTGCAGCTTTCCTTTGCAGTGAGAATACGGATGAATGTTATTTAAAGAGCGGAAAGCTCATCGCCCATGACAAAATACCCTACAGCAATGATTCGCTTGCTTCATTTGTAAGCGTTTACGGCAACTCCGTTCCTATGCCCAAATTGATGGCTACCAGTAATTTCTGGGTACAATTGGAAATTGCTTTTGCGAATATCTGGGATGGCGCAGATGTTAATGACACCTTAAAGACTCTGTCTGAAAATGTAAAGCTCCAGATAAACGGCACAGCAGTAGAGGAGGAACGGCTTCCGGATGCCACAGTAGTTATTACAGAGGGTCAGGAAGAATAAAAAATATACAAAAGAATTGTCGAAACCGGCAGTTTTTTTGTAATTGTTACGAAAGTGTTACAGATATCTTGCATAGTCAAATCTTTTTAGATATTATGATTGATGGACTATCATAAGAAGCATGGTGGGGCCTCCGATTTTTGGAGGAAACATGCGTAAACATATTGCGATAAGAATAGTTTCAATTTTATTGCTGGGCGTATTGATAACAGGGTGTGATAAGAAGAGCACAGACATTGTACTTGAAGAGCCTGTTGTAACTGCAAATGATAATACTGAACAAGGCCCTGATTCCGAGAGAGCAGATGATGCTAATAATATGTCAGAATCTAAGGAACCGGAATCTGAGGCGGATAGTGCATTCGGGGATTCATACGAAGATATGCCACAGACCATAATGGTCCATGTATGCGGCGCGGTTATATGCGAGGGAGTATATGAGCTTCCCACAGGCAGCAGAGTTGTTGATGCGATAAAGGCAGCAGGCGGATTTATGCAGGATGCCGACACCGATTTTATCAATCAGGCACTTGTCCTGGAGGATGGAATAAAGATTAAGATCCCTACCGAAGAGGAGAGCCTGGCATCCGGTAATTCACAGTTTATGGAATCTGCCGATGTCCAAAGCGATATGGCGGGTATTACCGGAATGGCTACCGGAGGCACGAATGAATCTGCGCCCGGAGATGACAAGGTTAATATCAATACCGCTTCTGAGGCGGAGCTTTGCAACATACCTGGGATAGGACCCAGCAGAGCCAGGAGCATAATTGCCTACAGAGAAGAAAAAGGGAAATTCGGGACTATCGAAGATATCAAGAATGTTACGGGTATCAAAGAAAAGTTCTTTTCAAAAATAAAGGATCATATAAAAGTATAAAGTAAATGGAGTAGAAGAGATGGCAAAAAAGGTATTAGTCGTTGATGATGAAAAGACAATTGTAAAAGGAATTCGTTATAGCCTCGAGCAGGACGGCATGTATGTGGATACTGCTTTTGACGGTGAACAGGCATTAGAGATGGCTAGTAACAACCGTTATGACATCATTCTACTTGATGTTATGCTTCCTAAAATGGATGGCTTTGAGGTTTGTCAGCAGATCAGAGATTTTTCGAATGTTCCCATCGTAATGCTTACAGCGAAGGGCGATGACATGGATAAAATTCTCGGACTTGAGTACGGTGCTGATGACTATATTACAAAGCCTTTTAACATTCTTGAGGTCAAGGCCAGAATAAAGGCTATTATCAGAAGAACAAGCAAATCGGATGTACCGGCAAGAGTTCTTACTTTTGGTGATCTTACTGTAAATGAAGAGTACAGAAGAGTCTATTACAATGATAAAGAAATCAACCTTACCAGCAGAGAATTTGATGTTCTCGAGTTCCTGGTAGCAACACCCGGCAAGGTGTACAGCCGAAGCGAGCTCCTTCATGCTATTTGGGGAGAGGACTTCCCGGGAGATGAGAGGACTGTTGACGTTCACGTCAGAAGACTTCGTGAGAAGGTTGAGGTCAATCCTTCCGAGCCCAGATACGTTAGAACGAAGTGGGGATCAGGCTATTATTTTCAAGCGTAATTAAAGGTCACCAAGATGATATATAACCCATTTAAAAGTCTTAGATTCAGAATATTTTCACTTGTTTTCTTCACGGGGCTGATTTCATGCCTCGTGATTCATTCTGCGATTCTTGAAAGTTATGAGGATCGTGCAGTCAATGTGAGAGAGTCAGAAGTTTCCACACAGCTGAAGATTCTTGCAAATCACCTGATAAATTACAGCTATTTTTCAGATACCACATCAGATGTTATTAATGCAGAGCTGGATCTTTTGGCCAATCTGTATGATGGTCGTGTTATGGTCATAGACAGCGATCTCACCATTCGCAAGGATACTTATGGAATAAGTGAGGGCAAAACGATTATTTCCGAGGAAGTAGTAGGCTGCCTGAAAAACGGTATTAACGATTCTTCCGCAGTGTATGACAGAAATAACAGATATATTGAAATGACAGCTCCAATTATCGAGACACGTACCTATGAGAGTGGAGATGTTGCGGCTGAGAGCGGACAGGAGAATGTTATAAGAGGTGTGCTGCTGATAAGTGTATCAACTGATAACATAGCACAGACCATGGATATCCTGACGAGAAGAGCTGTAACTATAGAGGTTATAGCTGTTATTTTGATTTTGATCGTGGCTCTCTTTATGTCAAAAAGACTGCTTAAGCCTTTTGACAGGATTACTGCAGCTATCAATGACGTCAAGGCCGGCTTTACCAATGAACCGGTAGCGGAATCTGATTATTACGAGACAGAGCATATTATCAAAGCATTTAATCAGCTTCTGGTCCGTATGAATGCGCTTGATGCCTCAAGACAGGAATTTGTAT
Source organism: Butyrivibrio sp. NATIVEDY162 (assembly GCF_045999815.1). Taxonomy (GTDB): domain Bacteria; phylum Bacillota; class Clostridia; order Lachnospirales; family Lachnospiraceae; genus Butyrivibrio. The sequence continues at coordinate 3,566,614 of NZ_CP172573.1, forward strand.
CCAATGTATCTCATGAGCTCAAGACACCTATTACATCAATGAAAGTTCTTGCTGATTCACTTATCATGCAGGAGGATGTGCCAAATGAGGTGTACAGAGACTTCATGGAGGATATTGCTGCAGAGGTAGACAGAGAAAATAAGATAATCAATGACCTTCTTGAACTAGTCAGAATGGATAAAAAGGCTACGCCTTTAAATATTTCTTCTGTCGATGTGGTTCAGATGATGGAAGTCATCATGAAAAGAATGAAGCCCATTGCGGCGAAGCACAACATAGAACTGACACTGGAAACTACAAGAGAAATAACCGCGGAAATCGATGAAGTCAAGCTGTCGCTTGCTCTTATGAACCTGGTTGAGAATGCGGTAAAGTACAACAAAGATGATGGATTTGTTAAGGTAAAGCTTGATGCGGATCATCAGTATTTCACCTGCCGGGTGAGCGACTCCGGAATAGGAATTCCTGCTGATAGTATCGACAGAATTTATGAGAGATTCTACAGAGTTGATAAATCAAGGTCACGCGAGATCGGTGGAACCGGTCTTGGACTTTCCATAACCCATAATGCGATACTCATGCACAGAGGAACTATTGAAGTTGAGAGTGAGGAAAATGTGGGAACAACCTTTACTGTACGCATTCCTCTTATTTACATGCAGTCATTGGAGTGATGCATGCTTCAGGATAAATGCCTGATTGCTGCAATCTTGAGAACATAGAATATGAATAACACTTTAAAAAAACTGATAAACTTAATATTATGTCTTATGCTTATTCCTCTATGCATGGTTGGATGTACGGTAAATAGTAAGGTTGATAATGATAAGGTGATAAAAGTATATTACCTTAATTCCAAGGAAACCGGAATTGTTTTCCATGACTATGAGGTTAAAGCAGAATTGACAGACACAGAAGCAGTTATTAAGGAACTGCTCGATCAGATGAAAACCATGCCTGAAAAGCTTGAGTATGAGGCGCCTATATACGGCCCGGTCAATTTGCTTTCATATTCACTTAAGGCTGGTGTCCTTACGCTTGATTTTGAAAACTCATACCTTGGTACTGAGAAGACCACCGAGATTCTGGACAGAGCTGCTATGGTAAGGACCCTTACCCAGATTCCCAATGTTGAGTATGTGACTTTTACGGTTGAGGGTACTCCTCTTCTTGATGAAGACGGGAACATTATCGGCAACATGTCCGCAGATGATTTTGTTTATAACGCAGGTAATGAGATAAATGCATATGAAAAGGCAGAGCTTATCCTCTATTTTGCTTCTGAGGATGGGCAGGAACTCATTCCTGTTTACAGAAGTGTTGTCTACAACAGTAATATTCTGATGCAGAGACTTGTAATTGAGCAGCTTCTGGCAGGTCCTAATACAGACCTTGCATGTGCTTCACTTAACTCTCAGGCTAAGATCAATTCCGTCTCTGTCAGGGATGGCGTATGCTATGTTGACTTTGACAGCAACATTTTGACGAGAGTGGGGAATGTAGACCCCAAGATTTCGCTGTATTCTCTTGTTAACACAATCTGTGAAACTGCTGATGTTAACAAGGTGCAGATATCTGTCAACGGTTCCTCTGAGGGCTATTTTATGGAGAAAATTGCACTCGGTACAGTATTTGAGAGAAACCTTGATATAGTTAGACAGTAAGCTTTTCACAGTTATCACTATGTGGAAAGAGCAAAATGAAAAGACCATTATGTGCCGTCACAGGACTATTGGCGGCGACTGTCTTTTTTCTTCTGCAATTTCTACCTGCAGAAGAAATATCTTATCCCACGGATCGGGAAATTATTACGGTTAAAGGAATAATAAGTAATAAGGAGTTAAGAACAAGCCCTAAAACGGGAGAAAAGCAGCTTGTTCTTTACTTAAAGACTGACCGCGACAGGAAAATCCTGCTCTATATTGATGACTTAGGGTACAGATTGCCAATTGGCTGTGTACTTAAGGTCAGAGGTAAAGTTAAGAATTTTCCCGTTAGCAGAAATCCGGGCGAGTTTGACAGCCGGGAGTACTATCGCATTTTGAAAACTGAATATAGCCTTACGGACGTGGAGCTGTTGGGCATTGGCGGAAGCGAGGATTTTGTTTCAGAGAGCCTTTATGATGCAAAGCTCTATTTTGAAAGCATATTGGATAAAACTATGTCTGAAAGTGATGCAGGAGTTATGAAAGCAATTCTTCTCGGGGATAAAAATGACCTTGAGGAGGATATAAAGGACTCTTTTAAGAGAAATGGAATTATTCATATCATGGCTGTATCAGGACTTCACATTTCCATTATTGGCATGAGTCTGTATAAGCTTCTGAGAAAGGCCGGTGCAAGAATAATATTCGCTGCAGCTTTTGCAATATGCGTCATGTATATGTATGGCAACATGTGTGGCATGAGTACATCTGCTTGCAGAGCCATAGTGATGTTTGCTGTAAATTTGGGAGCGGACATAATAGGACGGAGCTATGATATGCTATCTGCGCTGTCACTGGCAGGGGCAATGCTCCTTATTTCACAGCCGCTATATATAAGGCACAGCGGCTTTCTGATGTCCTTTGGGGCGGTCATTGCCATTGGTTATGTGCTGCCTGTTATGCCAGAGTATATAAAAAGCGGGAAACTTAAGATAATTTCTGCAAGCCTTGCTATTATGCTTGTTACGCTTCCTGTAAATATGAGCTTTTACTATACCTATCCGGTATATTCTATAGTGCTTAATATTCTGATACTTCCGCTTATGTCTGTGCTGATGTTTCTTGGAATACTAAGTATTGCACTTGGGGCATTTATTGTACAGACCGGTATCATCACCGGAGCTGGCTGTCACTTGATCATCAGATGGTTTTTGTTTTGCTGCGATGTAGGAAAAGCACTTCCAAACAATACCTGGTATGCAGGACATGCAGAAATATGGCAGGTAGCCATATACCTGATATTTTTGATGATGTTTGTTTTTCTGGGGGGAAGGTCTGTTACACGTGCTCTTAACTTAGGCAGGAACAAGGAACGAAATAAGAGAATTATAATAGGCATAAGATATGTGCTTCTTTTTGCGGGACTGGTAATTTTATGCCTCAGGATCAGACCCGGTCTTAGAATAACAGCACTTGATGTGGGACAGGGGGATGGAATAGTTATAGAGACCAAAACAGCCAACTATCTTATTGATGGTGGAAGCACTTCCAAGAAAAATGTCGCTAAATATCAGATTGTGCCATTTTTATCTTACAGAGGAATAGGCGAGCTTGATGCGGTTATAGTAAGCCACGAGGATGAAGATCACATCAGTGGTATTTTAGAGCTTATTGATGCGATGTCTGAGAATGGAAGTATAAGAATAAAAAATCTTATTCTGCCTGATGTCAGCGATGACTCAAAAGGGGATAATTACAGAAAGCTGGTAGAGAAAGCTTTAGAACGGAAGATCCCGATTTCATACATAAGCAGAGGTGAGAGGATATTTAATGATTCAATTGATATCAGATGCTTAGCTCCTATAAAAGATATGAGTACAGATGAGCCAAATTCATACTCCACGGTTCTTTATATAAAAAAGGATGAATTCAAAGGCCTTTTCACCGGAGATGTGGACGGAGAAGGACAGGAACTTCTCAGAAAATATATAAAGGATAACTGTGAGGAATATCAGGACATTACATTATTGAAGGTTGCACACCACGGAAGCAGGTACACAAGTGATAAGGAATTTCTGGATATAGTTAATCCGAGGATTTCAATTATAAGCTGTGGGATCAACAACAGATATGATCATCCGCACAAGGAACTAATGGAAAGGCTTGAAAATACTGGCTCCGGGATATATGTGACTGCCAAAAGCGGCGCGGTTATCGCATCTTTTGCAAACAAAAAAATGGAAATAAAAACGTACATTGATTAATTCCTGAATTACCATGACTATGGTGGTGTTCGGGGCGAACACATTTTGTCAAGTACGAGTTATGAACAGAACTGTGCATATCCCGTCAACACAGGGCTGCCTTGTTACTATATAATGATACTTGAAAAGAAAGACAGAGGTGAGGGATGAAAAAAATTATCGCAGGCACGATATTGCTTTTCGTGATACTGCTGGAGATTTTGTGTACTACCCGTTCGGTTTACGCTTCGACTGATACAAATCAGGAAGCTTCTTATGAAGTGGTGGATACATCCGAAGGGACAATCGAGGAAGATTCCGAAGTTGATGAGGATGCAGAGGTTCTTGGGGAGAAGAGATCTCAGACTGACAAATTCATTATAGGGATAGAAATAGCAATCTCACTGACTTTTGCTGTGGGCCTTATAGCTGCAAGCCATGGGGCAGAAATGAAATAGTTGGGTATGAAATTTATAATATATTAAAAGACGCGGACTGGGGGGTCCGCGTTTTTTAACCCTTAAATTAAATTGATTTATAGCCCTTATTTACAAGAATGTTTTCAACTGCATATATGTCATCAGTATGCATTACCATTATAGGAAGGCCTGATTCACGGTTAAATGACAGGTAGATATAATTAACATTGATGTTGCTCTCATATAATGATTTAAGGATATTGTCCAATGCTCCTACTTCATCGGGACACTCAATGCCAAGAACATGAGTAGTCTTGCAGATATAGCCCTCGTTTCTGAGAACTTCTATACATCTTTCAGGTTCGGAAACGACCATTCTGATTATTCCGTATTCTGCAGAATCATTGGTGACTGATCCAAGAATATTGATATCGTTTTTTCTAAGAATTCCGGTGATATTCTGAAAACATCCCTTTTTATTTTCAGCGTAGATAGATACCTGTTTTAACATAATTGTTCCTCCTGAAAGCTTTTTTCTTTGGCTTAATTATTCTGAAAATTTAATCCATATCATGATATAATATACAACATATTGTGATTATGGGGCAAGGTTAAAATATGGCTGCAGGTAAAACATCAGACTATAAAGTAAAGGCTGAAAAGATAAATCAGGATATTAAGTCAGGAAGCTTCAGACCGGCATATCTTGTATATGGTGATGAGGCTTATCTCAGAAAACAGAACAGAGACAAGCTAAAAGCTGCCCTTTTGGGAAGCGGAGATGCCATGAATCTTCAGCACTATGAGGGGGTAGGAATAAATCCGCTTGAAGTTATTGATATGGCGGAGACACTCCCTTTTTTTGCGGAGCGCAGAGTTATAGTCATTGAGGACAGCGGCTTTTTCAAAAGCGGATGCCCTGAGCTTGCAGATTATCTAAAGCATCAATCGGAGACTACGGTTTTTCTTTTTGTTGAATCAGCTGTTGATAAGAGAAAGGATATGTACAAGGCCGTAAGTAAGACAGGTCTTGATATTAACTGCGAGACACCTGATGAGCAGCAGCTTTATAAGTGGGTTGCCATGAAAATGAAAAATGAGGGCTTTGCGATATCCACAAGAACTATAGCCTACTTCATTAACAGAGTTGGCACGGATATGTCCAACATGGTTCATGAGATGGAAAAGCTTGTCAGCTATTGTCTTGGCAGGACTGAGGTCACTGAGAAGGACGTTGACGCTGTCTGTGCTAACTGGCTTACCAGCAGGATATTCGAAATGACAGATGCTATAGTTATGAAGAATCAGGCGAAAGCCATGAATATCTATTATGAACTTCTGGCTTTAAAGACCGCTCCGGAGCAGATACTGGCGCTTATAATGAGGCAGTTTAATCAGTTGCTGTCAGCAAAGGAGATGGCTGAGCTTGGTGTTAACAAGAGTGTGGCTGCCTCCAAGCTTGGAGTGCCACCATTTGTTGCGGATAAGATCATGGGCTGGACCAGAAGCTACTCGATGAAGGATTTAAAAGATTCGCTTAATATGTGTCTTGAAAGCGACGAGGCAGTAAAGACCGGACGTCTTGACAGAATAATAAGTGTGGAGATGATCATTGTTAAGTCATCCTCCAGAAAATAGATACGAATAAGTATTGCCCCTTGGAAGCAACAGAACAGCTATTTTTATGTTATAATCGTAAGGCGAGTGTTTTTATAGGAGGATTTAGTTTTGAACAGACCAAAGCCGCAGGAGCTATACAGACATTTTAAAGGCGGAAAGTATCAGATCATAACTATTGCGAGAGATGCTGATACAGGCGAGGAGCAGGTTGTATATCAGGCGCTTTATGGCGATTATACGATATACTGCAGATCTCTTAAGGAGTTCACCTCAGAAGTTGACAGGGAGAGATATCCTAACCCTGATCAGAAAATGAGATTTGAGCTTTTTACCCCGGATGTGAATGAGTACGATATAAAATCTGATTTTGATGTGAAGGACGAAATTGCCAAAAAGCCTGCATTAGAAGAAACTGAAAGTGCTAAAAAGCCTGTATTGGAAATAGAAAGATCAAGTGACAAAAAATCCGATTCTGATACGGATTCCAAGAATCAGGAAGAATCTCAAAAAGAGAGCATCTTCGATGATGAGGACAAAGACGATATTAACGAAAACTATATGAATCGCACTATTGAAGAGGAAGCTGAGAGTTTTGGGATGAATCCTCTTGTGGTGCAATTCCTTGATGCGAACAGCACTGCCGACAGACTTGAGGTGCTAAGCCGGATAAGACCAATCGTTACAAATGAGATGATAGATATCATGGCGATGGCTATGGACACTGAAATTCCCGGAGATGATCCGGATGTAAGGTGCTCAGAACTAAGGCAGTTCCTTTTGACAAAGCAGAAATTCGAAGTCTCAAGACGCGGTATATGATAAGGCTTTTTGAAGTCTGATCATTGGAGTAAGACTGACACATAACGGTATTTACAGAGGAGATATGAGAAAAAATGAAGTTATTAAGTATTGCAGTACCCTGTTACAATTCACAGGATTATATGAGAAAATGCATTGACTCACTTTTGGTAGGTGGAGAAGATGTGGAAATCCTTATTGTGGATGACGGATCAAAGGATAATACAGCAGCTATCGCTGATGAATATGCTGAAAAATATCCGACTATCTGCAGGGCTATACATAAAAAGAACGGTGGTCATGGTTCTGCAGTTAACGCAGGCCTTGAGAATGCCACAGGATTGTACTTCAAGGTTGTTGACAGTGACGATTGGGTTAAGGAGATGGCTTATAGAAAGATTCTTACCACTCTCGAGGAATTTGTGGGTGGAGGAGACAGGCTGGATCTTCTCATCAGCAACTTCGTATACAATAAAGAAGGTGAGCAGCGTCACAAGGTAATGCGCTACAACAGAATGTTCCCCATAGAGGAGCTTTTCACCTGGGATGATGTGAAGAAGATTACGATAGGTCATTACCTTCTTATGCACTCCGTTATTTTCAGAACAAAGCTTCTTCGTGACTGCGGCCTGAAGCTTCCGGAGCATACATTCTATGTAGATAATATCTATGTGTTCAATCCGCTTCCGTTTGTTAAGAACATGTATTATCTGGATGTTAATTTCTATTACTACTACATCGGAAGAGCAGATCAGTCTGTAAATCAGGAAATTATGATCTCAAGACTGGATCAGCAGGTCCGTGTGAATAAGCTGATGGTAGACTACTATGTTGAAAACATCGGTATGATCAGATCCAATAAAAAGCGCTATCACTACATGTTCAATTACCTGGAGATCATTACAGCAATATCCACAATTCTTATGCTTGCATCCGGTACCAAGGAGAATCTTGAAAAGCGTAAGGAACTTATGAGATATATAAAGAGCAGAAGCATTCTTTTGTATTGTAAGCTTCGCTACAGAATAGAGGGCGTATTTGTTTACCTTCCGGGAAAGGGCGGAAGAAAGATTACTCTCACAGGATATAAGATAGCTCAAAAGCTTTATAACTTTAACTAATAATAAAACCTCATGATATCGCGATTTGCGAAGTCATGAGGTTTTAATAATGTTATACATTAAGATTTAAAAGGAACGATCCGGATTATTACTGAAGTACTTTCCAAGCCTTAATTCTCTCATTATGGCGATGATAAGCATTTACCACAAGTTCACTCTTGTATACTACAAGGTTGGTAGCTACTGCAAAAATGATACCGCCAAGAACATCGATAACCGAATGCTGCTTTATAAACATTGTTGAAAGAATGATCAGTATGCAGAATACCAACGAGCTATTCTTTAAAAGCTTACTAAAACGCTTGGAATTGGAGACTGCAAGGTGAGTGCCGATCGCATTATATACATGGATACTCGGCCACAGATTGGTGGGAGTATCGGTCTTGTACAGATTGGCAACCATGTGTGTAAATATGTTATCCCTGGGCATTACAGCAGGTCTCAAATACTGTATGTTTGGCCATATGGATGATATTATCAAAAACATCGTCATTCCGGTGAAGAAAAATGCTGCATTCTTGAAGAAGTCCTCCATGTCATACATGGCAAGGAACAGGAAAAAGAAGAATGCGCAATAAGCAAACCAGCCAAGATAGGGAATGATAAAAATCTCAAGGAATGGAATCTTATCATCCAGCGCGGAATGAATAACTGTATAATGTAGCTCCTTGGTACCCTCGAGGTGGAAAAACCATGTCAGATAAATGAAAGCGTAAATAATTACCGGAATCAGACAAATGATGGTATCCTTGAGTCTCTCTTTGGTCCAGGGTCTGTCAAACCATTTAGATGTTCTCTTTTTCATAAAACTATTCACCTTATTTCGTTAAATAACAACGATACTACGCTAATTAATATATCGCAGGGGGTCAATATATTCAAATGAAAATCTGTACAAAAATTCTAAAAAAAATATAAATTAATAAGTGCTTTTCACGATAAGAGGCATAATTTCTGCTTCAGACAGGTCAGTGTAATATGATCTGACTTAAGAAGAACCTCACCGTCTGTGTGTACCCAGAGGGGAAGAGCGGTCTTTATTGTTATTTCCTTTGCCCTTATATGATATATGCCCTTCCGTCCATAGTGCCAGCCAAAAAAGGCCAGGGGCAGAGCTTTAAAAATCTGAAAATATGACATATCTCCGCCGGCGATAAGATCAAAGCAGCCATCTCCAAGGTCGGCGTCGGGGGCAAATTTAAAACCGCCTCCTTCGTAGTGATGGATCATTGCAGCTGCAAAAATCAGGTGGTCAAGGTGTATATGCTCACCGGTGTCCGTGGTGATATCGCAGGATGGCTGATCTGCATGAAGGATCTGCTTAATAGCGATCACACCGTAGGTTGCTTTGCCAAGGCCGAATTTATTCAGCTTGTTTTTGGTTTTGGAAGAGAGCGCTTCTTCACATACTGCAGCATCAAAGCCAATACCGGCGCTGACATCAAAACGTCTGTCAGAAGCAATTCGCGAATCATGAAGCCTGGATAAGGTTTTTGTCATATGATCATAGTGGATATTACCTATATCAAGCTTTCTTACCACCTCTCCTTTTAAAATCCGGTCTATAAGATCGGAGGGATTCCCGGGGAAATCCAGATCCCTTACAAAATCATTGCCTGAACCAAGCGGTACAACTCCGAGGCGTACTCTGTCAAAATCCTGAATGCCTGATACCACCTCGTTCAGGGTGCCGTCGCCTCCCATGACTACGATATTTACAGGCTCATTATCATCGTCCTGATCGCTGCCTGGAGAGGTAATTTTTTTTACGACATTCATGGCATGTCCGGGGCCCTTTGTAAAAACTACTTTATAAGGGATACCCTGAACTCTGCATTTTTCTTCAAACATGCTGTATATATTTTTGCCGTGTCCCGATCTGGCAGATGGATTTACTATACAATAGAACATATTTAAATAACTCCCAACAAAACTATTTAGAAATATTATAACACTAATATTACTTGCTTTGGCACGCATACTATGCTATGATACATCACAATTGCTTTAGCACATTAAAACGTCAAATTATCGAAGTGGAGGAATTGCCGGTATGTATTCATTGGATGAAGTAAAAAATGTTGATCCTGAAATCGCTGATCTTATCGTTGAGGAGATGCAGCGTCAGAACGATCATATTGAGCTGATCGCATCTGAGAACTGGGTTAGTAAAGCTGTTATGGCTGCTATGGGTAGCCCCCTTACAAACAAGTATGCTGAGGGACTTCCCGGAAAACGCTATTATGGCGGATGCCAGGTAGTTGACAAGGTTGAGAATATCGCGAGAGACAGAGCCAAGGAACTCTTTCACTGCGATTATGCAAATGTTCAGCCTCACTCAGGAGCACAGGCTAATCTCGCTGTTCAGTTTGCCCTCCTTAAGCCCGGCGACACTATTCTTGGTATGAACCTCAGTCAGGGCGGACATCTTTCACACGGAAGCCCGGCCAATATTTCAGGTACCTACTACAACGTAATAGCATATGGTGTTGATGAGAACGGCTTCATTGATTACGAGGAAGTAAAGAGACTTGCAAAAGAACATCAGCCTAAGCTTATTATTGCCGGTGCATCTGCTTACTGCAGAACAATTGACTTTGCAAAATTCCGTGAGGCAGCAGATCTTTGCGGAGCGGTTCTTATGGTAGACATTGCGCATATAGCAGGTCTTGTGGCAGCAGGTGTTCATCCCAGCCCGTTCCCCTATGCTGATGTAGTTACTACTACAACACACAAAACACTTCGTGGACCAAGAGGAGGCCTTATTCTTTGGAATCAGGCTGCTCAGGATAAATATAAGTTCAACAAGGCTGTATTCCCGGGTATCCAGGGCGGACCTTTGGAGCATGTAATAGCTGCGAAGGCTGTATGCTTTAAGGAAGCTCTTACTCCTGAATTCAAGACCTATCAGGAGCAGATTGTGAAAAACGCAAAGGCACTCAGTGAAGGCCTGATGAAGAGAGGCGTTCAGATTGTTTCAGGCGGAACAGATAACCACCTCATGCTGATCGATCTCACCAATTTTGATCTTACCGGAAAAGATGTGGAAGCATGGCTTGATGATGCACATATCACAGCCAATAAGAACACAATTCCCAATGAGAAGCAGTCACCGTTTGTAACAAGTGGAATCAGACTTGGTACACCTGCTGTAACTACCCGCGGTATGAACGAGGAAGATATGGATAAAATTGCCGAGGCTATTTCCATTGTTATCAAGGGTAAGGGTGAGAAAAATGATGAAGCAAGAGCTATTATCAAGGAATTGACAGCAAAATATCCTCTAATTTGATATATTTATGAAAATATAGAGCTGACCTGAATTTTTTATAAATCGGGTCAGCTTTTTTTATATTTTTTATACTTTATTTCGAAAAGCGGAATCGGTATTTTGAATTGTGTATAAAATATACCTTTTTAAAACAATTTATCAGATAACCAAAAGATATTAACGAAATAATCTAATATCAAAAATAAAATATAAAAAATGTATTGACAATTATGAAAGCGTGTGTATAATGAGATTATAGACAAGAGAAAGAGAAAACTTCTTTCAATACTTCAGCAGACAGGCTGAAAGAAATGGAGGTACGGTCCAAAGGGAACTTAAGTTTTTACTCTAAATCTTAGTTTTATAAATTGTCGGAAAGGAAGGTATAGTCCGCCGAACTATTTAGTTAACACCACAGACAATAGTGAATTTCCAACACAACAAGCTTAAGTACATGACATAGTGGCGAAGAACTAATCGTCGAATTAGCCGTCACAGCATACGAGTGCAAAAGTTAATGGAAAGAGCAGGGTTGAGAAATTGGAGGTAAGTCCATTGGACAACGAACAATTTGAACATGCGTAAGGGCGAATGTATAGAAACAGATATATTCGCCCTTATGCTTTGTGTTGCTATTTAATAATATTTGCGGGCAGACACTAAATATTGTGGTAACAATTTCTGTTTTTGGTAGAACTTGTATGGCAAGTGTGTTATAATGTATCTAAGTTTTAAGGGGATTTTCCATGGGGAGGATGTATGGAAGATAAAATGAATAATAGTGGTTCTGAGAGAAATACTCGCAGGGAACTTAGACGACAGCGCAGGATGAGAGCACAGATTATCGCATATGCCATCACAGGTGTTTTGGGAATATCGGTTGTATCCGGCGCATTTTTTGCGGTTAATAAGATTGTTCATGCCATCAAGGCATATAATGAGCAGGTGGAGGAGACTGTTGCAGAGGCAAGAGAGGTAGATGTGGAGCCTGCTGCGGTTGCTTCTCCGGATGAGAATGCCGTAGAATCAGAGGTTATGAGCCAGGACACTATGCTGGATCATATTGTAGATACATGCATCTCTGAGATGCCTATTGAGGATAAGGTTGCAGGTCTTTTCATGATCTCACCTGAGCAGCTTACCGGTTCAGATGCTGTGATCAAGGCCGGCAATACCACGCAGGATGCACTTTCCTCATATGCAGTAGGTGGCCTGTTCTATGTTTCGAAGAATATTAAGGATGAAGCTCAGATTAAGGATATGCTGAGTACTACAGCATCCATGAGCAAGTATCCTCTGTTTCTGTCTACAGTAGAGGTTGGTGGAGAGAAGAGTATTGTGGCAAATGCTCTTTCTCTAGAGGCAGTAGCTTCCCCTTCAGAGCTTGGAGCGTCAGGTAACGCGGATGAAGCATATAATACCGCTTCAAGAGTAGCAGATTATCTTAATGGATATGGCTTCAATCTGAATATTGGAGTAAATGCCAATCTTTCAGAGGGTGGCAATTCATTTGGTACTGATTCACATATGGTATCTTCCATGGTTGCCAAGACAGTTGAAGGATTGCAGACATTTGGTGTATCTGCCGGACTTCAGTACTTCCCGGAGACCATAAACAGTGGCAATAATGCTGAGGGACTTGCTGATGTGCTTGCGCCCTTCAAGGCAGGTATAGATTCCGGAGCCAGCATGATCATGGTTTGTACAGCACCTTCTACAGGACTTACGGGAGATGATACACCATCATGTCTTAGCCCTACGGTGATCCAGGATGTTTTGAGAGGACAGCTTGGTTACGACGGAATAATCATCACAGATTCATTATCAGATATTGCAGACAGATATTCTTCTGCAGATGCTGCGGTTGCGGCAATTCAGGCAGGGGCTGATATGATTTTCCTTCCTGCTGACTTTATGGAGAGCTATCAGGGAGTTCTTAATGCAGTTCAGAATGGAACTATCAGTGAGGACAGAATTAACGAATCACTTAAGAGAATTTACAGAGTAAAATATGCAGACAGAGTAGATGAGATCACGGCAGAGTGATTGTAATAATAAGGCTTCTATGAGTGTTCTGCTCAATCAAATGCCGCCGCATCAGTAACGAATACTGATAGCGGCGGCTATTTTTAAGTACGCCTTTCGGCGAACGTTCACTTTTCATCAAATAAAGGAATCCATTATTGATGAAAAGTCTGTATTTGTCAGTCCGGATCTTGAATAGGTGGAAGAGGATGAAGCTGCTCTTGTTGCAGAAGTCTCAAGGCTTGTTGCAGCCTGAGATACTTTATATCCAAATCCTGCCTTCTGAGTAAACAGATTCTGTACAGCTTCAGGACCGGCTTCTTTTAGTTTATCCTTGTCAAGGGAGAGCTTGCCATTATCATTTACGCTTATCCCTATGGAGGAGAGCTCGTTTTTATATGACTTTGTTATTTTTGAAAGGTAATCAGCTCTGGTACTTGTAGTTAAATCCGATACATCTGAAGCGGAACTTACAAGTGTATTGTAATCCTTTACAAAGGCGGAAACAGCATTAGTGACCTTTGAAGTATTGTAGTCATAAACTTTGGTGTCCTCGCCGTTTTCATCCTTTACGGTCTGCCATGATTTGCCGTATACTGAATCATCGCCGGTCTTGGTGAGTTTTTCAATATCTGAAGCAACGCTCTTGGCATTTGAAGATATGGCTGAATACTGTTTCTTTTCAGCAGCCTTTGATTTATCGGTGATGTTATCGTTTCTGGTTCGGGAGGCTTTTTCCTCTTTGTCTGCTGAATCTGTATTCTCATTTCCTATTTTCTTATAATATGCAGATACCAGTTTCCCATAGCTGCCGTTTCTGATAGAAGAGTAGTCGGATAACATACTCGACAGACCGGACATGAGGTTATTAGAGGATCCCTGGCCGGGTAAACTTCCAAACAAGGTGGAATAATCCATGTTAACATTTATTCCCATACAAATCACTCCTTTGATATTCGGGAAAAGATATCCCGTAAAACAGCATCCGTGCTGTATGTATAATACCTCTAATTAATTTTTACATCTTACTTTGCAAATGTTCAAATGAAAAGATGATTAACAATATGAAGAATGTGTAAAAAAAAGCGCTTTTTCGAAGCGCCGATTCCTAAAAAGGCAGTAGATTTCTGCATTTGAACCAAATGATATGTTGTAATATAAAGCATTTACAAATATCGTGGCATTAGTGTAAAATGAAATGACTATCAAAAAGAGAAAGAGGCTGTGAACGATTTATGTCATCAATAATTCAAAGCGATCAGGTTTTTAATAATGAAGTTTCCTTTTGCAAGGTATACAGCAAGGAAAGTAAGAAGATATTAGAGGAACGTTTTCTTGCAAATCGTATTTCATATTATATTGACTGGCAGGATAAGAGCTTTTTACAGAGAATATTTGGTGCTGACAAGGACAAGATTGTGTGCACTATTCGTATTAACAGAGCGGATGTTGACCGCGCCAGAGAGCTTGTTTCAGGCCTTGAGGATATTAAAATAAGAGATTTTAGTGACAAGAGGAAGAACAGCAAGAATAAACCCAAGAAGAAATGATTACGACCTCCGGCTTTGACCGGAGGTTTTTAAGACTACAGATTCATTTGAGTTTTATATAGAGGATTTGATAATGAGAAACGATAATTCGGAAAAGAAAAAGACAATAAAAAGCAATGGTCAGGAAAACAATAATACAGCTAAGAAAAGGTCTGCCATTCAGAAAAAATCTGCAAACTCCAAGAATACTACATATCAAAAGAAAACTGCGAACTCCAGGAGCGGCGCGGAAAAGAAAAATACAAAGTGCCCTGTGTCCAGAAAGTGCGGTGGATGTCAGATGATTGACATACCCTATAAGGAACAGATCAAGAGAAAGCATAAGCGTGTAGAAGAGCTTGTAGGGAAGTTCGGCAAGGTTGAACCTTTTATGGAAATGGAACACCCGGAACACTACAGATGTAAGGTGCATGCAGTATTTACTCATGACCGCAAGGGCAATCCTGTCTCCGGAATATATAAAGAAGGAACTCACGATGTAGTTCCGGTTGATACATGCTACCTTGAGAATGAAAAGGCAGACGCCATTATAGCGACCATAAGAGGAATGCTTAAATCCTTTAAGATAAAAACCTTTGATGAGGATAACGGTTATGGACTTTTCAGGCATGTACTCATCAGGGTTGGACATAATACAGGTGAAATAATGGTTGTTCTTGTTCTGACATCACCTATTCTTCCTTCCAAGAATAATTTTGTTAAGGCACTTTTAAAAGAGCATCCCGAAATAACAACAATTGTAATTAATGTAAACGACAAGCGTACCAGTATGATCCTTGGTGATAAGGAAAAGGCTATTTATGGTCCCGGATTCATTTATGATACTGTGTGCGGGATGAAATTCAAGATATCTCCCAAATCATTTTATCAGGTAAATCCTGTTCAGACAGAAAAGCTGTATTCCAAAGCTGTTGAGCTTGCAGGCCTTACGGGCAAGGAAATGGTTCTTGACTGTTACTGCGGCGTGGGAACAATAGGCATAATTGCAAGCCCTCATGCTGCGGAGGTCATAGGAGTAGAACTCAATAAGGACGCTGTCCGCGATGCAAGATTAAATGCAAAAATGAACGAAATTAAGAACATTACAATTTATGAAAATGATGCCAGCCGTTTCATGGTTCAGATGGCAGAAGCAGGTGATCACGCAGATGTTGTTTTCATGGATCCGCCTCGTAGTGGTTCTACTGAGATATTCATGGATTCTATGTTTAAACTTAGTCCTGACAAAATTGTATATATATCCTGCAGCCCTGACTCTCTTGCAAGGGACCTTGAGTACATCACCAAAAACGGTTACAAGGCTGACAGGATCATACCGGTTGATATGTTCCCCTTTACCAGGAGCTGCGAAAATGTCGTTCTCTTGACGAAGGAAATCTGAACGGGAAAATCACGCTGCTGAGAGTACTGCGAGGTGTAAGCAGTAACAATGCACTTTTAGGGGAGAAAGTATAATGACTACAATATCAGATGAAATCAGGAAAGAGCTGTTTAAGCTTCAGGACGTTAAATACAGGGATTTTCAGGTCAAACTGATTCCGGGAAAAGATATAGACACAATGATAGGGGTACGTACGCCTGATTTGCGAAAATATGCCAAAAGTCTTGTAAAACGCGAGGACATAGGCGATTTCCTTTCGGATGTTCCCCACAGGTATTTCGATGAAGATCAGATTCATGCGTTTGTTATCAGTGAAATAAAAGATTTTGAAAAATGCATGGAGGAGACAGAAAAATTTCTTCCCTATGTGGATAACTGGGCAACCTGTGATCAAATGTCTCCCAAGGTGTTTAAAAAACATAAAACTGAATTACTATCTGCAATCAGCTCATGGATTATTTCAGACAAAACCTATACGGTAAGATTTGCGATTGGAATGCTTATGCAGCATTTTCTTGATGAAGACTTCGACATTTCATATCCTGAGATGGTTGCGAAAGTAAGATCAAAAGAGTACTACGTAAATATGATGATAGCGTGGTACTTTGCAACTGCTCTTGCAAAGCAATATGATGCGACTCTTCCGTTTATAGAAGAGCATCGGCTTTCGGACTGGACTCATAATAAAGCCATCCAAAAATCCATTGAAAGTTATAGAATTACAAAGGAACAAAAGGATTATCTAAGAAGTCTCAAATTAACTAAGAATCAGTAAAAATCGAATAAATATATATGACATAAATGGACTTGGAAAAAGAAATAAATAATACTTGACAATATAAATTGTACGCAATATAATCGAAACAAATAAAAGATAAACTAATTGCACAATAACATATTATTTATATTATTTTATGGAGGTCCAAAATGGGATTTTATGATTATTCTGTAACAACAGCTAAGGGTGAAGAGTTCTCTATGGAGAACTACAAAGGCAAGGTGGTACTTGTTGTAAATACAGCAACAGGCTGCGGATTCACACCTCACTATAAGGACATTGAGGATATGTATGAGAAGTTCCACGATCAGGGATTTGAAGTACTTGATATTCCCTGCAACCAGTTTGCCGGACAGACACCCGGTACTGATGATGAGATTCATGAATTCTGCCAGCTTCACTATAACACTAAGTTCCCTCAGATGAAGAAATCTGAAGTTAACGGAGAAGGACAGCTTCCACTTTACAAATTTCTCAAGGAGCAGAAGGGATTTGAGGGCTTTGGAAAGGGACCTGCAGCTCTTGCAATGGGTGTTATGCTCAAGAAAATTGACAAGGATTACAAGAATAATCCTGACATCAAGTGGAACTTCACCAAGTTTGTTGTAGACAGAAACGGCGAGGTTGTTGCCCGTTTTGAGCCTACAGAGAAGATGGAAAATGTAGCAGCATGTGTTGAAAAGCTCATGTAATAAAATTGTATCAATGATTCAGGGACTGTCACACAACCTTGTGTGGCAGTTTTCTTTTTATTTTACAATACAGAAAATAATAATCTTTTTTTTATCGCAAGTTAATATTTTTATATATCAACATGGGCTAAAATTATGACATAGTGGATGATTGTCAAAATGGGGGAAGCCTATGTCAAGTGAAGTCAAGAAGGTCAATCGAAGAAAAAGTAAGTATGCACCTGCTTTTATTCCGGAAGGAGTACCGGGAGGATTTTTCATATATTATGCTGAAGGTTCCGGTGAGCTGGTATACGCAGATGATAACATCATTAAACTGTATGAGTGTGATTCACTTGAAGACTTTAGAGAACTAACGGGGAACTGTTTTTGCGGAATGGTTTATCCGGAAGACTACGACCTTACACAGGGAGATATCAGCAAACAGACTGTGTTTGGCGAGATGCGACATGATTATGTGCGGTACAGGATACGTACCAAAAACGGAAATATCCGCTATGTCGAGGACTTCGGGCATCTTGTACATGGTAAGGATGGCGTCAGCTATTACTATGTATTTATCGTAGATATAGATCAGAACGAGTATTACAACAAAAATAAGAACAGCTATGCTGAGTCTCAGGTCCTGGAGATGAACAAAGAGACAGACTCTCTGACGGGGATGTGGAATCAGGCACACTTTTATCATGTTGTTCAAGGGCTTATGGCTAATAAAGATATCAGAAAACAGAGCATAAGCGTTATTTATTTTGATCTTAATCATTTCAAACTTTTTAATGAAAAATATGGATTCCAAAAGGGTGACGAGCTTTTGTATGATATTGCAAAGCTTCTGTGGCACTCTTTTTTGGAGCGCATGGTGGCAAGATTTTCAGAGGACCATTTTGTAGTTTGTACTCTGTCGAAGGATGTGGAGTCCATTGTCCTGAAGATTCATGAGGACGTATCAAGGCTGGTACCGGGAGCAAAGCTGGAGATCAAGGCCGGTATTTACAGGGTAGAGGATGAATGCAATGATATCGGTCTTGCATGTGACCATGCCAGACTTGCCTGTAAGAGTATAAAGACAAGATACGATATCCCATATGTTTTTTATAATGAAGACATTCATTCAAAACTTCAGATGCAGCAATTTGTTTTGGATAACATAGATAACGCTGTTGAAAACGAAGACATAAAGGTTTTCTATCAGCCTGTAGTCCGCACCAGAACCGGAGAAATATGCGGATACGAGGCTCTTGCAAGGTGGAAAGATCCTGAGAAGGGGCTTATTTCACCTGCAAGCTTTATTGATATTCTTGAAGAACACAGACAGATCCACAAGCTGGATATGTTTATGGTAAAAAAGGTATGCGAAGATTACGCGGCTCTCCGTGACAAGGGTGAGATGCTGGTGCCTGTTTCAATAAATCTTTCAAGGCTCGATTTTAATCTGTGTAATGTCATAGATGAGGTTGAAAACTGCAGAAAAAAGGTTAACATGCCTGTCCATATGCTTGATATAGAGATTACAGAGAGCGCTCTTACTGATGATGATGCTCTTATCAAGCATGAAATAGAGCATTTCAGGGAGCTTGGCTATCAGGTGTGGATTGATGATTTTGGAAGTGGATATTCGTCTCTTACAACTATTTTGAATTATAAATTTGACACTCTGAAGCTGGATCTTGCATTTTTGAGACAGTATGACAAAAATCCCAGATCCGGCGCTGTACTTGGATTTATCGTGCAGGCAGCTCACAGCATGGGACATGTGACACTTACAGAAGGAGTAGAGACTGAGGAGCACTTTGAGTTTCTTAAAACCATCGGCTGTGACAAGGCCCAGGGTTACCACTTTGGTAAACCGCAGCCTATGGAAGAGAGCAGGAAATACACTTCATTTAGCGGCATGACCTGGGAAAAGATTGAAGTATAGGATGATTTTTTATTCTTTTTCATGAAAAATATGATAAACTACTAGCAATATTGTTTGACGACTATAAAAGAATAGACGAGGAGGATGAAAAAATGTACGTTACTTGTTTGGATTTGGAAGGAGTTCTGGTGCCTGAGATATGGATTGCGTTTGCTGAGGCTACGGGAATCCCTGAACTTAAGAGAACAACCAGAGATGAGCCTGATTATGATAAGCTCATGAAATTCAGAATTGATATTCTCAAAGAGCATGGTCTTGGTCTTAAGGAAATACAGGAGACAATCGCAACAATTGATCCAATGCCGGGAGCAAAGGAGTTTTTGGATGAACTTAGAAGCATAACTCAGGTGATCATACTCAGTGATACCTTTACTCAGTTTGCTACACCACTTATGAAAAAGCTTGGATGGCCCACAATTTTCTGTAACAGCCTTGAGGTTGCAGAGAACGGTGAAATCACAGGCTTTAAGATGCGCTGCGAGAAGGGTAAACTTACAACAGTAAAGGCACTTCAGAGCATAGGCTTTGAAACTATAGCAAGCGGTGACAGCTTCAACGATCTTGGAATGATCGAGGCTAGTAAAGCAGGGTTTTTATTTAGAACAACAGATCAGATTAAGAAGGATTTTCCGCAGTTCCCTGCATTTGAGACATATGATGAACTTCTTGCTGCTATTAAGAAGGAAATTGCATGAAAAGAAATTATAAATTTACCCTCAGCTATGACGGAACGAGATTCTATGGCTGGGAGAGACAGCCAAATAAGGATATGACCATTCAGGGAAAACTTGAAAGCGTTCTGTCAAAAATGGTAGGACTTCCTGAGGGCGAGTTGGTTCAGGTTATAGGCGCGGGAAGAACAGATGCCGGCGTTCATGCCAGAGCGATGACAGCAAATGCTATGCTGGATACCGATCTGTCTGAGGAAGAGATTCAGAGCTATATGAACAAGTATCTTCCGGAGGACATCAGCATAAACGACGTAAGAGCCTGCGCTGAGAGATTCCACAGCAGATACAATGCGCTTGGCAAGACCTACAGATATACCTGTTATTATGGAAATACCAAGCCGGTATTTGACAGAAAATATGTGACAGTGCTTGATGAAAAGCCAGATGTAGAGCTGATGAAAAAGGGTGCTGAATTTATAATAGGAACACATGATTTCAAGAGCTTTTGCGGCAATACCAAGATGAAGAAGTCCACAGTTCGCTGTGTCGATAACATCAAAATCGAGGAGAGCGGTCCGCAGATAAGGTTGTATTTCCATGGAAACGGTTTTTTACAGAACATGGTAAGAATTATGACCGGAACATTACTTGAGGTTGGATACGGCCACATAAAGCCGGAAGAAATCAAAGATATCATCGATGCCTGCAATCGCCAAAAAGCGGGGCCCACAGCTCCGCCCCAAGGCCTATGCCTAATGAAAGTAGATTATTGAATATTGAGTATTGAATATTACGCCCGCCGGGGTATATATGTGTAATTTTTTGCTCGTTAAGCTTCGCTTATAATCGCTCAAAATCACACATATATACCCCGGCGGGCTGTTTGTTAAAGTTCATTTGCTACGGAGTAGGTGACTATGTAGTCGTCATATTCGGGAACCAGGATACCGAGATCCTGTGTATTTGAGCTGCCGCTTCTTAGTGAGTATGCGCAATCACCAATATTTACTGTGTCAAAGGCAACAGGTGTACCGTTTTTTAAAAATACGCTTCTTACATTTACACATGCAACATCTTCGGAAGAGTAGTTTGTTCCTGTGATGGTGAGTGCACTGTCTGTGCCGGTTTTCACATCAAGTCCTATGGCATCATACATACAGCTGTCGGTTTCTTCGGAAGATATTTCATATGAGAAACCGCCTGCCTCTTCGATGTCATCGTTTTTGAACTGGCCGTAGAGCATGAAAGACTGGCCGTTTTTTACAGCAGCTGTACCGTCTGTTACAGACTTTATGTGATTTCCGTCTACTTTTTGGGCATGGAATTTAGCCATAACGGAGAGATCTTTGCCGGAGATATTTTTTGCAATAAGAACATATCTGGTGTGCATACCGTCATTATCTGTGATGAGGTATTCGCCATCGATAGCAATGCCATCTGCGGTTTTGTTTGAAGCATATGATACAAAGGATGAAGTTGAGAAAATGCTGATAATTACAGCGATTGCAGCGATTAGACCGTAGATTTTTTTCATACCTGATACCTCCTGTTTCTTTGGTGCTATTAGGATATCAGACGAGGATAAACTTAGCGTAAAGTAAATCTAAAAAAACTATGTATTTGGGCCTTTTGGGCTCCCAAATTTTTGGGGAATAATTTGTAATATTTTCCAACTTGACAAATGCCTTTGTCTGAAAATTCATCTCTTGTATCAGAGAGCTTTTCGAAAACTATTTTTCCCTTTTTGTACTCATTAATATATGCTATAATCTAGTTTGGCTATGTAGATAGTCGGGTGTCTGAAAAGACATAATAGCAAGTTGGAAATGTGGTAATTTATATGGCGACGAACACGGAGGGTCGTGGATCAGGCGTGAATCGTTCCAAGCGAATCCGCTTTTTGAGGAGACTGATTCTTGCTTCGATAGCTGCTTCGTGCCTAATTCCTACGTGCATCTGTATTTTACTTGTTATTCGGAACGGACATACCAGCAGAATGCTTAATAAAGCTAAGGAAGAACTGTCCTGGTACGAAGAACATTATGGTGAGGAACTGCTGGCAGATGGGGAGATTGATAATCCCATCGAACCTGTACGGGCCAATGCCGCGGCGGTTACCGATGATAATACGGGGGAGAGTCCGGAGACGGAAGTAGCTGACCCTTTTGAGGAAGCAGAGAGCGCGGGTGATTTGGCTAAGGCAGATGGCGAAGTTTCAGGAGGTCAGTCTGCTACAGGAAAGCCGGAGGAATGGGACGGAATCAGAAGAGTGTATATAACCTTTGATGACGGACCCAGCACATCAACAAATACAATACTGGATATACTTGACCGATACGGTGTGAAGGCTACATTTTTTGTAAATGGTAAGGAAGGCAGTGAGCACGAGGAGATTTACAGGCGCATTGCCGCGGGAGGTCACACTATTGGAATGCATTCATACAGCCATAAGTACAGTGAACTGTATGAATCACTCGAGAGCTTTTCTGCAGATCTTCACAAGCTGCAGACATACCTGTATGAGACTACGGGAGTCTGGTCACAGTTCTATAGATTTCCGGGAGGCAGTTCCAATACTGCCAGCAAGGTTTCGATGGATAAGCTTATTGATTATCTTGGCCGGGAGAACATAGAATATTTCGACTGGAATGTAGCAAGCAGTGATGACAGGGCCGGAATTAACAAGGACATAATAGTGTCGAATGTCATGACAGGAGTGCCTAAGTTCCATGAGGCGGTAGTACTTCTGCATGATGCGCAGGATAAACCGGCTACGGTTGAGGCTTTGCCTGAGATAATTGAGCAGATTCAGGCAATGGATAACACAGTGATAGTTCCGATAACGGAGGATACGTTACCGGTTCAACATATCAGCAATTCTCAGTAATATTTGAAACGGAGGAAGAAAAAATGGGATTTTTTTCAGAGCTGAAAAGTGATCTCTCTCAGGCTGCAAAAACAATTATGCCTGAGGAAGGTGATGAGGCTAAGATCCTTGGGGAAACTGCAGAAAAAGAAAATGTAGTTAAGCCTAAGTCAGAGGCTGAGGTGAAAAAGGACCTTAACGATATGCTTGATCACCTTGATGAAATCAAGCTCGACGAAGGTGGGGCAGAAGAGACTGAAGAAGTCAGGGAAGAAATCAAAGAAGAGGTGAAGGAAGAGAAGGAAGAAAAAGTGGTTGCACCTGTAGCTGCAACAGTTGTTCCTGAAGTTTCCGAACCTGAAGAGGAAGAGCCTGAAGAAGCAAGTGAAGAAGCAGTCTTCGAAGAGGAAGAGGATACAGTAGCTGACCTTGCGGCTTCTCTTAGTGCGATAGAGTCTATTGCCAGCAAGAAGGCAGAGGAGGCTCCTGTTTACGAGGAGAAAAAGACAACAAATTATATGAATAATGGGGGATTTGATACTATGGACATTCAGCAGCAGACACCTACAGATGAGACAGCCAGCATTACAGAGGGTATGAAAATCATAGGTAACCTTGAGACAACAGGTTCTCTTGATCTTGTTGGTAAGATTTCAGGTAACGTGACATGCCTTGGTAAGCTCAACGTAACAGGTGAGATTGAAGGTGATTCAAAGGCAGCAGAGATTTACGCTGAGGCAGCAAGAATCACAGGTGAAGTTAGAAGTAACGGAAGTGTTAAGATCGGACAGAGCACAGTTGTTATCGGTAACATTTTTGCTACCAGCGCTGTAATCGCAGGAGCTGTTAAGGGCGACATCGATGTTCCCGGTCCTGTTGTTCTTGATACAACAGCTATCGTAATGGGTAATATCAAATCACAGTCAGTACAGATCAACAATGGTGCTGTTATAGAAGGTAACTGCTCACAGTCTTACGCTGAGGTTAATCCTTCTGCATTCTTTGAAGGACTTAAAGGACAGAAATAATGAGAATACTTTTAAAATTAAGCGGTGAGGCTCTGGCCGGACCAAACAAGACAGGCTTTCACGAGGACACAGTTCGTGAGGTAGCATTACAGGTAAAAAAGCTGGTTGAAGACGGTACACAGGTTGGCATCGTCATCGGAGGCGGTAACTTCTGGAGAGGACGCACTAGCGAAAGCATTGATCGTGTTAAGGCAGATCAGATCGGAATGCTTGCAACAATTATGAATTGCATCTATGTTTCAGAGATTTTCAGAAGCGTAGGTATGAAGACCAATATACTTACACCTTTTGAATGCGGTTCATTCACCAAGCTGTTCTCCAAGGACAGGGCAAACAAGTACTTTGAAAAGGGAATGGTAGTGTTCTTTGCAGGCGGTACAGGACATCCGTTCTTTTCAACAGATACAGGTGCAGCTCTTCGTGCAATTGAAATCGAGGCAGATTCTATTCTTCTTGCCAAGGCAATTGACGGTGTTTATGACAGCGATCCTGTTACCAATCCTGATGCTAAGAAATATGACATCATCAGCATTGATGATGTAGTTGCTCAGAACCTGCAGGTTGTCGATATGACAGCTTCTATATTGGTAAAAGAGAATCATATTCCTATGAGGGTATTCGCACTTCAGGAAGAAAATAGTATAATAAAAGCAGCAAGTGGTGACTTTAACGGGACCACAGTTACAGCCTGACTATATAAGATACTTGGGTTAATAAAAACTATAGAGAAATCTAAGGGATTCACCACAAGAGATAGCCCCTTAGGTCGTATTTCCGGAGGATGAGTGTATGAACGAAAAAGTAAAGCCCTATGAAGAAAAAATGACCAAAGCTTTTGATTTCCTTACAAGCGATCTTGCGTCAATTCGTGCAGGACGTGCTAATCCGCATGTACTTGATAAGCTTAAGGTGGATTATTATGGAACACCCACACCTCTTCAGCAGGTTGGTAATGTTTCTATTCCGGAAGCGCGTATGATTCAGATTGCGCCCTGGGATAAGAGCCTTATTAAGGATATAGAGAAAGCAATCCTTGCATCAGATATCGGTATCACACCCAGCAATGATGGCAGTGTTATCAGACTTATTTTCCCTGAACTTACCGAGGAACGCAGAAAGCAGCTCGCTAAGGATATTAAGAAAAAGGGAGAGGATGCTAAGGTAGCTGTAAGAAATATCCGTAGAGACGGCAATGATTCCTTTAAGAAGCTTAAGGGAACCGACGTATCAGAGGATGAGATTGCTGAGCTTGAGGAAGATCTTCAGAAGATGACAGATAAGTTTGTCAAGAAGATTGACGAAGCTGTTGAGGAAAAGAGCAAAGAGATCATGACAGTTTAAAGTAATCACCCAGCGTGGTTCTTTCGAGCTTGGTGTACTACTTTGTTCTGGCGAGGGCGCAGCCCGAGAGCAGAACTACCTTGTGAAAATGGTAAAAAATTGAGAGCCTGTGGGTCATAGCACAGGCTCTACTTACATTATAAGCAAAGCTGACGGATGAGGAATAATATGGAAGAGAATACAAAAATACCACAGCATGTAGCTATCATTTTGGATGGTAACGGAAGATGGGCAAAAGCAAAAGGACTTCCCAGAAACTATGGTCACAAGCAAGGTGCCAAGGCAGTTGAGGACATTCTTGTTGTGGCAAGGGATATGGGAATTAAATATCTTACTGTATATGCCTTTTCAACAGAGAACTGGAACAGACCGGAAACAGAGGTTTCTGCTCTTATGATGATACTCAGAACATACTTGAAGAGCAGCATTAAAAAGTCTATGAAGAACAATGTGCGTTGTCAGGTTATCGGAGAGCGCAGCAGACTTTCAGAGGACATAAGAGCTGCTATTGACGAGCTTGAGACCGCTACGGCAGGTAATACCGGACTCACATTTACTATTGCCATTAATTATGGAAGCCGGGATGAGATAGTTCGCGCTGTAAGGAAGATAGCAGATAAGTGTAAGGCAGGAGAATTAAGTGCGGAAGAGATTTCTGAGGAAATGATCTCACGTAATCTGGATACAGGTAATATTCCGGATCCCGATCTTCTTATACGTACATGCGGTGAGCAGCGCCTTAGTAATTTCCTTTTGTGGCAGTGTGCTTATACAGAATTTTATTATACGGATGTCGCTTGGCCTGATTTTGACGAAGCACAGCTTCAGAAGGCAGTAGAAGCCTATGGCAGCCGAAACCGTAAATATGGTGGATTAAAAGAAGATTCACAATAATATATCCTTAATCAGAGAGGGAAAATTATGAAGACTAGAGTAATAAGTGGAGCTGTCCTGGTTGTCTTGCTTGTAGTGACACTTGTACTTGGTGGATATGTGACAGCAGGTGTGCTGTTTGCAGTATCTCTCATCGGCTATAATGAGCTGTGTATCGCTCTTGGAGTGAGAGGTGAAGGAGAAAAGATAAATCTTCAGGAAATTGCAGGGCTTGTTGCTATATGCCTCCATTATCTTGTTCTTGTAACAAGAGGTGCGGACATGGTATTTGTTGTTGCAATAATAATGGGACTGTTTGTTGCAGAGGCGGCTATATTTGTTTTTGGATATCCCAAAAATAAGTCAGACCAGATGGTAAGTTCTGTATTTGCATTTGTCTATGCACCGATGATGCTTTCATTTATCTATCTTCTCAGAGTATCGTCTACCGGAATTTATCTGGCTTGGATACCCTTTGTAGCCTGGATATGTGATACCTGTGCATATTTTTCAGGAGTTGCGCTAGGTAAGCACAAGCTATGTCCGGTTTTGTCTCCTAAGAAAACCATTGAAGGCTCAGTGGGAGGCGTTGTTGGAAGTGTTATTGCAGGACTGATCTTCGGATATGTGTACTCCACATATGCTAATCCGAACATGCCAAGACAGACTGCGCTTGTGAGCTTTGCTGTTATAACTCTCGTGGCCGGTATTTTATCTCAGGTAGGAGACCTTATCGCCTCCGGAATAAAGAGAGACCACGATATAAAAGACTATGGAAAACTAATCCCCGGACACGGCGGAATAATGGATAGATTCGACAGTGTGATCTTTATCACACCTGCTATATATTTTTTATCGCTTCTGTTTTTGCGATAAGCTATGTGAGGTTTTAATCAATGAGAAAAATAATTCTACTTGGATCAACCGGATCAATAGGTACTCAGACTCTTGATGTAGTAAGAGCTAACCCCGATGATCTGAAGATTGTAGGTATTGCTGCCAATAAGAGCGTCGATAAGGTGGAGAAGCAGGTAAGGGAGTTCAAACCTAAATATGTTGCCATGTTCGATGAGAATGCAGCAAAAGAGCTTAAAGTAAAGCTTGCAGATGTTCCTGTACAGATTTTTTCAGGTATAGAAGGACTTGTGGAGATCACACAGGTTCCGGATGCAGATACAGTACTGACAGCAGTGGTTGGAATGATAGGAATCAGACCTACCATGGCTGCAATTGAAAGTGGTAAGGACATTGCACTTGCCAATAAGGAAACTCTTGTAACGGCAGGTCATATCATCATGCCTCTCGCTGCGAGAATGAACGTGAGCATTCTGCCTGTGGACAGTGAACACAGTGCTATTTTTCAGTCATTGAACGGAGAGCCTAAGAACAAACTTGAAAAGATTCTTCTTACAGCATCCGGTGGCCCCTTCAGAGGAAAAAAGCGCCAAGAGCTTGTGGACATGACAGTTGATGACGCTTTAAAACATCCTAACTGGGACATGGGACCAAAGGTAACTATAGACTCAGCATCTCTTGTTAACAAGGGACTTGAAGTGATGGAGGCCAGATGGCTCTTTGATGTTTCACTTGATCAGATCCAGGTTATCATACAGCCGCAGAGTATTATCCACTCTGCAGTACAATTTGTGGATGGAGCAGTTATGGCTCAGCTTGGCGTACCGGATATGAAGCTTCCTATTCAGTATGCTTTGTTTTATCCTGACAGAATGCCTATGAGTGAAAAGAGACTGGACTTTTTTGAACTGTCACAGATTACTTTTGAGAAGCCTGATACAGATACATTCCAGGGACTTAAGCTTGCCTATGAAGCAGCCAGAGCTGGCGGAAGTATGCCCACAGTATTTAACGCTGCAAATGAGATGGCTGTTAAGAAATTTATAAACAGAGAGATTAAGTTCCTTGAGATATACGATATGATCTCAAATGCTATGGCTCATCATACAAAGATTGAGAATCCTAACCTTGAAGAGATACTCATGGCTGAAGCAGAGACTTATGAATATCTTGGAAGGTAAGTATTTTCAAAAGATACATCACAAACGTGAGGAATGTAAATGTTAGTAAGTGTAATATTGTTTTTTATAATTTTTGGAGTGCTTGTCACAACCCATGAGCTTGGACATTTTCTTATTGCAAAAGCTAATGGAATAAGAGTTCTGGAGTTTTTCGTGGGAATGGGGCCCATCCTTTTCAAGAAACAGAAGGGAGAAACCCTCTATAGTATCAGACTTCTACCTATCGGCGGAGCATGCCGGTTTGAAGGCGAGGATGATATAGACGGTGAGGATCACAATTATGATGAGAGATCCTTTCCTAATGCAAATGTTTGGGCGAGAATAGCGGTTTTATTTGCCGGACCTTTTTTCAACTTTATTACTGCGATGATACTTGCAGTGATCGTGGTTGCCAATTCACCCTGGAATTTTCCTGTGGTTTCCGGAATCACTGATGAAAAATCCGCAGCTGCTGAGGCCGGACTTCAGGAGGGCGATCTCATAATTTCTGTTGATGGTGAAAAAATCCATCAGGCTCCTGAGGTTACCATTATTTCACAGTTTAGCCGCGGCAGTGTGATGCATATAGACTTCGAGAGAAACGGCGAGGTAATGCATACCGATCTGACTCCTCATTATGATGAGAAAGAGGGCCGCTACTACATGGGAATATACCTTGGTAAATATGATAAGGTTACAGGACTTAAGGTTATTCCTTATGCGTTCTATGATGTTTTATACTATTTCAAGACAACATACAGAAGCCTTGCG
Organism: Butyrivibrio sp. NATIVEDY162; assembly: GCF_045999815.1. GTDB lineage: Bacteria > Bacillota > Clostridia > Lachnospirales > Lachnospiraceae > Butyrivibrio. The sequence continues at coordinate 3,595,641 of NZ_CP172573.1, forward strand.
CTTCTTGTCCAGGGAAGACTTTCACTTGGAGATGTGTCAGGACCTGTCGGAATGGTGAAAATTGTTGACGATACTTATGAGGCAGTCAGCCCCTATGGTATTTCTTCTGTAATACTCACGATGCTGGAGCTCATGACATTATTATCAGTGAACCTTGGAGTTATGAATCTTCTTCCTTTCCCAGCACTGGACGGAGGAAGACTTGTGTTCCAGTTCATAGAGGTTCTAAGAGGTAAGCCCGTTCCGAGAGAAAAAGAGGGTATGGTTCACCTGGTTGGAATGGTAGTGCTTATGGCCTTCATGCTTATTGTGGTTATAAGTGATATTCGAAAGTTTATTAATTAAGTATTCAAAGCTGCCCGGGATAAATCACGTATTGTGGTAATTTACAAATATTATCGGGGCAGATTAGGAGGATTCTATGGCATACAGAGACAATACTAAGGTTATTCATATAGGAAATAAGGTTATCGGTGGCGGGAATCCTATTTTGATCCAGTCAATGACAAACACACCTACAGAGGACGTTGAAAAGACAGTATCCCAGATACTTGCTCTTGAGGCTGCCGGATGTGACATAGTAAGATGTACTGTTCCCAATGCTGAAGCTGCTGAAGCTATTAAAAGTATTAAGAGCAGAATCCATATTCCGCTTGTGGCTGATATACACTTTGATTACAAGATGGCTATTGCTGCCATGGAAAATGGAGCTGACAAGATAAGGATAAATCCCGGAAATATCGGCTCCAAGGATAGAATTGAGGCTGTGGTTAAGACAGCGAAAGAGAGAAATATCCCTATCAGAGTTGGCGTTAACAGTGGCTCTCTTGAGAAGGATCTGCTTGAAAAGTACGGCGGTGTAACAGCTGACGGACTTGTAGAGAGTGCTCTTGATAAAGTTCATATCATCGAGGAATTCGGATATGACAATCTTGTTATAAGCATTAAGTCATCAAATGTAATGTTATGTGTTGATGCACATAAAAAGCTTGCGGAAAAGACAAATTATCCTCTGCATGTAGGTATAACAGAAGCAGGAACTCTCTATGGCGGCAATATCAAATCCTCCATAGGGCTTGGAATAATCCTTAATGAAGGCATAGGAGATACCATTAGAGTATCTCTTTCAGGAGATCCGACAGAAGAAATCAGAACAGCTAAGATGATTTTAAAGACTTTGGGACTGCGCAAGGGGGGAATTGAGGTTGTTTCATGTCCTACCTGTGGCAGAACAAAGATTGACCTTATAGGCCTTGCTAATGATGTTGAGAAGATGGTTCAGGAATTTCCTCTTGATATCAAGGTGGCAGTTATGGGCTGTGCCGTAAACGGACCCGGTGAAGCAAGAGAGGCAGATATAGGTGTTGCCGGTGGCATTGGTGAGGGGCTCCTTATCAAGCGCGGCGAAGTAGTAAAGAAGGTTCCTGAGGCTGAGCTTATCAGCGCTCTGCGTGAAGAGCTCATCCACTGGAATGACTAACAGAAAGAGATCAGAACAGTATGAGAAAACCATTTCTTGAGGTATTTCAAACATTAAAATTGGACCAGCACACCAAGGATGAATTACAGGACGTGCAGGTTGAGAAAATTTCAACAACCCAGAAAAAGGATCTCGTACGAATTTATCTATCCAGCAACCGCCTTATCGATAAGGCTGATGTGGTTAAGGCTGAGAAGGAAATAAAAAACCAGCTCTTTAAGGAAACCAATCTCACGGTGAAAATATATGAGCGCTTTTTCCTCTCAGCTCAGTACACTCCGCAAAATCTGCTTGAGATGTACAAGGACAGTATCCTGCTGGAATTCAAAAACTACGATCCAATTGAATATACGATTTTAAAATCCGCAGACTTCTCATTTCCTGAATCAGACAAAGTAGAGCTGGTTCTTGAGGAGTCTGTTATTGCTGAGAAAAAAAGCAGTGACATACAACGTATTCTGGAGAAAATTTTAAATGACCGTTGCGGTTTTGCTGTAAAGATGGACATCTCTTATAAGAAGCCGGAAACTAAGAAAAAAGAGGTCGACTACTCTAAGGAAACAAGCAAACTTGCCATGAAACTTGAGGCTGCCGAGGAGAAATCTGAGCAAAAGCACAAGGAAAAAGAAGCTGCAAATGCATCAAAGAATTCCGGGGGAGCAAATGCAGGAAATTCAGAAGGCAGTTCAGCTCAGAAGGCACCTGCAAAAGCGGCCGGCGGCAAAGGCGAGAGCAAATTCGGCGGTGGTAGTAAATTTGGACAGGGCGGAAGCAAATTCTTTAAGAAGGGCGCCGGCGGCGGATTTAAACGTTCTGATGATCCCAATATTATTTACGGAAGAGATTTCGATGATGAGACCATCAACATGGAAGAGATTGTTGGTGAGATGGGAGAAGTTACTGTCAGAGGCCAGATCATCAGTTATGAGCGAAGAGATATCAGAAATGAGAAGGCTATTTTAATATTCTCAATGACCGATTTTACTGACACCATAACTGTGAAAGTTTTTGCAAAACAGGAGAATGTTCCCGAGCTGGAACAAGACATCAAAAAGGGAGCATTTCTTAAGGTTCGCGGAATTGCCATGGTAGATAAATTCGACCATGAGGTTACAATTCAGAGTGTTGCCGGAATCCGCAAGATACCGGACTTTACAACCAAACGTGTGGATGAGGCTGAAGTAAAGCGAGTTGAGCTTCACTGCCATACCAAAATGTCAGATATGGATGGAGTGTCTGAGGTTAAGGATATTGTAAAGCAGGCGTATAAGTGGGGAATGCCGGGAATTGCAATAACAGATCATGGTGTTGTTCAGGCTCTTACGGATGCAAACCACGCCTGGGAGGATTTGTGGGGCCAAGAGAAGGCAAAGCGCAAAGAGGCCGGTGACAAGAATCCCGACAGACAGGATTTCTTCAAGGTCATACAGGGAGTAGAGGGATATCTTGTAGATGATCTAAAAGAAATCGTAATAAACAATAAGGGGCAAAAGGTAGCGGGAACTACTTTTGTCGTATTCGATATAGAGACTACGGGATTTTCACCAATAAATAATAAGATCATAGAGATTGGTGCTGTCAAAATGAAAGATGGCGTAATCACCGATCGTTTTTCAGAGTTTATTGATCCCAAGGAGCCAATCCCGTTCAGAATAACAAGACTTACAAGTATTACAGATGACATGGTTATAGGGTGCCCTACCAGAGATGAGATAATTCCCAGATTTGTCGAGTTCTGTGAAGATGCAATTCTGGTGGGCCACAATGTTGGTTTTGATATTAGCTTCATCAATGAAAACTGCAAACAACTCGGTATAGATGTGGATTACACTACGGTAGATACCATGGGACTTTCTCGTGCTTTTTTCCCGAGACAGGCTAAACACAATCTGGATGCGCTATGTAAGACACTCGGAGTTGTAAATGAACATCATCACCGTGCAGTTGATGATGCCGAATGTACTGCCAAGATTTTTCAGAAATTTATACCAATGATGGAAGCAGAGGGCGCGGACGATTTAAATAAAGTTAATGCGCTTGGTGCCTCAAATCCTGAGATTGTAAAGCACCTCAGAACGCATCATATTATTCTTCTTGCAAAGAATACGGTGGGAAGAGTTAATCTGTATACGCTGATTAGCAAGTCACATATTGATTACTTTAGCAGATTCCCCAGAATTCCCAAGAGTGAACTCATCAAGTACAGGGAGGGGCTTATTATAGGATCTGCCTGTTGTGCGGGTGAGCTTTACGGTGCCGTGGTAGAGGGCAGGGCAGAGGACGAGATCGCCAAGATAGTGAATTTCTATGACTATCTGGAGATTCAGCCAGTTGCCAACAACCACTTCATGGTGGATTCGGAGCGCTATGAGGATATCAATTCCGATGACGACATCAGGGAGATAAACAAGAAAATAGTTAAGCTTGGCGAACAATATGGAAAGCCGGTTGTTGCCACCTGTGATGCTCACTTCTTAAATCCTGAGGATGAGATATACAGAACCGTTATTATGGCCGGAAAAGGTATGAACGATGAAGAACCGGCACCGCTTTTTGTGCGTACAACTGCTGAGATGATGGCTGAGTTCGACTACCTTGGAGCTGCGAAGGCCAGGGAAGTTGTAATAGATAATACCAGGGACATCTTAAAAAGATGTGACAGCATATCACCTGTCAGACCTGATAAATGCCCTCCTGTCATCGAGGATAGTGACGGAATCCTCACAAGAATCTGTTATGACAAGGCTCACGAAATATATGGTGAAAAGCTGCCTGAGATAGTAGAGGAGCGACTTGAGAGAGAGCTTAATTCTATTATTAAAAATGGTTTCGCCGTTATGTATATCATCGCACAGAAACTGGTTTGGAAGTCTGTTGAAGACGGGTATCTGGTTGGATCCCGTGGATCTGTAGGATCATCCTTCGTGGCCTTTGCGTCAGGTATTACTGAGGTTAATTCCCTTTCGCCACATTATGTGTGTCCTAAGTGTAAATACAGCGATTTTGATTCCGAGGAAGTTCTTGCTTACGGAGGTAATTCCGGCTGTGATATGCCCGATAAGCGTTGTCCTAAGTGCGGACATATGATGAACAAGGATGGATTTGACATTCCTTTTGAGACCTTCCTGGGATTTAAGGGAGACAAGGAGCCTGATATCGACCTTAACTTCTCAGGTGAATATCAGTCCAAGGCGCACAAGTACACAGAGGTTATTTTCGGATATGGCCAGACCTTCCGTGCGGGAACTATAGCCGGTCTTGCTGATAAGACGGCTTACGGTTTTGTTAAGAAATACTATGACGGACTAGGTGTTGGGAAAAGAAGATGTGAGATAGACAGGATAACGCAAGGGTGCATCGGAATCAGACGAGGTACAGGTCAGCACCCCGGAGGTATCATAGTTTTGCCTGTGGGTGAGGATATCAACTCATTTACACCTGTCCAGCATCCTGCTAACGATATGACAACAGCAACCATCACTACCCATTATGATTATCACTCCATCGATCATAACCTTCTAAAACTTGATATTCTGGGGCATGATGATCCGACCATGATAAGATTCCTTCAGGATTGTACAGGACTAGACCCTAAGACGGTACCTTTGGATGACCATAATGTTATGGAGCTTTTCATGAGTACAAAATCACTTAACATAGCTCCTGATCAGATTGGCGGAACCAAGCTCGGATGTCTTGGACTTCCTGAATTTGGTACTGACTTCGCTATGCAGATGGTTATCGATGCGCAGCCTACCTCGCTTTCGCATCTTATCAGAATTTCTGGTCTGTCACATGGAACCGACGTATGGTTGGGGAATGCTCAGACGCTGATCCAGGAGGGAAAAGCCACCATTGATACCTGTATATGCTGCCGAGACGATATCATGATTTACCTTATTCAGAAGGGCATGGATAAATCTTTGTCCTTCAAGACCATGGAATCTGTTCGTAAAGGTAAGGGATTAAAGCCTGAGATGGAAGAGGCTATGATAGCAGCAGGAGTTCCTGACTGGTATATCTGGTCCTGCAAGAAGATAAAGTATATGTTCCCGAAGGCACACGCTGCCGCATACGTTATGATGGCATGGCGAATCGCATATTTTAAGGTTTATGTGCCGCAGGCATTTTATGCTGCATGGTTTTCAATAAGAGCCAAGGCTCTTAACTATGAGCACATGTTCCAGGGCGAAGGTACTCTTCATATGTGGATGAATACCTATAGGGCCAAGGGAGATGAGATGACCAACGCAGAGCAGAATGAGCTTGCAGCCATGAGACTTGCTGAGGAAATGTATGAGCGTGGAATAGAGGTAATGCCTATTGATATATTTAAGGCAGCATCCCGTTCCTTCCAGGTATTTGGAGATAAGATAATGCCCAGCCTTTTGAGTATAGACGGTCTTGGTGAAAAAGCTGCTGACCAGATAGTCGAAGCAGCAAAGGATGGTCCTTTTATTTCAAAGGATGACTTTAAGCAGAGAACAAAATGCCCGCAGGCTGTTGTGGACAGAATGGCAGAAATGGGACTTCTTGGAGATATTCCTGAATCTAATCAGATAAGTATATTTGATTTTATGAAATAAAAGTCATTAAAACATTTTGCCTAAATATTTAAGCAAGAAAAATTCCCTGCTATTAGCATTTTGGCTAATTGCAGGGGATTTTTATATAGTGAATTATTATATTTTTATGTCCACTTTCCTTCGGCCGGGGCTTCATATGGAGTGGCAATGTGTATCCCGTTTACTTTTTTGGCTGCCCCAAGTTTACTTGCAGTCGGCTTTTGCCCACCTTTCTGAAGAAGATTTGTTGTTTGAGTGTCAGTCTGGTTTGTAAAAATGGCATTTACGAATGAAGCTGGATTTGCATTTGATAAATGGACACCACCATTTACTTCATCCAACTCTTCTTCCGAGAGCTGATTCTTTAATTCCTTATCACTCATAAGACGCTCCTTTCTGAAGCTTTATGCTTCATCAAACAGTTCTTTTATATCCTGTGAAGTAATTCATGTCTCATTTCTTTTTTCAAGATTATATTAGCAATATGTGTCCAACAAATGTCCAACTGATAAAATATTTACAAAAATTTTTAGCTGTATTTCGCTAGCCTAAAGCTCATTATTTGTGAAAAAGGTGTGAAAAAAGAAGTGATTATCCGTTTTTTCCTTGACAATAAGTGCACAATATTGGCATGATTGATGAGGTATGGAGGGAAAAAGTATGAATAAACTAATTGACATCAAGGGGCTAACAAAGAATTATTCGGGGCTGACTGCTTTATTCAATGTGAATCTCGAACTTGAGAGCGGTCGTATTATTGGACTTCTGGGACCAAACGGGAGCGGAAAAACAACACTGATCAAGATTTTATGCGGTCTTCTTCAGCCTACTGCCGGCATGGTTTTCATAGATGGGCATTCGGTTGGTGTGGAAACCAAAAGCATTATCTCATATCTTCCTGATCAGACCTATCTTAACGGCAATATGACAATCCGTGAGATATTCGGTCTGTTTTCAGATTTCTACAGGGATTTTGATATGAACAGAGCATATTATATGCTAAACATATTGCGTCTTAATCCCAATGTTCGCTTAAAAACTTTGTCAAAAGGTAATAAGGAGAAAGTGCAGCTTATTCTTGTAATGAGCAGAAGAGCGAAGTTATATATTCTGGATGAACCCATCGCCGGTGTTGATCCTGCGGCAAGAGACTTTATTCTTAATACTATTCTGTCAAATTATGATCCCGGAGCATCGATTCTGATTTCAACTCATCTGATTTCTGATGTTGAACAGGTTCTTAATGATGTTATTTTTCTTCAGAATGGCCAGATTGCGCTGCATGAAACAGTGGAGGATATCAGGAGTCATGAAGGAAAATCGGTGGATGCTTTGTTTAGGGAGGTATACAGATGCTAGGAAAACTTATTAAGCATGAATTTATTGCTACTTGGAAAAATATTTTACTGATAGATTTGATTACTGTTATTGTAGGGATACTTGCTTCTTTGGTAGGATTTGCAATTGTTGGTAATATTGATGACCTGCCTGTTGTGCTGCAAATGTTTCTGTTTTTTGGGGCACTTGGGTTTGCTTTTCTTATGCTTTCCGCTTATCTTCTGACAATGGTGTGCAATGTGGTTAGATATTACCGCAGCCTGTATACGGCAGAAGGATACCTGACATTTACACTTCCTGCTACCACAACTCAGATCCTTACATCCAAAGTGCTGGTGGCGGTTATATGGCAGATTCTTACAACAATATGCATAGCATTTAGCGTTACTTTGTTAGTATGGAATCTTTTGTTTTGGAGTGCTGTGAATGAGGGGAGAGATATGTCCCTGATACTGCAAAGCTTTTCTGAGAATTTTTCCGCTGCTTTTGGAGGTGCTAATTTCTTTGTTTTACTTCTCTATCTGATAAAAGGTGTAATGCAGATAATTTTGTCATTGATGCTTTTCTTCTTTGCCATCTCTATAGGGCAACTTTCTGCAAAGCATAAAGTGGCTGGCGCTGTTGCTGCATATTTCTGCATTCGAATAATATATGGGTTTATATCCTTTGGTATCAATATTATGACAGGAACATTTTCCATGCTGTTTTCATTTGGCATAGATCCAGGTAACTATTTCCTGAGAGCTTCAAATACAGCGCTTGTAATAAGCATTGTTGCTGTAATACTAATGTTTATAGCAAACATTTATATAACCAATAATAAACTTAATCTTGACTAAAAAACAGCTGCCTTTCCATGAAGGATTGGCAGCTATTATTTTAATATTATTGCTTTACTATGATTTTACTTTATTTTCCCTTCTTCCAAAAGTCTTAAGAAAATATCTGCAATCTTTGGGTCAAACTGTTTACCTTTATTTTTTTCGATTTCTTCCCTGATCTTTTCGGGAGACAACTTCTTTCGGTATACTCGGTTGGAATTCATAGCGTCAAATGAATCGGCGACGCATATCATTCTTGCTATGAGAGGAATATCTTCACCTGATCTTCCTTCGGGATATCCGCGTCCGTCATAACGCTCGTGGTGATACAGAGCACCCTCACCAACGTTTTCGAGGCTCTTAAAATTACTGAGAATCTCGCCACCACGAATAGTATGTGACTTTATAATCTCAAATTCTTCATCGGTTAATTTGTCAGGCTTTTTAAGAATATTATCAGGCACACCTATTTTTCCACAGTCATGAAGTTGAGCGATATGATATATTCGGTCAAGCTCTTCGCCGGAAAATCCCATCTCTTTGGCGATGGCCCTGGTATATTCGGCAACTCTTGCGGAATGACCGTTAGTATATGGGTCCTTTGCGTCAATAAAACCTGTAAATGTCTCTATTGATTGTTGAATAATCTCATTGTCTCTCTGATGTCGGAGATTATACTTTTTAATCTGGGAAGCGGTTATCATGTAACTGGCAAGCGATACCAGCCAGAAGAGCATTCCGACAGTAGCTATCCAAAAAAAAGATATCGCTTCTTATCAATCTATGATACTGATAAGTAAGCTCTAAAGTCCACCCGTTTATCTCTTCGCCTATAGGTACATATAGTATCATGCCGGGAACTGTCCCCTCATAGGGTTCAATAGGAACCTCCATGGCATTTTCATCGGAGCTTGGAATATATATAAGATAATCACCTGGATTCATGCGGATTAAAGTTTCCCCATCAAAGGTGACTGTATCAAAAGAATAGTCATTTTCATTAAAATCACGTAGGTCAGGCACCACAGCAACATATTCGTCTTTGTTGACATTCTGGTGAAATTCGACTTTTCCGTTCCAGCCTTGGGTTATGAATAATTCCTTATCAAAGGTCAGCTTGAATGAAAAATCTGAAATCTCGTCATCTGTGTTATTTCTTACAGGAAAATCATAGGTGTATGCCTGATAATTGTGTTCTGTAAGGCCTTCATTATTAAAATCGAATACTTTGGTCCATGTACTTCCCCTGGGAATAGCAGTGATGGTACAACCTTTTGCTTTGGCCGATTCTTCCGAAAAAAGCCTCTGTCCGGTAAAAGTGTCCTTGTGAATGGTATTGTTGTAATTGAAAACTCTCAAAACACTGATGGCATAAATAACAAAAATGCATATTATTGAAATAAGGAATATTATAGGGGCTTTGTTTTTCTTCATAATGCCTTATGCTCTCCTTATTATTTAAACCGTAAATATTTTGTGCCTCATTTCTATTTTACCATTTAATTACTGGGATGTGTGATATTTGATAATTCTTTCTAAATTGTAAATATTCATCAGGGGAGAGAAGATAAGAGAGCTTCATGCAAGGCTTTAAGTTTAACTCCGGTTTAACCGGGAAAATTTGAAGATTTTCAGAGAAAATAAAAAACTCCGAAACGCTCTTAGCGTCTGGAGTTATAGGGTTGGGCTGTTTACACAGTCAGTAGCTCGTAGCGGAATCGAACGTAATGGATAATCATAAGAAATGGCTTAACCAAGCGGTTTAGAAGCATTTTTTAACAGTTTAATTTGGTTTAACTGTTAAACAAAAATAAAAAAATGAAGAGCGTCCAATAAACCGACTAATGAAAAGAGCAATATACAATATTCCGACATACAATTATCGTTGTAATTCAGCCAGCTATCTGTATAATAATCTTTGGTGGTGCAGCCCTTCGACTTTTTGAGAATCGAAAGGAGTTGCCTATGGTATCATGGTCAGATTTAATCCAGCTTGGATTGCTGATCGTAGCAATCATAGGACTCACTTACAAAATATCTAAGATGAAGTGAGTAAAATAGCTGCCCCTCGTGCAAAGATTGGCAGCTATTTTAGTTTGCTATATTAGCGAGGGGTTCGCACCACCTCTTAGATGTTTTGATTTTAACGCTTATACAAGCTTTTTTCAACAAAAATATTATCTTTGTAGAGACAGTGCTTTATGGCACTGTTTTTTTTCGTTCGAAGGAGGTTTTCTACGACTTCCAGGATTACAGAAAGCTTGAAAAGTCTCTTCAGACTATCGACCAGAATGAGACAGCTCTTGATACTGAGTACACCCGTCTCTACAACCTTGCTGAGCAGAACAGAAAGGATATCATCGCATCATGGAATGCTAGGTTTGCTCCTAATCAGCAGATTGGCGCTAATGGTACATATGTTACAGGCTCCGGTACTGCTTCCATAAAGGGCGCTATCGACTCTATGCCTGTTCATACTTTTAATGAGATCGGGCTCTCATTTGCTAATGGCGCAGTTAACGTAAGCTACCCTAACCCTGCGTGGGGCTACTACAAGGGCGGTGCTATTGATACTGCTACAATAAATGCTCAGATTGCCGAGGCTATGAAGCATACAGAGAAATTCATTATGAATAGGTCTGGTGGCAAGGTGCAAGATATGCAGGAAGTACATAAGTATAGATGGGTTGATGCCTCTGATATTTATCAATGGGGCTGGGATGATGGTCACGTTTATGGTTATAATGAAGGTCTTGCTCAGGGCGGTATGGTAAATGGTCATGTATATCTGGATAAGTATTCAAATGGTACTTATACAGGGCAAGGTAATAACTCAAACTGGAACGATGCGGCTTCATCAACGCTTCAGCCCGGAACATATTACTTCCAGTATTGCACGACAAATACCGAAGCTTCTACATCTGTTTATTTAAAAGTTGGCGATAGTGTTAAGGTCGACTTAAAGGCAGCTGAACTTAGGGGTAATAACTCTACTAAGCCTAATAACAACTGGAAGAGCTTTCAAGGGGCTGGTAATTCTGGCGGCGCTGGGGTATATGAATTTAAACTAACCAAAGCAACAAAAGTTACTTACAGAGTGTATTGCTATGACGGTTCAGGACTGTGCTCTATAAAGAAGGTAGGCTAAATATGTTATATTTTAAAAAGGGATGCCATGCATCCCTTTTTGCTTATTTAAATATAAACTTGGCTTTCTTAGCGCCCTGCTTTTTTAGACTCCTAACAAGGCCGCTGTTCTTATTTGTTCCCGTAATAGTGATCTTACATTTTGTGGCGATATTCTTAACAGCGTTCTTTCCAACAGATGTAACATTTTCTCCGTTTATTGAAAGCTTAGAGAGCTTCTTTGAACCCTTAAACAGATTCTTTGAAAGGGTGTTTACCCTGCATTTTGACATATCAACGCTCTTTAAATTAGGGCAGTTTGAAAATGCACCACTACCTATAGTTTCGATATTCTTTCCAATAGTTACTTTCTTGATCTTCTTGTTTCCCTTAAAAGCATTCTTGGCAATAGATGTAACTTCGTAAGTAGTGTTGCCGATTGTGACTGTTTCAGGAATAGTGATATTCCCTTTTGCGGATTTGATTGCTTCTGTGTATTCAACCTTTCCGGCATCGGTTACTTTATATTTAGCATCGCCTACCTTTATGGCCTTCTTGTTGTAGGCATAGAGTGTGCCCTTTGCAATGGGTACTCCCTCATTATCTGAAGTAGGATTATTGCGCTTATGGTCTTTATTCATTTCTTCTGTTGTTACCAAAAGATAATTGTTTGTTTTATACTCATCATCAGCAGTGACATCTACTTCATACCATTCACCGTCCTCTAGCTGAACGATGTTCCACATATGTGGAACATCTCCGCAGTATCCAATTACTTCTTTGCAGGGGATATCTGCCAGTTCACATAGTAGGGAAAGTGCATTTGAGTATCCTGTGCATTTTGTTTTTCCTTTTACTAGGGAGCCGTATGCTAATGATTCTTCAGCTGTTATGTTTAGAGAATATTTTGTCTTTTTGCAGATTTCATCATGAAAATATTTAACCTTCTCATGTGGTGTTGCCGGTGCTCCTGTTACAATCTGTGTTGCTATGCTGTATAATTCTTCTTCGTGTTCTTTAAAACAATAAAAGCCAGTCAGTTCTGCAGGTGTCTTTGCCTCAGCCTTTATTCCCCCTGCCGGTACTGCCAGTGTAATCGCCATTACCGCCGCAAGTAGTCCTGTGATCATTCTTTTCTTCATAATTTCCTCTTTTCTAAATTACTTAATCTTATTTATTGGTTCTGTTATTTCTATTACCCATGTGTGGAAGATCCCCTCCCACCTGCCATTCTTTCCTGTGGTTGTAATTTATATCTTAATAAGAAAATATGCATATAAATATAAGCATCGAAATGGTAGCACTTTATAAGAATTTATTTCAATATAAAAATAATGTTTTTTTGATAATATTGAATTTCTTTTTCGTACAAGCGAATGATCTTTGAAATAAATTTACGAAGCGTTAGCTTCAATTACTTGGGAGGGTCAAGGGAACGGGCGCGGCAGAACGGCCGGGGCGCATTCGGGGGTTCCCTTGCTGGCGCAGCCAGGCTCCCCCTCCGGTGCCTGGCTTACATATTAGTATTGCGCCTATTAAGATTTATTCAGCTTTCTGCAATGGTTCAACTTGTGAATCTGCAAAGAAGAACATTGTCATTTTCATAAAGGTAGGCTTTTTATCGGATTCCTCCTTATTATCTGAATTGGTATTTGTGCGCTTCCAGATATCAAGCTTTGTGATAGCGTGCTCTCCATGCTTTACCTTATAGCCTTTCTTTTTCCATGCAAAGAATGTGTGAAGCTGTGCCGGCTCTTTTACTTTCTTTTTATTACCATCTTCATCTTCAATGAAAATGAATTTTCCTGTAGTTCCAATCTTGCCTGATTTCATCAGTTCAAATCTCTTATTTAAAATAATCTGTTCGTTTGTCATTAGTTTTATTCTCCTTATAATTTGGTTATTAGTTTTTATCAAACATTCAAAAAATATGCGTTATCAATAAGCTTATCCTCTTCATTTAAAACAGAACGGTTAACCTCTCTGACCATGCTTTTAAATTCTTCAAGGTCAACACTTCCATCCGCAGGGATCAAGATTGATTCATGTATTGAACTGGGAAGATACACAAAGCGTCTTATGTTCCTACTTTCACCTAATTTCTTTATAGCCTTTCTGTCCAGAACGGAACTTGCGCCTTTGACCTTCGACTTATTTGTCAAAATAAACATATAGTTTTCAAGCTCTGAAAAATCATCAGCTCCAATGATGTTCTTGAAATAATTGGTCAATGGCTCAATTACTGTATCCTCATGAAGGTTCTTTTCAGCTCTTTTCCAAGCTTCATCATCTTTAATATTCGCAATATCAAGCATTGCACCATTAAGCTTTATAGTTCCATCTATACCGTTAAAAGTAACTTTCATAAAAAGATACGCTTCAAGTCCTTCAAATTCACATTTTCTCTTAATGAGTTCCTCGGAACTTTCTTTCTGTAAGCCAATTGATAAGTGTGAAAGAATAAACTCCTTGTCTTTCATGCAATCAATATTGAAATTTGCAAGGCTTTTCTCATGCATCTCCAAAATGTCATCAACTATATCATTCAAAGAGAAATTCATCTCCTGGGCTTTCTGTATTACCTTATCAACATAGAAAGTAGGTATAGCGTTGTGCTTCTCGTTATCATCAACTATGCAAAAGGCTTCTTTCTTTACGCCGTTCTTTGTAACCTCTCTTACATCAACGTTGAAACCTCTGTTTGTGAGTTCAGCAAAAATCATATTCTTTGTAATCATAATGAAATCCTTTCATAAAAAATAAAATGTGCTTTTAGATTTTGAAGCTATTGGAGGGGTGCGTGCCTTTTTGAGGCTAAATCTTTTCATCTGGTTTTCTCCTTTTGATTTTCATGTGCTTTTGAGTTCTTCGCCATTTTCGGGTTTGCGTAGCACCTTCAGGAACAGTCGGGATGAATTTATGCAAGGTGGAAAATGGTAATCGGACTGAGCATTGCGAAGGAGAATTGGGAATGTGCCTTGCATGGAGAAAGGAGACGGTTATGGTGCTTCTTAGCAAACCAATGGTTGAAGAACTAAAGCACATATTAGAAAGGTGAAAAACAGCAGAAAAGATAGCCGAAAAAAGAGGGGTTCCCTCGAGGGAACCGTTGGAGATGGGAGATTTTAATAAGTCCTTTCACGAGTAGCGTGTTCCCTGAAGGAGGGGGCTAGGGATGCGAAGCAGGTGTGGGATGGTACACGGAGAAGTCTGTATCGACCAATAAAAATACAGCATCTATAAATGCTAAAAGGGGGTAAACAAAAAGGTGTTGCTGTGGGTCAGCGCATCGCTCAATAATACCTAAGCGAAGGGTAAAGAGAAATGCGAATTTGAAAACACGGCGTCTAACCGCTCGAGTGTAGAAGAAAAGAGGAAACTCAAAGAAGTGCTTGCTGTGGGTCAGCGCATCGCTCAATAATACCTAAGCAAAAGGTAACGAGAAACGTGAAGTCGAAAACACAGCTTCTAAACACTTAAGTGTAGAAGAAAAGTGGATACTCAAAGAAGTGGTTGCTGTGGGGCTGCGTGTCGGTATACCTTTAACAACACGGTACCGTGAGAAACAATTAACTACATATGCAACAGTATACAGATTATTGTGGCATAGCAATTTCCTATTTTTTACAGGAGGATTTACTAATGACTATTTGCGCATGGGAGTGTAGGCAAATTTATTATGCTTACAGAAACGGAATATATAACTTAGCAGAGCTGCTATTTTATGTGTGTCACTGCTTGAAAAGCTATGAATTATATCATCAAGAGGTGAAATCTTTGATGAAAATAATCAGAGATGCAATTACGGAAGCGCGTTGGAGGGATGACCTTGACTGCTACAATGAATGTTCGCGTCATACGCGATTCTCTTTTTTGTCACAGTTTGATGATTCACCCTATTGGAAATCAGAAGAAGTGGTAAGTATTGATGATAAGCCCTTTGTTGCGAATTATCAGCCTATAGATGTTATCACTTCCGTGATAAAGAACTGGGGAAACATCTATGACCATCCATATTTATACACAATGGTTACACACCTTCTTGAGGCTTCTTGTGACTTGACTGCCCCACCCAATTTTGAGGAGAAAATTAAATACTTCATATATAGGGCCGGAAGACTTTATGATGAGGCGCAAGGTGTGACGCAAGATGATTCCTTCAATGAAAGTGCATACGCTTGGATTGGGAATCTCACAGCGGCTCATGACTCAGCAAGAGAAGGCAAGGGTAGCGTTCAACGCCCTGTTGAAGGGCGTTGAACGCGAAGGGAGCGCAGCTCCCTTGAGCTACGGAGTGTTGAAAGGGTATTGAACGCGCTTAATATGCGGGTTGTCGCATATTAAGTTGTGTTCAACACCTGCTCATAAGCGGAGGAGCTCGCGGAAAAGGGACGCCCTCGGCGGGAAAAACCTGCCAAGGTGTTTCCCAGAAGAGCTTGGTAAACGAAGCAACGCGCAGAGGTACTTCTGAAAGAAGTATACCAAGCTACACTTAGGAAACTGAACAAAGCGTATCAGCGTCTTGCATGACAGCTAATATTCATTGAGAGCGTGGAGCGACCTTTGAATATTTGTTGCCATAGCAGAAGCTGATGCGCATGAAAGTTTCCTAAAGAAAAACAGAAAGAGAGAAAAATAGATATGCATTTACAAAAGTATCGAGAGTTTACAGATATAGGGCACTTAACAGAGCATTATAGTCGAGAAAAGAGTGCGGGGCATTACAGCAATCCTAATATTGATCAGACTCGCCTTGATGAAGATAGGACAAACTACGCTCCTACTCGCTATAAGAAGGATAAGGACGGAAATGTTGTAAGAGATGAAAACAATAACCCTGTCCCTTTGAAGCAAACTGAATATATAAAGCAGAAAATTTCTGAGGTTATGGGAGAAAAGCGCCTTCGCAAGGACGCGGTTCGTATGGCAACATGGATTGTAACTGTTCCCCCAAATTTGCCACCTAGTAAATATGATGATTTTTTTGCCGAAAGTTATCGGTTTTTAGTTAATAGATATAGTGAAAAAGCAGGCATGACAGGTGAAGATATCTGTATAAGTGCATACAGACACCGGTCAGAGTCCGCACAGCATCTGCATTTTGCGTTCCTTCCGGTTCTAAAACGAGGCGATAAGCAGACTTTTTGTGCAAAGGATCTTATTAACCGCAGAGAACTGCATGATTGTCAGGTTGAGCTTGCAAAATATTTGGAATCCAAGAATATTTGCAGGGTTACAGACCTATTAAATGGCAGAACAATAAGAGACAGTAATGGTAGGGCTTATTCCGTGAAACAGCTAAAGATGCGTAGCATGGAAAGAAGCATTTCATACGAGAGAGGTAGGTTTTGATTATGTATTTGATTGACATACTGTACGTTTTAGCCGTGATTGCTTTAGTTGCAATCATAGGCATAAGGAATATCGACTTTAGAAGGAACAAATTGGATACCAAGCCAAAGAAATTCGTTGAGAAGTCGACAAGGAAAGTGAAAAAGGGAACAGCTGAAGGAGTTACGTTTGGAAGTTCAAAAAAGAATCCCTTATCAGCTCCGATGATAACAGAGTCAGCTTTCGGAGATGAAGGACATATTTTGGCTGTAGGAGGCACAGGATTAGGAAAATCAACAGCTTTACTGATTCCCACGCTAATCAATTGGTGTAAGTCTTGGCGGAACCATCGTCACAAAAGATATTTTATTACGTGGGATATCAGCGGGGACCTCCACACAGCGATAGGCAGTCTAACAGGCAATACAATCGTTTTTAAGATGGGTAACCCGGATTCTATAGGTTACAATCCTTTTGCGGTTATTGATGCCGAAAATGACCGAAATTTGAAGATTAAGCACTTGGTACATTTGGCATTAACACTTATGCCCAAGCATAAAGATTCTTCGGAAGCTGGTGATTACTATAGAAAAGAAGGCTTAAAGATTCTTAAGGCTGCCTTTATCGCATTCTATTTTGAAGGTTATGACTTTGTTGAAATATGCGAAAAGGTGCATGATCTTGACTGGCATCAGCTTTTAAACGAAATTGACAGAACAGGAAATGATGATGCCATAAGGTTGATTAACGGCTTTGCTGATCCTAATCTGCCACTATCATATACATCCTCAGCGAAGCAAAACTGTGAAGATGCAGTAGCCTTGTTTGCAACGGATGAAAATATTAAAGCTATCATCCACAGAGGTGAACCAGGTAACCCTTCATGGTGCCCCTCTGACATGGAACGCAATAATATCTTTATTGTTATTGACGATGGAGATTTGGAAGAATATGAACAGCTTAATTGTCTTATAGCTAATCAATGTCTGCAATTTATACAGAATAGGCCATTAAGCAGTAAGACAAGCATCCTTTTCTGTATGGATGAAGCTGCATCTTTAGGGAATATAGATATTTTGCCAGCTTTGAGGAAGTTCAGAAAAAGGCATTGTCGCATATTCATTCTGACTCAGAGCCTAATCGACCTCGATTTGACCTGGGGTGAAAAGCAGAGGATTGCAATGATGACAAACTTCAAGTATAAAGTCATCCTCGAATCATCCGAACCCACCGAGCAGGAATACTGGTCAAAATTGGCGGGAAAACACTGGCAATGGGTCAAAAACGGACGAACAAAAAACTCATCCGGAGAAATAACTTACAGCGAAACGCTGTCACTAGTGAATAAGATTGAGCCCTATACCTTATCCAATTTAGGAAACAACCTTGTTCTTATTTCTCCTGATGGGGTTCAGATGCTCGAAAAGGATTTTTATTTTAACTAAGTTCCACTTGTTTTATAGGAATTACACAATGAGAAATACCAGCAACAACACAGGAACTCCTGGTGATGTTACTTTATTGCGGTTTGCTATGGCGAATGGTACGATAGATATGGACGCTCTTCAAAAGGAGTATATTTTGAAGAGAAAAAATACATATATCAATGACCATAGCAGCAGCCATAAGATATGGCGCGGGAAGGATGGTGCTTACTACACTCTCCTCCCGGACTGCACTAAGAAGAACAACAGGAGGCTTTTAAAAAGAAAAACAGAAGAAGAACTTCACGAAGCTATCTTTGAGCATTATGCGGAAATTGATGGAACACCAACTTTTTCAACATGCTTTGAGAACTGGTCACAGCAAAAGCTCGATATGAATGAGATTTGCAAAGGCACCTTTGACAGATATCATTCTGAATTCAAAAGGTTCATTGGATGGAACGATATCAAGGATAAAAAGATATGTGACATCACAGAACATGAATTAGAGATATTTGTTCGTACAACCATTGCAAAGCTTAATCTTACAGCTAAAGCTTTCTCCAATATGAGAACTCTCGTTATTGGAGCTTTCAAGTGGGCGAAGAAGTATGGATATACCAACATCAGCATTTCTTCATTCTTTGGGGATCTTGATTTATCCAAAAAGGCATTTAAGAAATCTAATGTCCGTGATAAAACACAGATATTTGATGAGGATGAAGTCCCGCGCATTTTAAGCTATCTTCGTGAACACCCTACAATAGAAAACCTTGGGATACTTCTTACGTTCCAGACAGGTATCAGAGAAGGCGAATTATCGGGATTAAAGTTTTCTGATGTATGTAAAGATAAAACTTTGCATATTCAGAGGCAGGAAATCAAGTATAAATCGCCTGTTACCGGCAAATGCACTCATGAAATAGTCGAATATACTAAATCAGATGCAGGTGACCGGTACATTATTCTTACACCTGCTGCACTTGAAACTATTCAGAAGATAAGGATTCTTAATCCTCATAATGAATACATGATGCAGGTCGGAAAACGTAAAGTATGGACAAACACTTTCAATGACAGACTCTACAAAGTATGTGATGCGCTGGAAATTGAAAGAAGATCCATGCATAAGATTCGCAAGACTTATGGAACAGCATTACTTGATGCTAATGTGGAGGATTCACTAGTAATGTCCCAGATGGGGCATTCTGATATAACCACAACGAGAAAGTATTATTACTATAGCAGAAGAAATGCTGAACATAAGCGCCAGCAGATAATGAATGCCATCCCTTTTTAATAGAAGAGATGGCATTTTTTCTTTAAACATGATTTATCTATCGCGAGAATCCCCTTAAAATAAACATCTTTGAAACCCTTCAGTTTAACTCCGGTTTAACTGGGGAAATTTGACGATTTTCAGAGAAAATAAAAAACTCCGAAACGCGCTTGGCGTCTGGAGTTATAGGGTTGGGCTGTTTACACAGTCAGTAGCTCGTAGCGGAATCGAACCGCTGATTCTGCCGTGAGAGGGCAGCGTCTTAGCCGCTTGACCAACGAGCCATTTAGTTTTTTGTTTGTCGCTTTCGTTCGGCGACTTGATTATATTATTACAACTTCAAAAATAATGCAAGTACTTTTTTGAAAAAAATTTAAAAATTTTTTTGACCGCATTTTTACTGCAATAATTAGTGATTAAAGAGCAAAAAGTGTGATGCATCACAACATAAAAGAAAGTATAATTAACATTGTTGGATTATGCTTTCTAAAAAAGAATACTGTTTTTTGAGATTCATAATTTATTTTTGTATTGAAAAGTAACCGGAAGTAAGTTACTAATAGCAAAAAACTACAAGACGAGAAATAAAAAGCAAAATGGGAGGTTGTATATGCTTTATATAGGTGTAGATTTAGGAACATCATCCGTTAAGCTTGTACTTATGGATGAAACAGGTAAGATTCACGGAACAGTTACCAAGGAGTATCAGCTTTATTTTCCTCAGCCGGGGTGGTCTGAGCAGAAGCCTGAGGACTGGTATGCACAGGCAATCGAGGGACTTAAGGAACTGCTTAAGGATGCGGATAAGTCACAGGTTGCAGGTATCAGCTTTGGCGGCCAGATGCACGGACTTGTAATCCTTGATGAGAATGATAACGTTATCCGTCCTGCAATCCTTTGGAATGATGGCAGAACTCAGAAGCAGGTTGATTACCTTAATAATGAGATCGGAAAGGATAAGCTTTCTGAATATACTGCCAACATCGCATTTGCCGGATTTACTGCACCCAAGATTCTTTGGGTTAAGGAGAATGAGCCTGAGAACTTCAAGAATATCAAGAAGATAATGCTTCCTAAGGATTATCTTGCATATAAGCTTTCGGGAACATTCTGCACAGATTACTCAGATGCATCAGGTATGCTTCTTCTTGATGTTAAGAACCGCAAGTGGTCAGAAGAGATGTGTAAACTCTGTGATATCACAACAGATATGCTCCCTAAGCTCTATGAGAGTTATGAGAAGGTAGGAACTCTTGTACCTTCAGTTGCTACTGAACTTGGTCTTAGTGAGAATGTTGTTATTGCAGCCGGTGCCGGTGACAATGCTGCAGCAGCAGTAGGAACAGGTACTGTTGGTAACAACAAGTGCAACATCTCACTTGGAACAAGTGGAACAATTTTCATGTCTTCAGACAGCTTTGCTGTTGATAGTAACAATGCGCTTCATTCATTTGACCATGCAGACGGACATTTCCATCTTATGGGATGCATGCTCAGTGCAGCAAGCTGCAACAAGTGGTGGAATGACGGCATATTACAGACTAAGGACTATGCGGCAGAGCAGGCTGCTATTGAGAAACTTGGTGAGAATCATGTATTCTTCCTTCCTTATCTCATGGGTGAGAGATCTCCCTGGAATAACCCTAATGCCCGTGCTACATTTACAGGTATAACAATGGATACTACAAGAGCAGACATGACACAGGCTGTTCTTGAGGGTGTTGCATTTGCTGTCAGGGATATGTACGAAGTTGCCAAGAGTATCGGAGTTAAGCCTGAACGCTCAATGATCTGCGGCGGCGGTGCTAAGAGTCCTCTCTGGAGAAAAATGATCGCAAATATTCTTAATATAGAAGTAGATGTTCCTACATGCGAGGAAGGTCCCGGAATGGGCGGTGCTATGCTTGCCATGGTAGCATGTGGAGCATACAAGAGCGTTGAGGATGCAGCAGCTGCAATTGTTAAGGTTGACAAGACTGAGAAGCCGGATCCTGAACTTGTAGCAAAATATGAAGCAAGATATCAACAGTTTAAAAATATTTATCCTGCGCTTGCTGACACTTTTAATAAGATTATTTAATATAACTTTTATAAAATTATTGTTGACGCAATTTATTTTGCTGATATAATTTATTTCGTAACTTAGAAAACAGAGTAGAATCCGGTGCGTTAAGTGCCATCTGGACAGGGACTGCCAGAAGGACGAAGGGTAACCGCGGTGTCGGATTCGGTTCCCACTGTAGCATATTGAAAGTGTACGGAATTCTTACACCTCCTTGTGCATACTGTGGAATGCATAGGAGGTGTTTTTTATGCAGAAAAATGTAACTATCAATGAAAAAAGTAACGTCAATGTAAACAGATGGCTCAGATCCCTTGGGGAATTCAAGAGCCTGAGAAATGTAGTCTTTTGCGGAATGATGGCGGCTATTGCAATAATACTTGGCTATGTTGCTACCATAAGAATAGGTCAGTTTATCCGCATCGGATTTTCCGGGCTGCCGAATCAGGTTGTCGATTATCTCTTTGGCCCTGCAGTGGGAGCTATTTTTGGAGCAGCTCTTGATATTATCAAGTGGTTCCTTCAGCCGACCGGAGATTTCTTCCCGGGATTTACTATTAGTGCAGCCCTTGGCGGAATCATTTATGGATTTGCTTTCTATAAAAAGAACATATCTGTGATAAGAGTTTTTACAGCACAGCTTATAGTAAAGATTTTTGTCAACATCGGTCTTAATTCACTTTGGCTGAAAATCCTTTACGACCAGGCTATAATTGCCCTGCTTCCCGGCAGGATACTGTCAAATGCAATCATGCTTCCCGTAGATACAATTATCACATATTTGATACTCAAGACTATGGAGAAGACCATAAAGCCTCTGTTTTTATAAGAACTATTTCTTAAAAAACGCTAAAATCTCTGATTTTATGGCACGTGCGCTTGACGAAGCTTGACAGTAGTGCTATATTACATTTGTAACTTAAGAATAATTCAGACTAGAAGTGGACTTGCAAAGAGTCCACTTTTTCTATGGATTTAATTATGAGGTAATAACATGTCCAGAAGGGAAGAAATAGAGCGTAAAACGGAAGCTCTGCTTACGCCGATAGCTGAGGCTAATGAAGTTCGTATCTATGATGTGGAATTCGTTAAGGAAGCTGGCGAGTGGTATCTCAGAGCTTACATTGACAGAGACGGCGGAGTTGATATTAACAAGTGTGTAGATGTCAGTCATGCACTTTCGGATGCACTTGATGAGCATGATTTCATTGAGGAGGCGTACACCCTGGAGGTCAGCAGCCCGGGACTCGGAAGAGCACTTAAAAAGGACAGGCACTTTGAGAGCAGTATAGGCCAGGATGTTGACGTGAAGCTCTACAAGGCGCAGGACGGAACCAAGGAATTTACAGGTAAACTTAAGAGCTTTGATGCTGACAGCATTACAATCGAGTCGGCAGAAAAAGACATTACATTTACAAGAAAAGAAATCTCAAGTGTAAAACTCACCTTGGATTTTTGATGAGAATACCTGAAAACAAATATTTTTAAACTTTCATAGATTAAGGAGAAAAAAACTATGAGTAAAGAATTGATGGATGCACTCGATCTGCTTGAGAAAGAGAAGAATATCAAAAGAGATTCACTTTTTGATGCTATCGAGAATTCTCTTGTAACTGCATGCAAGAATCATTTTAAGAGTGCAGACAATATCCGCATTGATATCGATCGTGACACATGTGATATCAAGTGCTTTGCAGATAAAGAAGTTGTGGAGCTTGCTGATGACGTAATGGATCCCATCCTTGAGATCTGCCTTGATGATGCACATAAGATCAAGCCTACCGCGCAGATTGGTGATATCATCGCAGTTGAAGTTAACTCCAAGGAATTCGGCCGTATCGCTACACAGAATGCGAAGAACGTTATCCTTCAGAAGATCCGTGAGGAGGAGAAGGATGCGATTTACAGTGAATATTATGAGCATGAGCATGATATCGTTACCGGTGTTATTCAGAGATTTATCGGTAAAAATATCAGCATCAACCTTGGTAAGGCAGATGCAATGCTCAATGAGAATGAGCAGGTTAAGACTGAGCGCTATCGTCCTACAGAGCGTATCAAGGTTTATATCCTTGAGGTTAGAAATGGCAATAAGGGTCCCAGAATTCTTGTGTCACGTACACACCCCGATCTTGTAAAGAGACTCTTTGAGCAGGAAGTTGCTGAGATTCAGGACGGAACAGTTGAGATCAAGAGCATTGCCCGTGAAGCAGGTAACCGTACCAAGATTGCGGTTTATTCCAACAATCCTAATGTTGATGCGGTTGGTGCTTGCGTAGGTATCAACGGAAGCAGAGTTAATCTTATCGTAGATGAGCTCAATGGTGAGAAGATTGATATTGTTAACTGGGATGAGAACCCCGGTAACCTTATTCAGAATGCACTTTCACCTGCTAAGATCGTTGCGGTTTTCGCTGATCCCGATGAGAAGAGTGCAAAGGTTGTAGTTCCTGATTATCAGCTTTCACTTGCTATTGGTAAGGAAGGACAGAATGCAAGACTTGCAGCACGTCTTACAGGCTACAAGATAGATATTAAGAGTGAGACTCAGGCTAAGGATGCTCCCGGATTCCGTATTGAGGATTACATGGATGACGAGGAAGAGTACGAAAGCGACGAGTACGAAGAGAATGAGGAGTTCGAAGAGGGCGAATATTCCGAAGAGGAGTACGCTGAAGAAGAGTACGATGCTGAGGAGAAAGCTGAGGACAATGACGAAGCTGAAGCCGCTGAGGAAGAAGAATAATCCTTATTTCGAGATGAAGGTCAGTTAAAGGATAACTATGGAAAAAAAGAAACCTATGCGAAAGTGCGTCGGCTGCGGAGAGAGCAAAGAAAAAACGATGCTTGTCCGTGTAATCCGTGATACGGCAGGGGAGATACATCTTGATCCCACGGGACGTGCCAACGGAAGAGGCGCTTATGTATGCAGGGATGCTAAATGCCTTGAAAAGGCAATAAAGAAAAGAGGACTTGAGCGATCGCTCAAGGTAGCCATTCCGGAGGAAACTCTGGAACAGTTGAAAAAGGAGCTTGAGATAAATGGATGAAAATAAAGTTTATTCTCTGCTCGGCTTATGTCAAAAGGCAGGAAAACTGGTGAGCGGTGAGTTTGCAGTGGAGAATGCCATAAAAAGCGGAAAGGCCTGTATGGTTCTGGTAAGCAGTGATGCTTCGGATAATACGAGCAAAAAGTTCCGGGATAAATGTGATTATTATGAAGTGCCATTTTTCGTGTTCGGGGTTAAAGAAAAACTTGGACATGCGATTGGCAAGGAAGTTCGAACGAGTATTGCGATCACGGACGACGGGTTTGCAAAAAGCTTTCAGAAGAACTTACGTGTAGATGAATAGTACGGAGGAAATGTGAATGTCGAAAATTAAAATATCCGAACTCGCTTCGGAGCTTGGTGTTGAAAATAAGGAGCTTTTGGCATACCTGCAGGATCAGGGTGTTGAAGCTGCAAAGAGATCAACAAGTTCCATCGAAGACGAGGATGCGGTGAAGGTAAGAAAACACTTCGGAAGCAGCAAAGCTGATGCAAAAACTGAGAGCAAGCCTGAAGCTCCTGTGAAGGAGGACAAGCCTAAGGCAGCAGCCGAGTCTGATGATAAAAAAGGTGAGAAAAAGCCTTTAAAGAAAAAGCCCGAGGGAGAGGGGAATGTTAAAAAGAAGAAGAATATCATCTTCGTAACAAACCCTAATAATTCCAAGAGCGGCAATTTCCATGGACAGAATAATGCAAATCGCGGTGGTCAGAATAAAAATCAGAACCAGAATCAGAACCGCGACAATCGTGGAGGACAGAAGCAGGGAACATTTGCACGTTCACAGAATGTGTACCATCCCATTAAACCTTTGACAGCTCCTTCACAGCTTGAGTCATATAACACAGAGATTCCGAAATATCAGGAGCCTTCTCAGAAGCAGGCTAAGGCAGCTGCAGCATCTAAGCCGGCAGCACCTAAGACAGAGCCCGCTAAGAAGCCTGCTGCACCTGTAACCAGTGCACCTGCAGCACCTAAGACAGAAGCACCTGTAAGAGAGGGACGTCCTACAGAGAACCGCACTGCAGAGAATCGTCCTACAGAGAATCGTGGCGGTGATAATCGCAGAAACGAAGGAAGAGATCAGAACGGTCAGAACAGAAGAGGACCTCAGAATGACAGACGCGCTCCCGGACAGGGCAATTCACGCCAGGGTGGCCAGAATGCCAGACCCGGACAGGGTGCTCAGGGCAGACCGGGCTCAGATCGTCCTGCAGGAAAAGGTAAAGACTTTGCTAAGGGCAAGGACAGAGGCGGATTTGATGCTGCGCCTCCTATAAATGAAGGAAAGGGCGAAGGAAAGAGACGCTCAGGCCAGGATAAGGATAAGAGATCAAAGAAGGATCATATCTACGAAGAGAATGAAGAGATGATGCCCAGAAGCAAGAGGGTTGGTCGTTTCATCAAGCCTGAGGTTAAGAAGGTAGAGGAGCCTGAGGAGCAGATCAAGGTAATTACAATACCTGAAAAGCTTACAATAAAGGAACTCGCTGATAAGATGAAGCTTCAGCCTTCAGCTATCATTAAGAAGCTTTTCCTTGCCGGCCAGATTGTTACAGTTAACTCAGAGCTTACATATGAAGAAGCTGAGAATATAGCAATTGAGTATGATATCATTTGCGAGAAGGAAGTTCAGGTAGACGTAATTGAAGAACTTCTTAAAGAGGATGAGGAGGATGAGAGCCTTCTTACTTCCAGACCTCCGGTTGTCTGCGTAATGGGACACGTTGACCATGGTAAAACATCACTTCTTGATGCTATTCGTGACACAAGTGTTACAGACAAGGAAGCAGGCGGTATCACACAGAGAATCGGTGCATACCAGATAAAAGTTAATGACAGAAAGATTACTTTCCTTGATACACCCGGACATGAGGCTTTCACAGCTATGCGTATGCGTGGTGCTAATTCTACAGATATTGCAGTGCTTGTAGTTGCAGCTGATGACGGTGTAATGCCTCAGACTGTCGAGGCTATTAACCATGCCAAGGCAGCAGGTGTTGAGATTATCGTAGCAGTTAATAAGATTGATAAGCCCAGTGCAAATGTTGACAGAGTTAAGCAGGAAATGACAGAGTATGGTCTTATTGCTACAGATTGGGGCGGACAGACGGAGTTTGTTCCCGTATCTGCAAAGACAGGCGAAGGAATGGATACTCTTCTTGATACTATTCTTATCACTGCTGACATTCTTGAACTCAAGGCAAACGCTAACCGCGAGGCAAGAGGACTTGTCCTTGAGGCTAAGCTTGATAAGGGACGTGGTCCTGTTGCTAATGTACTTGTACAGAAGGGAACTCTCCATGTGGGTGATTTCATTTCAGCAGGTGCATGCTCAGGTAAGGTCCGTGCCATGATCGATGACAAGGGTAAGAGACTCAAAGAGGCTCGTCCTTCACAGCCTGTTGAGATTCTTGGTCTTTCAGATGTGCCGGGTGCAGGAGAAGTATTCCTTGGACACCAGAGCGATAAGGAAGCTAAACAGTATGCTAATACTTACCTTCAGCAGCAGAAGAAGGATCTTATCGAGGAGACAAAGGCTAAGATGTCACTTGATGATCTTTATTCCAAAATTGAGGAAGGTAAGCTCAAAGAACTTGATATCATCATCAAGGCAGACGTTCAGGGTAGCGTAGAAGCACTTAAGGCAAGCCTTCTTAAGCTCTCTAATGATGAGGTTGTTGTTAAGGTTATTCATGGTGGTGTTGGTGCTATTACAGAGTCTGACGTTTCACTTGCTGCTGCTTCAAATGCTATCATCATCGGATTTGATGTTCGTCCCGATGCGGTTGCCAAGAGCACAGCTGAGCATGAAGGCGTAGAGATCAAGCTTTACAAAGTAATTTATCAGGCAATTGAAGATGTTGAATATGCCATGAAGGGTATGCTTGCTCCTGTATATGAGGAGAAGGTTATCGGACATGCTGAGATTCGTCAGCTGTTCAAGGCATCCAAGGTTGGTAATATTGCCGGTGCTATCGTTACTGATGGTATGATCCAGAAGGATTGCAAAGTTCGTATCAGCAGAGATGGCGACCAGATCTTCGAGGGTGACCTTGCTTCACTTAAGCGCTTCAAAGATGATGTTAAAGAAGTTAAGGACGGATACGAGTGTGGTCTTGTATTCGAGGGCTTTGATTCAATTAACGTCGGTGATGTAGTTGAAGCTTATATTATGGTTGAGGTACCTCGCGAGAAGCTTGACGCGAAGAAATAATAAATAAAGTCATAATTCCCGGCTTATTTATATTTAACTGTTGCAAAGCAGTTAAGGAGCATAATTTATGAGAAAAAACAGTATTAAAAATATTCGTATAAACGGCGAAGTTATGAAGGTTATATCTGAGGCTATCAGATTCAGTAAGGATCCCAGGATCAGCCCTATGACATCTGTTATGGATGTAGAGGTTGCTCCTGACCTTAAGACCTGTAAGGTGTGGGTTTCTGTCATGGGTAATGATGAAGACAGACTCCGCACCGAGGAGGGACTTAAATCTGCTGCCGGTTATATCAGAAGTACAGTTGCAAAAGAATTGAATATGCGCAATACACCTGAGCTGAGATTTATCATGGATGATTCCATTGAATATGCGATCAATATGTCCAAGATAATCGACGAAGTCGCAGCTAAGGATGCAGCTGCAAAGGCTGCCAGAGGGGAAACCGATGAAGAACTTCCCGAGGAAGAGGACTGATAATGAGAATTGATGAATTGGTTAAGGGGGCCAAAACCGTAGCCATTGGCGGACACGTCCGCCCCGATGGAGACTGTGTGGGCTCCAACATGGCATTATATCTCTATTTGAAGAAAAACTATCCTGAACTCAGAGTTGATGTTTTCCTTGAACAGATACCTGAGAGCTACAGAATTATCAGCGGAACATCGGAAGTTAATAACGATTTTAAGACCGATGTGGAAAGCTACGATATATTCTTTGCACTTGATTGTGGCAAAGAGAGGCTTGGCGAAGGCGAGAAAATCTTTGACGCAGCAAGAAAAACAGTAAATATAGATCATCATATAAGTAACAAAGGGACAGGAGATGAGAATTACATCGTTCCTTCTGCAAGCTCTGCATCTGAGCTTGTATACAACTGCCTTGACAAGGATAAGATGGATGTAGAAGTTGCCAAGGCTATTTATATGGGCATAGTTACAGATACCGGTGTTTTCAAGTATTCCAACACTTCTCCTGATACGATGAAGGTTGCAGCAGATCTTATCGGATTCGGATTTGAGTTTGGAGAGCTGATAGACCACGTATTTTATGAAAAGAGCTATGTGCAGAATCAGATACTTGGAAGGGCTCTTCTTGAAAGCATGCTTATCATGCACGGTGACTGCATTGTAAGTGTGGTATCAAGGCAGACTATGGATTTCTATCAGGCGACTTCCGCTGACCTTGATGGTATTGTAAGCCAGCTCCTTCTTACTACAGGAACTGAATGTGCAATTTTCATGTATGAGATAGGAAGCCTTGAATACAAGGTGAGTCTCAGGTCTAAGGGCAAAGTGAATGTTGCCAGGATTGCTGAACTGTTTGGCGGCGGCGGGCACGCCAGAGCTGCCGGATGTACGATGAACGGAACACAGCATGATATAATTAATTCACTCTCAGAATATGTTGAGAGAGATTTAAAAGGTGTAAATGCTGTTAAGTGATAATGCACTTTAAATTATCACGAGCAGGATAGTACTTCGGAAATAATGAGGTTATATGTATAACGGACTAATCAATGTTTACAAGGAGGCAGGTTACACATCAAGTGATGTTGTGGCGCGCCTCCGTGGCATTTTAAAAATGAAAAAAATCGGACATACAGGGACTCTGGACCCGGACGCGGTAGGAGTCCTTGTTGTTTGTGTGGGAAATGGCACGAAGCTTTGCGATATGCTGACGGACCACGATAAAGAATATATAGCGGTTTGCAGACTGGGAGTTACTACGGATACCCAGGATATGTCAGGAAGAATCCTGTCTGAAAAAGAGGTCAATGTTTCAAGAGAGCAGCTTCATGAGGCAGTTAAGCGCTTTGTTGGGGAATATGACCAGATTCCTCCAATGTATTCTGCTATCAAGATTAATGGAAAGAAGCTTTATGAACTTGCAAGACAGGGAAAGGAAGTTGAGAGAAAGCCCAGAAGAATCAATATCGAGGCCATTACTATACTTGATGATTCCCATCTTGAGGATGAGCATATTTTTACAATGGAGGTAAAGTGTTCAAAGGGAACCTACATCAGGACTCTCTGCAATGATATAGGTGAGGCTCTTGGCTGTGGGGCTGCAATGGAGCATCTTACAAGAACTGCAGTGGGAAGCTTTCATCTGGAGACAGCTCACACTCTTGATCAGATCGAGCAGCTTCGCGACGAGGGAAGAGTGGAAGAGATAGTTGCTTCCACTGAAAGCCTTTTCAGGGACCTTGATTATTGTATTGTCCGCGATGACTACAGAAGGATGCTTGAAAACGGAAACAGCTTCAAGGTTGAGAACCTTGTAAGTGAGGCGCCTGAAGATGAACAGGATTTTGTTGAACCCGAAAAACTCTATTCTGACGGTTGCAGAGTGAGGGTATACTCCGAGGACGGAACTTTCTTTGGCATATATAAATGTGATGAAAGAACGGGGCAGTTCAGAGTAGAGAAGTTTTTCTATATACAATAGATATGAATTGGAGCAGAAGAAAATGCGGATAATATCCGGAGAGACACAATTTCATATAGAGGATAAAACCGCAGTAGCTATCGGTAAATTTGATGGTGTACATATGGGACACCAAAAACTCCTGAGGCATATTCTTGATAAGAAGGAGCAGGGGATGAAAGCGACAATTTTCACATTTGATCCCCCGCCTGCAGTATTTTTTGCCAACATGGCTGATGCCGGCAAGCCTGCAGAAGCTAAAAGTTCAGACAGCAAAAAGAGCGCAATGCTGACGCAGCTTCTTACAAAAGATGAAAAGAGGCGAAAGTTTGAAGCACTTGGAATAGATATCCTTGTTGAATTTCCTATGAACGCTGAAACGGCGCACACCATGCCTGAAGACTTTGTCAGAAATATTCTTAGTGACAGGATGAATGCTGCCTATATTGCTGCGGGAGATGACCTATCCTATGGTTATAAGGGGAGGGGCGATTTTTCTCTTTTGAACAAACTTGCACCGGAGCTTGGGTACAGAACTCATGCTATCAAAAAGCTACAGATGTTTGGGAGAGATGTCAGCTCCAGTTTTATCAAAGAGGAAATATTAAGCGCTGAGATGGAGAGAGCAGCAGAGCTTCTTGGAGAAATATACTATGTGGGCGGTGTGGTTGCGCACGGCAAAAAGCTTGGAAGGACCATAGGATTTCCTACGGTTAATCTGCTTCCGCCGGACGAAAAATGCCTGCCACCATATGGCGTCTATTTTTCAGAGGTGAGAGTAGATGACAGAAAATATCACGGAATGACCAATATTGGGCTTCGTCCTACGGTGTCAAATAACGGACAGGTCAGCGTTGAGACCTATATTTATGATTTTGACGGCGATTTATATGGCAAATATTTGGAAATAGCTCTTTTGACTTTTCATAGAAAAGAGCAGAAATTTGCCAGTGTGGAGGTACTGCAAAGACAGCTTGACCTTGACCTTGAGGCCGGCAGAAATTATTTCAGCTATGAATGATTGATCTATGGAATTCGATCAAGAATAGCCCCGGATTGTCAAAGGAAAAATGAAATCGCCTGAGAAATATATATATCTTTACATTTACATGTGGGCATGTTAAAATTACTTGGTTTCTCATGTGAGGAACGATAATGTAATTACCGATACTCGGAGGATGGAACTCCAGCCACTTCCTGGTATACGGCACATCGAATTTTCAAAGGAGAAGAAACATGATTTCAAAGGAAAAGAAGACAGAAGTTATCAATCAGTATGCTAGAAAAGCTGGCGACACAGGTTCACCGGAGGTTCAGGTTGCTATTCTTACAACAAGAATCAAGGAGCTCAACGAGCACCTCAACACACATCCGAAGGATCACCACTCAAGAAGAGGTCTTCTTAAGATGGTAGGTAGAAGACGTGCTCTTCTTGCATACCTCAAGAAGAATGACCTTGAGAAGTATCGTAAGCTTATTGCTGATCTTGGACTCAGAAAGTAATTTCCTAAGGGAGAATAAGGCGGGGATGCCGATTAGAAATAGTCGGCTTATTCCGCCTTGTTTTATTTCTGCTTAAAATGATTAATACCTTCCTGCTTTCTCTCATGTGAGGAGGTGTCAGCAGAGCTGACGTATGAGGGTTTAATATAAAACATAAATTTATATATAATTTATGCGCCCGAGGATGGCGCGAGAAGGAGATTTAATATGAAAACATTTTCAACAGAACTTGCCGGAAGAACTCTTACAATTGAGATTGGTAAAGTTGGTAAGCAGGCTAATGGATGTGCATTCATGAAGTACGGTGATACAACAGTACTTTGTACAGCAACTGCTTCTGATAAGCCCAGAGACGGAATTGATTTCTTTCCTCTCAGTGTAGAGTATGGTGAGAAGTTTTACTCTGTAGGTAAATTCCCCGGAGGATTCAATAAGAGAGAGGGTAAGCCTTCTGAGAATGCTATTCTCACAAGCCGTGTTATAGATAGACCTATGCGTCCTCTTTTCCCTAAGGACTATCGTAATGACGTTACTATTGAGACTATGGTAATGTCTGTAGATACACAGTGCCGTCCTGAGCTTGTTGCAATGATCGGTGCTTCAGTATCTGTTTCTATTTCAGATATTCCTTTTGATGGTCCCTGCGCTATGACTCAGATCGGTATGATCGATGGTGAGTTCATTGTTAACCCTTCACAGGAGCAGTGGGACAAGGGTGATATGCGTCTTACAGTTGCTTCAGTTGGTCAGAAGGTTATCATGATCGAGGCAGGATGTAACGAGATTCCTGAAGATAAGATGAAGGAAGCTATCTACCTTGCACATGACGTTAACCTTAAGCTCATT
Source organism: Butyrivibrio sp. NATIVEDY162 (assembly GCF_045999815.1). Lineage (GTDB taxonomy): Bacteria > Bacillota > Clostridia > Lachnospirales > Lachnospiraceae > Butyrivibrio. The sequence continues at coordinate 3,628,112 of NZ_CP172573.1, forward strand.
GATTTTATTAAGGGCATCGTAGCAGAGGTTGGTAAGCCGAAGCACTCATATGATAGCTGCGCAGTTCCTCAGGAACTCTTTGATGCCATCAAGGAAGTTGTTCCTCCGGAAGAGATGGAGAACGCTGTATTTACAGACGAGAAGCAGAAGAGAGAGGCTAATATTGCTGACATTACTGCTCGTCTTGAAGAGAAGTTTGCTGACAACGAAGAATGGCTTGCTATTCTTGGTGAGGCTATTTATCAGTATGAGAAGAAGACTGTACGTAAGATGATTCTTAAGGACCACAAGCGTCCCGACGGAAGAGCAATTGACCAGATTCGTCCTCTTTCTGCTGAGATCGATCTTATTCCTCGCGTTCACGGTAGTGCTATGTTCACACGTGGACAGACTCAGATCTGTGATGTAACAACACTTGCTCCTCTTTCAGAGATGCAGAAGGTTGAGGGACTTGATCCTTATGTAACAGGCAAGAGATATATCCACCAGTACAACTTCCCTGCTTATTCAGTAGGTGAGACTAAGGTTTCAAGAGGTCCCGGACGTCGTGAGATCGGACACGGAGCTCTTGCAGAGAGAGCACTTCTCCCTGTACTTCCTTCAGAGGAGGAGTTCCCTTACGCAATCCGCTGCGTATCAGAGACATTTGAGTCAAACGGATCAACTTCAATGGCTTCCACATGTGCATCATGTATGTCACTTATGGCTGCCGGTGTTCCGATCAAGAAGATGGTAGCAGGTATCAGCTGTGGTCTTGTAACAGGTGATACAGATGATGATTTCGTGGTACTTACAGATATTCAGGGTCTTGAGGACTTCTTCGGAGACATGGACTTCAAGGTAACAGGAACTAAGGAAGGTATCACAGCTATACAGATGGATATCAAGATCCATGGTCTTACTAAGGCTATCGTTGAGCAGGCTATTTCACAGTGCCGTCAGGCTCGCCTCTTCATCATGGATGAGTGCATGAGCAAGGCTATTGCTGAGCCTCGTAAGGAGGTAAGCCAGTATGCTCCTAAGATCATATCTATCGAGATTGATCCTGATAAGATCGGTGATGTAGTTGGCCAGAGAGGTAAGACTATTAACGAGATCATCGAGCGCACAGGCGTTAAGATTGATATCACAGACGATGGTAAGGTAAGCATCTGCGGCGAAGATAAGGATAAGATGCAGCAGGCTATCGATATGATCAATATTATTACAACAGAATTCGAGAAGGGCCAGATCTTCACAGGAAAAGTTGTAAGCATCAAGGAGTTTGGTGCATTTGTTGAGTTCGCTCCCGGCAAAGAGGGTATGGTACACATCTCTAAGATTGCTAACGAGCGTATCGATCACGTTGAGGATGTTCTTACTCTCGGCGATGAGGTTAAGGTTGTTTGCCTTGGCAAGGACCGCATGGGCAGAATCAGCTTTTCAATGAAAGACGTCGCTCAGAAATAATAGATGACAGCTATGCTGAACATTCGGCTATGAATATGGTAAAATATAGGGGATGCGAGTATTCGCATCCCTTTTTACAACTATTTGACACATGGCTAAGAGTAATAGCTTTGTGTGTTTTGAACAAATTAATTCCTGGAGGTAGACTTTTATGGGAAGAATTTTTTTGATAGTTTTGGACAGCTTTGGAGTAGGTGAAGAGCCTGATGCTGCTGAGTACGGAGATTTTGATGTAAATACTATTAGAGCGTGTGCGACGAGCAAGTATTTTGATATGCCTAATATGGGAGCCATGGGACTCTTTAATATAGATGGCGTTGATTGCAGACCATCTGTTGCTAATCCTACCGCAGCATATGCGAGATGCCAGGAGGCAAGTAAGGACAAGGATACAACAACAGGCCACTGGGAGATTGCCGGAGTTATTTCACCCAAGCCCATGCCGAAGTTCCCTGATGGATTCCCCAAGGAGTTCCTTGATGCGTTTAGTAAGAGAGTTGGAAGAGGAGTTATCTGCAATAAGCCCTATTCCGGTACGCAGGTTATTAATGACTACGGTGATGAGCATGTAAAGACTGGCGATTTGATTGTCTATACATCTGCTGACAGCGTTTTTCAGATTGCTGCACATGAGGATGTTGTTCCTCTCGAAACACTCTATGAATACTGCCACATAGCAAGAGAGATGCTTCAGGGAGACCTGGGAGTTGGGCGCGTTATAGCAAGACCTTTTGTGGGAACAAGCGGTAACTACACCAGAACACCCCACAGACATGACTATTCACTTGAACCGCCTAAGACAACCATGCTTGATCAGCTCAAGGCAGCCGGCAAGGATGTTCTCGGGGTTGGTAAGATTCGCGACATTTTTGAAGGAAAAGGTCTCACGGAATTTGTATTTTCAGAGAGCAATGCAGACGGAATCGAAAAGACTCTTGCGTACATGGATAAGGACTTCGACGGACTTTGCTTTGTTAATCTTGTGGATTTCGATATGCTTTACGGCCACAGACGTGACATTGACGGATATGCGAAGGCACTCAATTATTTTGATACTAAGCTTCCTGAAATGGTATCTAAGCTTAGAGATGACGATATCATCATGATGACTGCTGATCATGGTTGTGATCCTTCATATCTAAAGACTACGGATCATACCAGAGAGTACATTCCTTTCATTATGTATGGTAATAATGTAACGCCCAAGAATCACGGTACAAGAAGCACATTTGCTGATATTGGAGCTACAGTTCTTGATTACTTTGGAATAAAGCCTGAGTTTGAAGGAACTTCAATGCTTCACTAAGGTAAGTGAATAACCTCATACAATTTATTGACTTTACGCGCACTCTTTCATAAAATAGAAAGAGTGCGTTTTTCGCGTGTCGTTATGTTTTAGATATTTAGAAAGGTTAAATAATGAGTAATAACCAAACTACAGAAGAGATTAATAAGAGACGAACTTTTGCAATTATATCCCACCCTGATGCAGGTAAGACTACACTTACAGAGAAATTCCTTCTCTACGGAGGAGCCATAAATCTCGCCGGATCGGTTAAAGGTAAGGCAACAGCCAGACATGCCGTATCTGACTGGATGGAGATTGAAAAACAGCGTGGTATTTCTGTTACATCTTCAGTTCTTCAGTTTAACTTTGAAGATTGCTGCATAAATATTCTGGACACACCCGGACATCAGGATTTCTCGGAGGATACTTATCGTACACTTATGGCTGCGGATTCAGCAGTCATGGTTATAGATGCAAGTAAGGGTGTTGAGCCCCAGACCAAGAAGCTGTTCAAAGTCTGCACAATGAGACATATTCCGATTTTTACATTCATTAATAAGCTCGACCGTGACGCGATGGATACATATGAGCTTCTTGATGATATTGAGAACCACCTTGGAATAGCAACATGTCCCATGAATCTTCCCATAGGTTCCGGTAAAAACTTTAAAGGAATCTATGACAGAAGAGAAAAACATGTAGTTACTTTCCAGGACACAATGAAGGGAACCAAAGAAGGTACAGAGACCATAATTCCCATGGATGACAGAGATCAGCTTATCTCAACCATAGGTGAGGAGGCACTTGAGAATCTTGAGGGTGAGATCGAGCTTATGGATGGCGCAGGTGCTGAATTTGACCTTGATGAAGTAAGAGCAGGTCAGCTTACTCCTGTTTTCTTTGGATCAGCTCTGCAGAACTTCGGGGTTGAGCTCTTCCTTCATAACTTTCTTCAGATGGCGACACCTCCCACAGGTAGAGTAGATGCTGAAGGTGAGATCATCGATCCTAAGGATCATGAATTTACAGCTTTTGTTTTCAAGATTCAGGCGAATATGAACAAGGCTCACAGAGACAGAGTAGCATTCATGAGAATCTGTTCGGGACGCTATGATGCTGATAAGGAAGTTAAGCATGTTCAGTCCGGAAAAGTATTCAGACTTTCACAGCCTCAGCAGCTTATGGCTGATGAGCGTAAGATTTTGAGTGAAGCATATGCCGGTGATATAATGGGTGTGTTTGATCCCGGTATTTTTTCCATAGGCGATACGGTATGTATGCCTAAGGATACAGTAAAATATGAGGGCATACCGACCTTTGCTCCTGAGCATTTTGCCAGAGTGCGCCAGGTTGATACCATGAAGCGTAAGCAATTTGTTAAAGGTATTGAACAGATTGCTCAGGAAGGTGCCATTCAGATTTTCCAGGAATTTAATATGGGAATGGAGGAGATTATCGTAGGAGTTGTCGGTGTCCTCCAGTTTGATGTTTTGAAATTCAGACTTGAAAATGAATATAATGTCGAAATAATACTGGATATGTTACCATATGAGTATATTCGTTGGGTTGACAATGAAGATGTAGACATGAATTCACTTGTTGGAACTTCAGATATGAAGAAGATCAAGGATATGAACGGCAGACCTCTTCTTATCTTTATCAATGAATGGAGTCCTCAGATGGTTCTTGACAGAAACAAGGGACTCTCACTTAGCGAATTCAGAAAGAATTAAAGTTATGAAGAAAGACAGATGTTTTAAAAACTTAATAGGGAAAGCATCTGTCTTTTTTGCATTTTTATGCATGGGGCTGATGCTGAACGGTTGCGGAAGTGCAAACGATTCTGTATCAAAATTCCTGCAGGACAATAATCTCTTAAACAATGGGGATAAGATCACCTTTGGAAAGAAAAACAGGGAAGGCGATGGTTCAAAGGCGCCGGAAGAAGAATCTGCTGCGGATACAGAAACTGCTGCAGTTACAGAGAGCGCTGCAACTTCTGAAAAAACTGAGGACGACTCCCTGGCGGGAGCAGGGAGTGAAATTGTAGTCTCTACCCCGGAAAATGACGATTCAAAAGCTGAAAACTCAGAAACTGAAAATTCAGAAGGAGCTACTTTTGATCCGGAAAAGGTTAACAAGGCTATAGATGAGCTGATAACAAGGATCGAGGTGGAAACTGGACGCACCGGCAGACATAAGGATGTTGAGACAACGGAGGAAGAGGCAGGAAAAGATGCCACAACATTTTTCAGCGATTCTTATCAGCAGTCTCAGAGAGATTCCATAGGCTTATCAGCAGTAGACATAGATGAGATTAAAAAGACTCAGGAAGGCAACTATGCCTATCAGCATCTTACGGATGAAGGCCAGACTCTCTATGTAGAACTGTATAAGATCATACAGACAAGGTCAGAGGATATAGTGGTTTCTACTCTTGATGAAGAGACACTGGATGTGGTGTGTCAGTTTGTGCTTGCAGACCACCCTGAACTTTTCTATATGGATGGCTACACCTACACAAGATACACTGTTGCGGGAGTTCTTAAAAAGATTTCATTTACAGGTAATTATATTTACAACGCTGAGGAGATAGCAGCGAGACAGGAAAAAATAGACGAGTATGTAAGAACATGTCTGTCAGGAGTGGATGCTGAGTCGGATACCTATTCAAAGGTTAAATATATTTATGATTATCTTATAACCAACACGGAATATGATGCTAAGGCGCCGGACAATCAGAATATCTGCTCGGTATTTTTATATGGCAGATCGGTATGTCAGGGCTATGCCAAAGCTACACAGTATCTCCTTAAGCAGCTTGGGATACCGGCTACTCTGGTTACGGGTAAAGTTCAGGGAGTAGGCCACGCCTGGAATCTGGTTCTGGTTGACGGAGAATATACTTATGTGGATACCACCTGGGGTGATTCTTCTTATCAGAAGCAGGAATCAGGCAATGAGAACTCACAGAAGCTCCCGCTTATAAACTACACTTATCTTTGCTGCACGACGCAGGATATCAGCAGAACACATACAATATCAGAAACTCTTCCGGTTCCTGATTGCACTTCCATGAAAAATAACTACTATGTGAGGGAGGGTGAATATTTTTCTGAGAACGATTACGATGCCCTTGGGGAACTTTTCGAAAGAAGATATGCTGACGGCAGTAATAATATCACGATAAAATGCAGCACCCGTGCGGTTTATGATGAGTTTATACGTAATCTTATAACCGACCAGAAGGTGTTTGGATATATGGAAGGCTCGAATAATACAGTGTCATATACGACCTTTGATGAGCAGTACATTCTTATCATATGGCTGTACTGATTATGCTCTGTTCTTCTTGAACAATACTATTTTCGTGTGATAAAATGTTCATAGCTTTGTTGAAAACAAGGAGGAAATGGTATGTTAAATCTAACAAATTTTATGACCGGAATATTTGGGGGACTGGGGAAAGTAGTTGTAGCACTGCTTATTTTGCTTGTAGCTTACATTGCTGCATCTATAGCAAAATCCCTTATCATCAAGCTTCTCACACACACTAAGCTCGGTTTTATCGTATCAAGAGCTGACGGTCCAAGACCCGGAGTAACAATTACTTACATCAGTAAGCTGGTTTACTTCCTGGTATTTCTGCTTTTTATTCCACAGATTTTTTCTGCACTTGGAATAGATAGCATTTCAGGTCCTATCTTAGGCCTTTTGAACACAGTTTGGGGTTATGTTCCCAACATTCTTGCTGCAATAATTGTTATCTTCGTAGGCAATATCATCGCAACTACAGTACGTGCACTTCTTGCACCTCTTTTTGCACAGCTCAGACTTGACGAGCTTCAGGCAAAGGCAGGTCTTGAGGTTAAGGACAATGCTAAGCTTTCATACACACTTGCTTATATTGTGTATGTCCTTATCATGATTCCTGTTTTCATCGTTGCACTGAATGTACTTAAGATTGACGCAATTACAGCACCTGCTGTAAACATGCTCTCAGTTGTAATTGATTACATTCCTCGCATCGTTGTAGCATGCCTTGTAGTATTTGTAGGATATCTTATCGGCAGATTTACAGGACAGATAGTAACTCAGCTTCTTGCTTCAACAGGTGTTGATAAAAAGCTCACAGATGCTACAGAAGGTAAGACAGAGAAGTTTGTCCTTTCAAGAGTTACAGGTACTGTTGTACAGGTTGTCATCAACATTATCTTTATCGCTCAGGGCTTTGCTGTAGTAGATCTTAAGGTGCTTACAGACATAGGTGCTTCAATTATCGGCTATATGCCTAAGGTACTTGCTGCTATTATTGTTCTTACACTTACATACTTTGCAGCAATCCTTGCTGAGAAGGCACTTAAGAAAAACGGTATGAATGGCTATGCAATGATTTCCAAGGTAGTTATCTTTGTTATCGGAATCATCATGGTTCTCAACCAGCTTGGCATTGCTACTACAATCGTTAACTCTGCCTTCATCATTATTATCGCAGCTCTTGCAGTAGCATTTGCAATTTCCTTCGGTGTCGGCGGAAGAGCATTTGCAGCTAAGCAGCTTGAAAAGTTTGATAAATATATAGAAGACAACAAGAAGAACAAATAATTTTCAGCTTGAAAAATGAATAAGTGATTCAGACGGAGGGCAAACATAAAAAGTTGCCCTCTGTTTTTATATCTTGTATAATTATAAAGATTTCATTATGAAAGGAACGTGATTATTATGGAAAAGGAAGTACAGAATAATACACTTATTAAATCCAAGGGAATCGCATCAGTTAAGATCGCTGATGATGTTGTTTCCAAGATTGCAGCCCTTGCAGCACTTGAGGTTGATGGCGTAAGTGCTATGGCTGGCAATTATACAAGTGATACTATTGAGAAAGCAAGTCCTAAGAATATTCAGAAGAGCTCCAGAATTTTCGTAAATGATGGTAAGGTTCGTGTGGATATGTCAATTCTTATGAACTATAGCTACAATATACCTGCTACCAGCAAACTTGTGCAGGACAGAGTTAAGAGCCAGGTAGAGAGCATGACCGGACTCGATGTTACAGATGTCAATGTTCGCATTGCCGGAATCACAATGCCTGAATAAATAAACACAGAGGATAATATGACAAGATCAGAATTAAGAGAACAGGTTTTTCAGCTCCTATTCCGCGTTGAGTTCAACACCAAGGAAGAGATGAGAGAGCAGGAGGACCTCTTTATTGAAACAAACGATATTGAGATGAGCGAAGCAGATGTGAACTTTGTGAAGACTCGTTATGAGAGTATTGCAGAGAAGCTTACTGATATCGATAAGCTCATCAATGAGGTTACTACCGGATGGGACACAGGCCGTATTGGCAAGGTTGAACTTGCTATTTTGAGACTTGCGGTTTACGAGATTAAATTTGACGAGAACATCCCTACCGGAGTAGCAATTAACGAGGCGGTTGAACTGTCTAAGAAATTTGGTCAGGACGGCGCATCCTCCTTTGTAAACGGAGTGCTGGCTAAGTTTGCGTAACGTATATACAGTTGAGCAGATAAATTCTTATATAAAAAATATGTTCAGGCAGGATTTTCTTCTTTCATCCCTGGTGGTGAAGGGAGAGATCAGTAACTGCAAATATCACTCCTCCGGTCACATCTATTTTACGCTTAAGGATGCGTCCGGAGCGATTTCATGTGTAATGTTCCGAGGAAGTGCTGCGACCGGACTTAAGTTTCGGATGCAGGAGGGACAACAGGTTCAGGTTACGGGATCGGTTGATGTCTATGAACGCGACGGCAAGTACCAGCTCTACGCTACCAAAATTGAGTTAGATGGAGAGGGTGCTTTATTTGAGCGTTTTGAAAAGCTTAAAAAAGAGCTTGAAGAACGGGGAATGTTTGCGAAAGAATATAAGCAGGAGATTCCCAAACATATCAAGACGCTTGGCGTTGTTACAGCTCCTACAGGTGCTGCAGTTCGGGATATCATCAATATCTCTACCAGAAGGAATCCATACGTTCAGATTTATCTATATCCTGCAATTGTTCAGGGAGATCAGGCTAAGGACAGTATAGTTCGCGGTATCAGTACGCTGACAGCCATGAACGTTGACGTGATCATAGTTGGCAGAGGTGGCGGCTCTATAGAGGATTTATGGGCATTTAACGAGGAAGAAGTTGCTGAGGCGATTTTTAATTGCCCCATACCCATAATATCTGCAGTAGGTCATGAGACGGATTGGACTATCGCAGATTTTGTGGCAGATTTAAGAGCACCTACGCCGTCGGCTGCAGCAGAGCTTGCTGTTTATGAGATTGATCTTCTGATTCAGGACATAAATGCGTATGCAGATATACTCTCAAGAAGAATGAATGATAAGATATCAAGACTTCGAGATAAGGCTGCAAGCGACAAGAGACTTTTGGAACATCTGTCTCCCGAAGCCAAAATCAGGGATCAGCGGATGAGAGCAGCTCAGAGCACAGAACGGCTTGAGAGACTTATAACGGATATAATCAGGGAAAAGAGACATCTTCTGGATGTTGATATAGAGAGACTAAAGGCACTTAGCCCGCTTGATAAGCTTCAGTCCGGATTTTCATATATATCTGATGAAAAGGGGCAGAATGTCAGAAGCATTCAGAGTGTGAGTGCAGGTGACAGGCTTGAAATAAATGTCAAAGACGGTGTTATTGATGCAGAGGTAATTGGAACCAAGGCTGTTGCGCTGTCAGACTCATGAGCGATTTAACATAGCTTTTAGACAGCGATTAGGGATGAGGAACATATGGCAAAGGAAAAGGATATAAAGGAACTCACTATTGAGGAAGCCTTTAGTGAGGTAGATGAGAAAATAAAAGAGCTTGAAAAGAGTGACGTGACTTTGGAGGATTCATTTAAGCTGTTTAAAGAGGGGATGGACCTCTTAAAGCATTGCAATGACTCAATAGATAAGGTTGAGAAGAAGGTTCAAAAAGTCATGTCAGACGGACATACGGAGGATTTTGAGTGATGCCTGAGTTTGAAAAGCAACTGGATGAGAAAGCAGCAGAGGCGGAAGCTGTCATTAAAAAATTCCTTCCGGCAGAAGAAGGATATCAGAAGACTGTAATTGAAGCCATGAACTACAGTGTTATGGCAGGAGGAAAGCGCATAAGACCTGTACTTATGATGGAAATGTTCAGGCTTCTTGGCGGCAGCGATATGGAGCTTATCCGGCCATTTATGGCGGCTATTGAGATGATTCATACATATTCGCTTGTGCATGATGATCTTCCCGCTATGGATAACGATGAATACAGGCGCGGCAGAAAAACCACACATGTTGTTTATGGTCCGGGCATGGCAACTCTTGCCGGTGATGGTCTTTTGAACTATGCATATGAAACTGCTCTGAAGGTGTTTTTCTGTAAAGAAGAGCTGAAGCCTTTTGATGGTGATATAAGTGACAGAAGAGCTAAGGCTCTTGAGATTCTCACCCGTAAAGCCGGAATCTACGGTATGGTTGGCGGCCAGTGTGCTGACATTGAAGCTGAGGGCAAGGCTGAAGCCACAGAGGAAGAGCTTATTTTTATTCATGAAAATAAAACAGCTGCAATGCTTGAAAGCAGTATGATGATAGGTGCTATTTTAGCCGGAGCTGATAAGAAGACATTAGACGATATAGAGATGGCAGCAAGAAAAATCGGCGTCGCTTTTCAGATTCAGGATGATGTGCTTGATGTCACAGGAGATGAGGCTGAGCTTGGAAAACCGATTGGTTCCGATGAGAAGAACGAGAAAACAACCTATGTGACTTTACATGGTTTGGAGGATTCCAAGGCTGAGGTTAAGAAGCTTTCTGATGAAGCAATACAGATTCTTTCAGGGTTTGAGGGGGCCGGTACATTTTTGATTCCCCTCGTGACATGGATGATATCACGAAATAAATGAGGACTGACATGTTAATTGATAATATCAATAAGCCAAATGACATAAAGAAAATTCCCACAGCTAAGCTTCCTGAGCTTGCAAAGGAGATAAGGGAATTTCTTATTAAAAAAATAAGTGTTACAGGTGGGCATCTTGCTTCGAACCTTGGAGCGGTAGAGCTTACTATGGCACTTCATCTTGAACTTGATTTACCAAAGGACAAGATTATATGGGACGTCGGTCATCAATCCTATACCCACAAGCTTCTCACAGGTCGTAAGGCCGGCTTTGACAATCTTAGAAAATTCGGAGGCATGAGCGGATTCCCCAAGAGATCGGAATCTGATTGTGACTGCTTTGATACAGGTCATAGCTCAACCAGCTTGTCAGCAGGTCTTGGAATGGTACGAGCAAGACAGCTTTCCGATGAAAAATACACAGTCGTTTCTGTTATCGGAGATGGGTCACTGACAGGTGGACTAGCTTATGAAGCATTAAATAATGCTGCAAAATTGGATACTAATTTTATTATGATCCTTAACGACAACGAGATGTCTATTTCGGAAAACGTCGGAGGTATGGCTAAATATCTCAATGTTGTCAGAACAAATGAAGGCTATCTTAATTTAAGAGATGATATTTATAATTCCCTTAAAAACTCAAGTCCCAAGATGGTAAATGGTATCAGAAGAGCAAAGAACAGCTTCAAACAGCTCTTTGTACCCGGAATGGTATTTGAGAACCTGGGAATTACTTATCTCGGACCGATTGATGGGCATAATATTTCAGCGCTTAGAGCTGCTATTCGCGAAGCCAAGAAGGTTCGCAAAGCAGTTATGATACATGTGGTTACTAAAAAGGGTAAGGGTTTTGAGCCTGCTGAGAGACACCCTGCGAGATTTCATGGAACGGAGCCTTTCCTTATTGAAAACGGTATTCCGAGAAATCCCAGAACCACAGCAAATTATCAGGATATTTTCAGCACTGTAATGTGCAAGATAGGTGAGAGGGAGCCTAAGGCAGTTGCAATTACCGCTGCTATGGCTGACGGAACAGGTTTAAAGAGATTCAGGAACATGTATCCTGAGAGATTCTTTGACGCGGGTATTGCAGAAGAGCATGCCGTAACATTTGCAGCAGGACTTGCTGTTGGCGGATATCATCCTATTTTTGCGGTTTACAGTTCATTTTTACAAAGAGCATACGATCAGGTACTTGAGGATGTCTGTCTGCAGAATCTGCCCGTTACATTTGCAATAGACAGGGCAGGACTTGTAGGAAGTGACGGTGAGACCCATCAGGGAATTTTTGATCTGTCATATCTATCAAGTATGCCAAACATGCATATCATGGCCCCAAAAAATAAGTGGGAGCTGTCTGATATGCTGAAGTTTGCTATTCAGTTTGAAGGACCTACCGCAATTCGTTATCCCAGAGGAAATGCCTACGATGGACTTCACGAATTCAGAGCACCCATAGAGATGGGGAAAGCTGAACCCATCTATAAGGAGAGGGATATTGTACTTTTTGCTGTGGGAAGTATGGTAAAGACTGCAGAGAAGGTAAGGGAGATACTTATTGAAAAGGGATACAACTGCTCACTTACCAATGCAAGATTTGTTAAGCCCATAGATGAAGACTATATCAAAGAGGCTTCCAAGAAGCACAAGCTCATCGTAACTATGGAAGAAAATGTTATTACCGGAGGCTTCGGCGATCAGGTAAGGCGCTTTATCTGCGATGAGGAAATAGACTTAGTTCAGCTGTGTATAGCACTGCCGGATGAGTTTGTAACCCATGGCTCATGCGATCAGCTCTACAAAGAGCTTGGAGTTGATGCGGAGTCTGTTGCCAAAAAGGTAATTAGAAAATACGAGGAAATAACAATAAATGGCTAAAGAAAGGCTTGATGTCATTCTGGTTTCCCGAGGACTTGCTACCTCACGTGAAAAGGCAAAGGCCGTCATTATGGCGGGAGATGTTTTTGTAAACGGTCAGAGAGAGGATAAGCCCGGGACATCCTTTGATGAATCAAAAATTACATCACTTGAAGTTAAAGGAGATCAGTTGCCTTATGTCAGCAGAGGAGGCTTAAAGCTAGAGAAAGCAATGAAGAGCTTCGAGCTTACCCTGGATGGATTTGTCTGTATGGATATAGGCGCTTCCACCGGAGGCTTTACCGATTGCATGCTTCAAAATGGAGCTGTAAAGGTTTATTCGGTTGACGTAGGACACGGACAGCTCGCATGGAAGCTCAGGTCTGATGAGAGAGTTGTCTGCATGGAGAAGACGAATTTCAGATATCTTACAAGGGATGATATAGATGATGATCTTGATTTTGCATCTGTTGATGTATCATTCATATCACTGACAAAGATACTGATTCCTGCCAGAAAACTCCTTAAAGACGGTGGTGAGATGGTTTGTCTTATAAAGCCCCAGTTTGAAGCCGGAAGAGAAAAGGTCGGCAAGAAGGGTGTTGTAAGAGAGCCCGAAACGCATGAAGAGGTTATTCGCAAGGTAATCGATTTTGCGGATATTATAGGATTTAAGGTTCTGAATCTTGATTTTTCACCGGTTAGGGGACCGGAGGGAAATATAGAATATCTGCTCTATATTCATAAGGATGAGAGCAGGAATATAGAGGTCAGCGAAATAAATGAGGGCACAGGACTTCATATGCTTGCTGACGTAATTGAAGCAGGAAATGGGAAATCTTCAGATCCGGAGATTTCAAAGCTTATTCAGGAGACGGTAAAAAGAGCACACGGGGAGCTTTAAAAATATGAAACGGTTTTTCATAATCGCTAATAAGAGCAAGGATCCTGACATGAAGGAAACCGCGAGAATTCGTGAATATCTCGAGCTACATGGTGCTACATGCGAGGTGGCTGAGATGGAACGTGCAGATGATTCCAACGGTAACCGTGAATATATTTGCAGGGTGCCGGAGGATTTTGAGTGCTGTATAGTACTTGGAGGCGACGGAACAATGCTCCAGGCTGCAAGAAATGTTCTTGGCAGGAATATTCCGATCATAGGAGTTAATCTTGGAACACTTGGATATATGACGGAGGTTGAACTTTCTGAGGCAGAAAATGCCATGGATAAGCTGCTTGCAGATGATTATGAGATTGAAGACCGTATGATGCTTCAGGGGATTCTGTGTCAGGGCGAGGAGCAGGGCGTAGTAAATTACGCGCTTAATGACATCGTAATAGCGAGGTGTTCATCACTTCAGGTTTTCAGTTTTAATGTATATGTAAATGATATGCCTCTTACCAGCTATCAGGCAGATGGAATAATACTATCATCGCCTACCGGCTCAACGGCATATAATATGTCAGCCGGTGGACCTATAGTTGATCCCAAGGCTCAGATATTATTACTCACACCTATCTGTGCGCATACTGCAAATGCAAGGACAATTCTTCTTTCTGAAAAGGATAAGGTTACCATAGAAATAGGTAAGGGCAGAGGAGACAGTGTACAGAGGCTTGAGGCTTCATTTGACGGCGGAAAGCGCGTTATCATGGAAAGTGGTGACAGGATAGATATATCCCGCGCTGAACAGACCACAAGGATACTTAAACTCAGTAGTGAGAGCTTTTTGAATATTTTAAGGAAAAAACTCGTATGAAGAAAAAAAGACAGAGTAAGCTTATTGAAATCATTCAGAATAACGTCATTGAGACACAGGAGCAGATTGCAGATATGCTTAATGCTGCAGGCTTCAAGGTCACGCAGGCAACTGTCTCAAGAGATATAAGGGAGCTTAGGCTCACCAAAAGGGCAACTCCCGATGGAAGACACAAATATGTGTATCTTCAGGACAGTACTTCTATGAATGACAAATATGCCGACGTATTAAGAGCCGGCTTTATAAGCATGGATAGTGCGCAGAATATTCTTGTGATACGCACGGTATCAGGAATGGCTATGGCAGTAGCTGCAGCTCTTGATGCACTTGAAATTGAAGATATAGTAGGTTGTATTGCAGGTGACGATACTATCATGGCGGCAATACGAACTACGGCAGATGTTCAGAAGGTTATAAATACACTGAACGAATTAATTGGTTGATCGAATATATTTCTTCCTTAGTATGCCCGAAGAAGCACGAAAGGAAAGAGGTAAAAAATGTTATACAGTCTACATGTAAAAAATCTGGCTCTTATAAATGAGCAGGAGGTTGAATTCAGAAATGGTCTCAACATTATGAGTGGTGAAACCGGCGCAGGTAAATCGGTAATAATCGGAAGCGTCAATCTGGCACTTGGTGCAAAGGCTGACAGCGGTATGATAAGAACCGGTGCTGAATATGCTCTTATAGAGCTGGCATTTGGTATTACGAATAAAAAGCAGCTGCAGGCTCTTAAGGAGCTTGATATACCTGTTGATGATGACGGCACACTGATTCTTCAGCGAAAAATCATGGAGGGAAGAAGCGTCTGCAAAGCTAATGGAGAAAATGTAAGCGCAAGGCAGCTTCGTGATCTTACCAACATACTTATAAACATACATGGTCAGAACGACCATCAGGAGCTCTTGCATAAAAAGAAGCATCTTGAAATTCTTGACGATTATGCAGGTGAAGAGCTTGTAAAGCTAAAGGAAAAATGTGAGGCTTCCTACAAAAACTGGAAAGATGTGCTCAAATGTCTTGAGGAAACTAACCTCGATGAGAGAGAAAGAGAGAGACAAAAGGATCTTGCAAGCTTTGAGTTCAATGAGATAAATGAAGCTGACCTCAGAGCCGGCGAGGATGATGAGCTGGAGACAAAATATAAGAGAATGGTCAACTCCAGAAAAATAGCTGAGGCAGCAGGAATAGCTGCTGAGGTTACCGGAGCCGGAGACTCTAATGACAGTGCTGCAGATGCCATAGGAAGGGCAGTAAGAGAACTTTCCTCTGTTAGCAGCTATGATGACAAGGCTGCTGAGCTCTTGGAACAGTTGTCTGATATCGATAATTTGTTATCGGATTTCAGACACTCAATAGCATCATATATTGATGAACTTGAATTTGACCCTGAGGATTTTCAGATTACTGAAGACAGACTTAATCTCATAAACCATTTAAAAGATAAATACGGTGGAAGCATTGAGGCTGTTTTGTCCTATCGCGATGAGAAGGAAGAGGAGCTGAAAAAGCTTGAGGATCTGGGGGCATACAGAGACAGGCTTCTTGCTGATGAAAAGAGACTTCACGAAGAGACTGTTTCCATATGTAAGAGCATATCAGAGCTTAGAAAGAAGAATGCTGATGCATTATCAAAGCTTCTAAAAAAGGCTCTTGAAGACCTGAACTTCATCGATGTCAGATTTGAGATAGAAGTAAGGCCTGATGAAGAGAAAATCACAGCAGGCGGTTTTGATGATGTGGAATTCATGATTTCCACTAACCCGGGAGAAAAAATACGACCTTTGGACCAGGTTGCCAGTGGCGGTGAGCTTTCAAGAATAATGCTTGCCATAAAGACGGTGGTGGCAGAGAAGGACGATATAGATACTCTCATTTTTGATGAAATAGATACCGGAATAAGCGGGCAGACTGCCTGGAAGGTTTCTGAAAAGCTGGGACTTCTTGCAAGAGGACACCAGATCATATGCATTACCCATCTGCCGCAGATAGCTGCCATGGCTGATAATCACTATGAGATAGCCAAGGGAACGCAGGATGAGGGCGGTCAGGAGAGAACTGTAACCAGGATACACAGACTATCGGATGATGACAGAGTATCCGAGCTGGCCAGAATGCTGGGAGGAGCTCAGATAACTGACTCTGTTTTGGAAAATGCCAGAGAGATGATGCATCAGGCAGATGAAGTAAAGGGCGGATTAAAATAATATTATTAGAACATATATCGGAGAAATATAATGACACTGGATTATGATGATCTGTTAAACAGCATAATGGCAAGTCTGGACAGAGCCAAGCAGGTTAAGGTAAGCGATATTCCAAACATTGACCTGTATATGGATCAGCTCCTGACCTTCATGGAGGATAGTCTCAAGAAATCCGTCAGACATCCTGGAGTAGATAAGATACTTACCAAGACCATGATCAATAATTATGCCAAAAATGATCTTTTGCCGCCGCCGATAAAAAAGAAATATTCTAAAGACCATATCATTCTTTTGATATTTATATATTACTATAAGAATATCTTATCCTTCAGTGATATACAGACACTGTTTGAGCCCCTTTACAAGCGGTTTGGGAATGATGATGCTGATATAAATCTAAAGGATATTTACACGACAATCTATGACGAGCAGGATGAGATAATAGCTCATCTAAAAAAGGATATTGAGGAAAAATATGAGAGTGCTCAGAATTCTTTTCCCAAAGCAAAGG
This sequence comes from Butyrivibrio sp. NATIVEDY162, assembly GCF_045999815.1. GTDB lineage: Bacteria > Bacillota > Clostridia > Lachnospirales > Lachnospiraceae > Butyrivibrio. The sequence continues at coordinate 3,645,103 of NZ_CP172573.1, forward strand.
GTGAGGATAGAAAAGAGCTTCAGATGCTCAATTTCATATCCTTGCTCGCATATGATGTTTTCATGAAAATGCTTCTCATCGAAAATATTATTGATCATGTCGAAGAGGAAAGAAATCCTGAGGGCTCCAGGAAGGATACAAAGCGAAGAAAAAAGTAAAAGTATCAGCAGTGCTGACAGATGAGGGGAATTATTCGAAAGGGAATTAGTTTTTAATGAGTATTTACGATACACTAAATAGCGAACAGAAAAAAGCGGTTCTGCAGACAGATGGTCCGGTGCTGATACTCGCAGGTGCAGGTTCGGGCAAGACCAGAGTGCTGACGCACAGAATCGCTTATTTAATTGACGAATGCGGTGTTAATCCGTGGAATATACTTGCCATAACCTTTACAAATAAGGCAGCAGGCGAGATGCGTGAGCGTGTTGATAAAATCGTCGGATTTGGTTCCGAGAGCATATGGGTTGCAACTTTTCATTCAACCTGTGTAAGAATCCTGAGAAGATATGCTGATAAACTGGGATATGATAACAACTTTACAATCTATGATACAGACGATTCAAAGTCCGTTTTAAAGGACATCTGTAAGAGATACCAGCTTGAGACCACGCAGCTTAAGCTACGGACAATACAATCAGCCATATCCCATGCAAAGGACAATTGTGTAGATGCACATGAGTATGCCCAGGCAGCCGGAACTGATTTCAGAAAACAGAAGATAGCCAAGGCTTATCTTGAATATGAGAATACATTAAAAAAGAATAATGCCATGGATTTTGATGATTTGCTGATCAATACAGTTAAGCTGTTCCAGAAGGAACCGGATATCCTTGGACAGTATCAGGAGCGCTTCCGCTATATCATGGTGGACGAGTATCAGGATACCAACAACGTTCAGTTTGAGTTTATAAGATTGCTTGCGGACAGATATAAGAATCTCTGTGTTGTAGGTGATGATGACCAGAGTATTTACAGATTCCGAGGCGCCAATATCAGGAACATACTTGATTTTGAAAAAGTGTATCCGGAGGCAACTGTAATAAAGCTTGAACAGAATTACAGATCAACCCAGTGCATATTGGATGCGGCAAATGCCGTCATAAAAAACAACTACGGACGTAAAGATAAGGCACTTTGGACAGACGAGGGAAAGGGCGAACTTGTTAAACTAAAGCAGGTTAATCAGGCACCTGAGGAGGCAGAATACATTGCTCAGGATATTTGTAAGCTAAAGAAAACGGGGAAGGCGGACTATAGGGATATCGCTGTTCTCTACAGGACAAATGCTCAGTCCCGACTTATAGAGGAGCGCTTTGTCTACGAGGGAATTCCATATGACCTTGTAGGCGGTGTGAACTTCTATGGAAGACGTGAGATCAAGGACCTGCTTGCATACCTTAAGACGATAGATTCAGGAGCAGATGATCTTGCTGCCAGAAGAATAATCAACGTTCCAAAGCGTGGAATCGGAGCTACCAGCATTTCACATGTTCAGGAGTACGCAGATACACATAATCTCAGCTTTTTGAAGGCATGCGCAGAGGCTGACATGATACCCGGACTTAATAAAAATGCGCAGGCAAAGATTAAGGCGTTTGCCGAGATGATCAGAGTTTTCAGAGCTTTTTCAAAGGAGTCGAGACTGGATCAGCTGCTTCAGCATGTTATTAGAGAAATCGGATTCATAGATTATCTCTATACACTTGATGAAGGCGATAATACCACTGAGGATAATGAGAGACAGCAAAACGTTGACGAGCTTATCTCCAAGATGACAGCCTATGAGGAAAAAGAGGATGAGCCTACGCTTACCGGTTTCCTTGAAGAGGTTGCGCTTGTAGCAGACATTGACAATGTGTCTGAGGATGATGACAAGGTTCTCTTGATGACACTTCATAGTGCCAAGGGTCTTGAGTTTGATCACGTTTATCTTGCAGGAATGGAGGAGAATGTATTTCCGAGTTATATGACACTTATGAGTGAGGATACAGACCCTGAGGGACTTGAGGAGGAGAGAAGACTTGCTTATGTTGGAATAACGAGAGCTAAGAAGCATCTTACTCTGACCTGTGCCAAGAGCAGAATGAACCGTGGCCAGATTGAGTACAATCGCATGAGCAGATTTGTGACAGAAATACCCGACAATCTTTTGGAAAAAGTCGGTTTTGCTGAGAGCTCATACCAGTTTGACGGTGGTGATGCAATAGATGATGACGACGATATAGATTTGGATACAGGGCGGATTTTCAAAAAGAAGATGGACTTTTCCAAGCCTGCATATGGAATGAATGCTCAGTCATCACCTCTAAAAAGAAGTGCTTACGGTGGAACTTCGGCAGCAGTTCAGCCTTCCTATGGAAGACCGGTTGCCAAGGCAGCTCCGCCTAAAAAGAGAGCAGTTCCAAAGGATAAACCTTTCATTGCAGGTGCTGCAAGTGCTCATAGCAAAGCAGCTCTTGGTAAGCCGGGACTTGCAGGACTGTCCAAGGGGGCGCCTACATCTGCAGGACTTGACTATGGTGTAGGGGACAGAGTGCTCCATGTGAAGTTTGGTGTTGGTACTGTAATTGACATCGTTAAGGAGCCCAGAGACTACAAGGTTACAATTAATTTTGACGAGTACGGACAGAAGATTATGTTTGCTGCTTTTGCTAAACTAAAAAAAGTATAAACTTTGGCAATTCGATAGATTGTGAACGATTAAAGGTATAGAATATATTTAGTGTAAATGTAACTACAAATAATTGCATCCAGGAAAGGGGTAAGTAATGGAAAAAAACAGACTTGAGGAACTTCTTGAAACAGTAAGGATCAATGAACTTTTAGAGAAGAAGGCGGCTGACAATGCCAAGAAACCTTCCAACATCATTTTATGGTGTCTTGCTGTGTTTGGTGCTGTTGCAGCTGTCGCTACAATTGCATTTTTAGTTTTCAATTACATGATGCCCGATTACGAGGATGATTTTGATTATGATGATGACGATTTCGACGATTTTGATGATGACGATTTCGTTGATCTGGATTTGGAGAAATGAAGAAAAAAGATATCGTAACGGGAAGAATAGTTCGCGTAGACTTCCCAAATAAAGGCATTATGGAGACACCGGATGGAAAGGTAGTCGTAAAGAATACCCTGCCCGGACAGAAGGTGTCATGTGTGATTATTAAAAACAGAAATGGCAGAGCAGAAGGCAGGCTCCTCGAGGTTCTCGAAGAGCCTATTGATGCTATAGATAGCCCCTGCATTCACTTCGGAAAATGCGGAGGCTGCAATTATCTTACCATGCCCTATGTCAAGGAGCTTGGACTCAAGGAGCAGCAGGTAAGAAATATTCTTAATCCGATTTTGGAAAAGCAGACTAAGAGTTACTCCTGGGAGGGAATAAAGACTAGTCCCGTAAAGTTTGCTTACAGAAACAAAATGGAGTTTACTTTTGGTGATGAGGAGATTGGTGGTCCCCTCACACTTGGCATGCATAAAAGAAACAGCATGCATGATATTGTAAGCGTTACAGGATGCAGGATTGTTGATGATGATTACAGCCAGATTCTGAGCGCTACCATTTCTTACTTTGGAAAATTGTATAAAGATGGAAAAATCTCTTTTTATCATAGAATGAAACAGACAGGCTATTTGAGACATCTTCTTGTCAGAAAGGCAGTGAAGACAGGCGATATTCTCATAGACCTGGTTACGACAACTCAGGAGGATCATGATCTTTCAGAGTACAGGGATACACTGCTAACTCTTGAGCTTTCAGGACATATAGTAGGAATTCTTCATACGGTTAATGATTCCAAGGCAGATGCTGTCATAGACGAAGGAACGACAATTCTTTATGGACAGGATTATTTCTATGAAGAACTTCTTGGATTGAAGTTCAGGATTACTCCCTTTTCATTCTTCCAGACGAACTCTCTTAGCGCCGAGGTACTTTATGGAACCGTAAGAGAATATATAGACGGTCTTTATGACAATACAAGCGAGGATCCGGGAGATAAGATCATATTCGATCTGTATTGCGGAACAGGTACTATAGCTCAGATCATTGCACCTATTGCTAACAAGGTTATAGGTGTTGAGATTGTAGAGGAAGCAGTGGCAGCAGCCAAAGAGAATGCTGCAAGAAATCACCTTCTTGACTGCGAGTTTATTGCAGGTGATGTATTAAAAGTTCTTGATGATATTGAAGATAAGCCTAATCTCATAATCCTTGATCCTCCGCGTGAAGGTATAAATCCCAAGGCTCTTAAGAAGATCATTGATTACAACGTTAAGCACATGATCTATGTCAGTTGTAAACCTACATCCCTGGCACGTGATCTCGAGATTCTTGCAGAGGGCGGATACTACGTCCAGAGAGCTGTTGCTGTGGATCAGTTTCCGTGGACGAATCATGTGGAGACGGTAGTATTGATGTCAAGGGTCAAGGAATAAAAGTACATAAAATGTCTTGAAATCAAGGGATTCCGATAATATTGCCAGAAGCGGCAGCGTTGCCGGAGTCCATTCTTTATGCCTAATGACAACAGTTGCCAACACTGAGTTTTCGGGGTGTGTAACAAGAGAACTGCTTTTTGCCCTTGGCGTAACAAGGGAACTACTATTTTTTGAGGGTTCGGAGGGTGTTTAACAAGGGAACTGTTGTCAGGATAAATATTGTAAAATTGCCCAGGTATCATTATAATAAAAAAGAAACTAAACGAGGCAAAAAAGGAGAATGTCATATGGATGACATTAAGAATGTCGTACGCATAGAGAAAACCCGTGTCATCAAAGACTACAGTGTCGGTATATATGCCCGGGTCAGTACAAACAGCAAAGAGCAGCTCGACAGCCTTGCCAATCAGATATCGGGACTTACACGTCTTGCGTCAGCACACCGGACATGGTTTGTGGCGGATATCTTTATTGATGTAGGTACGGCAAAGACGGGATCTACAAGAGAAGAATTCAACCGTATGATCAGGGAGTGCGAAAACGGACATATCGATATCGTTCTTACGAAGAGCATAAGTCGCTTCGGACGAGATACTGTCGAAACTTTGGAGGCAGTACGAAAGATCAAGGATGCCGGGAAAAGGATCATCTTTGAACGTGACAAGATCGATACTGAAACCGTGGACAGCGAATTGCTCCTGTCGATGATCGAAGTCTGTGAGCAAACGGAAAATGAGTGGCGCAGCGAGAATATCAGAATCGGTCTGAAGCAAAGAGCGGCCAACGGCACATCCGGTCTATATGACAGACCGTGCTATGGATATTACAAAGACAAAAACGGCATGCTTGCCATCGATGAGAAAACGGCGGAGGTCGTCCGGAACATCTTTGACTGGTATCTGGAAGGGGCAAGCGCGGTAGGCATCAAGAAGCAGCTTGAGAGCAAACAGATTAAAAGTCCCAAAGGGAAAGATACATGGAGCAAGCATACGATCGAATCCATCCTGACCAACATGAAATATACCGGGGATGTAGCAATCGCGGATTCCGGTGACTCTGGGAACCGGTATAAGCTTGGCAATCACCACACTGGAATCATCTCCAAGGAGAAATTTGAGGCGGTGCAGATCGAGCGGGCGATGCGCAGCAATATGGAGAGAACAGAAGAGGGCTGGAAACGCAGAAGTACGAAGTACAGTTCCAAACGTAAGAAATAACAGGAATTTAAGCAGGTAGACATCATTGTCCGGCGGCGAAATACGGCATTTCTCGCTTTGTGTCGTGTTAAAGGATGATGCTGGATCGTATCATGGCATAGAAAGGAGGTCGCCCATATGGATCAGATCAAGATAGGCTCTTTCCTGAAAGAACTGAGGAAAGAGAAAAATCTGACGCAGGAGAATCTGGCTGAAAAACTGAATGTCTCAAACAGAACAATATCACGATGGGAGACAGGAAGCAATATGCCTGATATCGGTATGCTGGTCGAGATCGCCGAGTTCTATGACGTAAGCATACCGGAAATCATCAATGGAGAAAGGAAAAGCGAGAACATGAACCAGAAAACAAAAGAAACTGCTGTGGCTATGGCGGAGTATAGCCGTAATGAATTAAAAACAGGAAAGCAGAGGATCATCGGCGCATTGCTGTCGGGGTTCGGCATCTTTGTTATCGTATCGGCATTATCGATATTTCCGAGTGAAAGCAGCTGGGGAAGTATCTACTCTGTGATCGGGAGCATTTTATTGATCACAGGCATCTATTTCTTAACGAGAAGAATTCTGGCGAGGAGAGTGCAGCGTATTATTTGCATAGCTGCCTGTGCCGTCATTTTATTCGGAATCTTCAGCGTCACCGACTATGTGGCCGTTAAACACTTCAACCAGGTGCCGCGATTCAGATATGAGACAGGATGGGATTCACGCAATCCGGATCAGTTGGTCTATAAGACACTGTTCTTTACCGCTGTCCGCAAGAACCCCGGAACGGAGAGTGAAGTGGTAGAAATTATAAAATAGCCCCGTCGAGATTAAAATGTGCGAGACAATAGAACTGCTAAAAAACACTGTAGATATGTGGGATTTGCACACGTGATGGACAAATTCACAGATAGCCCCCGTATCTCATGTTGAGACGGTGGTTCTGCTAACCAAGACAGAACAGAAGAATAGCTGAAAAAGGCTTAAATAATAAGGATTCCGGTAGAATGCCCATTAGTTGGGATGTTCTGCCGGAATCTTTTTTTGTTGTTTGATTAGTAGTCCTATAGTTGTTAGTTTACTCCATGCTTGAAGAGATTGTCCGTACTGATGAGAAACAGAGATACTCTTTCAATGAAGATAAAACGCTCATCAGAGCAAATCAGGGGAATTCTATTCCTGTGGATGTGGAGCTTGAGAAGATCGATCCTCCAAAGTACCTGTACTGCGATTCAGAATATGATCCTACTAAAGATGAGAAGATAATCAGAAAACTTAAGAAATACGGATTGTCGTTCCGTAAAACAGGAAGATGATGATATACTATAACAGTGCATGGCTGCTGATAGGGCTATGCACTGTTGTGTGTTTAGGGGGAATGAGGGAAAAATGGAGACAAAAGTTGAAGAACTGCTTCAGAAGCAATATTGGATAATAGATATTTTACCTGAGTGGGTTCCGGCAGACAGTCCGGGACAGTATTTTGAGATTGAGAATTCTGACATTTGGGGCAGGCGAAGAGGTTGCATATGGATGTAAGAAAGTACGAGTAGCATTGAAAGAAGCTAATTAGCAGATTCAATAGCATTTGCGACAAACCATTTATTATTAAGTCTTGACTATTCCTTCCTTATAAGTGATGTATGGTATACCGCTTCGGCGGACAAATACTATATGTTCAAATAAGGAGGTATCGCAATGAATGCAGAAATGGCACGTCAGATTACGGAGCTGCGACATAAGGGACTTGGGTATAAGTCCATAGCCATAGTTGTTGGAACTTCTCGTGAGAATGTCAGGTACTATAGTAAGACACATGGCCTTGATGGATATGCAGAGCAGGTAAAGATGCAATATAGGGAGCATCGCAATACCCCTGATAACTGCAAGTATTGTGGAAAGCATCTTGTCAGAAAGCCTCATTCCGGGAAAAAGCTCTTTTGTTCAGATGAGTGCAGGAGAAGGTGGTGGAAAGAGCATCCTGAGGCAGGTAATAAATCCGCTGGCGCTTATTACAATCAAGTCTGCGCCTATTGTGGCCGCTTCTTTTCATCATATGGGAAGAAGGGCCGGAAGTATTGCTGCCACGACTGCTATATCATTGATCGGTTCTGGTCGGACGGTGATAAGGACAGAGTAGTAGCCAAGAATCCTGATAGGAAGACAATAAAGATTGCGCTTTAAACAATAAACTGCCTGTTAATAAGAATAGATTCATGGAGGGTGTCAATATTAAATTGACACTCTCTTTTTGAATGGCTATAATTGTGTCATAAAAAAATTGGCACAGGAGGTAAATATGATAACCACTTTGGAAGATGCTCTGAAAAGGATCAGTGAACTGGAAGTGGAAAATGCTAATCTGAAAGCTGAGCTTGAGGAATACAGAGGTCGTAAGTTTGCTGGCAGACAGAAACATGATGCAGCTTGGACGCAGTCATATAATGACTTTGCTGTCAAATTTGAAAGTGGCATGACGATCATGGAGATTGTAGCAGAAGGCAAAATAAGCAGGAGAACTGCATATCGTTACAAGGCTTATTATGATGCTTTACGTCAGACTGAAGCCACGTTGGAGATTAGCAACCTCAGACTTGGTGATTCAGGAAAAAAGGAGCTTGGAAGGATGCTCAATGGTGAGGCGACTCGTGAGGAATTTCAGAAAGAACTTAAGGAGAAGTATAAGAAATGAAAGTTCTTGTAATACCTGATATCCATTTGAAAAGTTGGATTTTTGACAGAGCAGAAGAAATAATACGCAGTGGCAAAGCTGATAGAGCAGTTTGCTTAATGGATATTCCAGATGATTGGGATATGGAACTTGATATTGTGCGCTATAGAGACACATTTGACCGGGCTATTAGATTTGCAAAAGAGAATCCTGATACGCTGTGGTGTTATGGTAACCATGATGTGAGCTATCCGTGGGGCAAGCTCGAAACCGGTTATTCTCCGTATTCGGAGCGAACAGTTATATCCAAACTGGAGGAGCTGACTAATGTGCTGCCAGATCCTTCACAGATAGCTATTATCCATAGGATTGATAATGTCCTTTTTTGCCATGGTGGGCTGACAGAAGACTTTGTGAGCTACTTGAATGAAGAACTAATTGATGCTGATATAGATGAGATTTTATCTATTATAAATGATGCCTCATCTAAGTATCTATGGAATGATGATTCGCCGCTTTGGTTCAGACCACAGCACAGGAATGTTGACGCTTTTAGAAAAGAGACATATACACATGTTGTAGGGCATACTCCAGTTGATAAGATCTATGAGGAAAATGGATTTATCTCAACGGATGTATTTTCTACTTATCGAGACGGACGGCAAATCGGTGAATCTGCGATGGTAGTGATTGATTCGGTATCGAGGGAGTTTGAGAAGATAGAAGTGTAAAGGGGGGCCAATGATATATTTTACAAGTGATTTACATCTGGGGCATAAAGGCATCATAACCATGCAGAACAGACCTTTTGAATCTGTAGAAGATATGAACCGGATACTACTTACAAACTACAATGCAGTTGTCGGTAAGGATGATACTGTCTACATTCTAGGAGATATTTGCCACCATATGAGTGTCGATGAAGCCAACAGTGTTATAGCTAGAATGAAGGGCAAGAAATATCTGATAAATGGGAATCATGATAAAAAATATGATCCAGTATTATTTGAAGACATAAAAGATTTCATGACGGTTTCACTTAATGGAAGATATTTCGCACTTATGCATTATCCTATGCTGTCATGGCCCAAGAAAAACAGCGGAAGTATTCAGCTACATGGGCACATACATGCGAGAATGGATTATAACGAGCAGAACAGGAACGAAGGTGTGCTCAGGTATGATGTCGGAGTGGATGCAAATAACTTTTATCCTGTGTCGGTGAAACAGATCCTGGAGTTCTTTGGCAGTTGTTCGGAAATTCCGAATAACTGATTTGAAGTATGTTATGTTGTCACAATCTTTGCATAATAATTGTGACAGCTCGTCAGATAAGCTATACAATTTATCTGACGAAAATGGTGAGAAATCTTGCAAATTCGTCAGATAAACTATATAATTTATCTGACGAAAGGAATGTAAGATGAGAGAAAAATATCAGATTGAAATAGAAAAAAGAATAGAGAATTCCGGCTCTGGCTATGCTTTTTCGGCTATAGATTTTATTGATATTGCTGGAACAGATCCTACCAACAAGGCATTATCGAGGCTTGGTGAATCTGGAACAATCAGGCGGGTCATAAAGGGAATATATGACAAGCCGTCTTACAGTAAGTTATTAGGAGAGTATAGTGCTCCTAATATTGAGAAAGTAGCAGAAGCTATTGCCAGAAAACATAACTGGACTATTGCTCCTTCAGGAGAGACGGCTTTAAATTATCTGCATTTATCTACACAGGTACCTAATACCTGGAGTTATATAAGTGATGGCCCATATCGTAAATATGAAATTGGTTCGTATCAGGTTGAGTTTAAGCATTGTGCTAATAAGGAAATATCTGGTAAAAGTTTCATTACGATAGCTGTCATTCAGGCAATTAAGTATATAGGTAAAGATAAAATACAGCAGGAAGATACAGAAAGATTATCAAATGTGCTGTCGAAAGCGGATAAGGAAACTATACTTTGTGAGGCAATAACAACGACAGCGTGGATATATAAAGTAATAAAGGAGACATGTATTAGGTGAGAAATGTATCATTACTCAGTAAAGAGGACAGGGAGGTCCTTTTTTCTCGTACAGCAGAGAAAATGAAAATGCATCCTTCTATTGTTGAAAAGGATTTTTGGGTGTGTTTTATGCTGGACCATCTATTTCATGATTGTGTATATAAGGATGCGTTTGTATTTAAGGGAGGAACAAGTCTTTCAAAGTCCTACCATGTTATAGAGCGATTTTCCGAAGATATCGACCTGATATTGGATTGGAGAAAACTGACAGACAATACTAATCCTTGGGATGAGAGATCAAAGACAAAACAGGACCAGTATAACAAGGAAATAAATGCTCATGCGGCTTTATTCTATAGTGAAGAACTGGTTCCAACTTTAAATAAAGAATTAGCATTAAAACTTGGCAAGGAAGATTGGATGGAAGTTGATGCCAATGATCCTATGGTTGTGAATTTTAATTATCCAAGAGATTTTTCTATGGATTATTTAGTGCCTGTAGTCAGATTAGAGATAGGACCACTGGCTGAATGGATGCCATCTCATGTAACCGGAGTTGAGCCTTTTGTAGCAACAGAGTATCCGAATGCTTTTGAACAGAAAACAACAGATATTCTGACAATAGATGTTGAGCGAACCTTCTGGGAGAAACTTACAATACTTCATAAGATGGCTAATTTTCCGCAAGGAAAGGTTCTGCCTAGAAGATATGCAAGGCACTTATATGATGTTTATAGTATGGCAAATAGCTGGGTGAAAGAATCTGCCTTTGCTCGTAAGGAATTACTGCAGAAAGACGTTGTATGTGGAGACTGTTGTCTTGCTTACTAAGACAACCGCATAACCAAATCGATTTACTTATCTAAGATTATTCTAGTTACCACGGCTGGCCATCCAGCGCCAGCCGCGTTTCTGATTCACGTAGCAAATCAGTTTGCTGCGATCGAATATTTTTCAAGGAATATTTTTCGACTTTATCAGAATGAAAAAGGTTTAGTTTACTGTCTAAATCTATGTGTTCTAGTTTTCGACAGTAGAATTCTATGGTGTATTACGGTTGATTTTAATAGTCTTTTCAAATTGGATCGTAATGTTTGTGAGGCGGTTACGGCAGAAAAATGATATGTGTGGAAATCGACAGTAGGTAAAGAATGTTTACTACGTGCGGTATTTACATTTTGATGATACTGACCGTAATGAGATCCTTGGCACTACTGTCGATAAATACACTTTGGTAAGAGGCGGCCGTAATTGGTGTGCAATTACTACTGGCGGAATTGGATAAATATTTAGAAAGACCGTAACGGCCGGGATAATGTTACTGCTGAAAAAGTAGATAATGCCAAAAGAGACCGTAATGAGTGCTATAAAAGTAAAAAAAGAGAAAAAATAGCAAAGGAAATAATTAGTAGATGAATGGACTAAAAGAATTATTAGAAATAGAGAAGAACCGCTTGATAAGGATTAAATCTGTCTTAGATAACAGACTTATTGAAGTGCCTGAAGGGGCGCTAAGGATATCAACATCAAATAACTGTACACAATTCAAACAAAGCATAGAAGCGAAGAAGAAACTGATTTACATAAAGAAAGATGATAAGCAACTTGCCTATCGCCTCGCTCAAAAATCTTACGACCAGAAAGTTCAAAAACTTGTAGACAGGCGCTTAAAGCAGTTGGACAAGTTTACTGAAGAATATGAAGACAACGAGATAGAAAAAATCTATAACAAACTCCATCCTATAAGGAAAGCTTTGATACAGCCGGTAGAAATCCCATGGGAACAAAGACTTGCCGAATGGAAGAATACTCCGTATGTAGGAAAAGGGGTTACACCTGGCATGCCTGAAATCTACAGCAAGAAAGGGGAAAGAGTCCGCTCTAAATCTGAAAAGATAATAGCTGACATATTCTGTGATCTGGGTATCGAGTACAAATACGAATGTCCATTGAATCTTAAGGGAGTAGGAATTGTATATCCCGATTTCACAATTCTTAGGAAAAGAGATGGAAAAGAAATATACTGGGAGCATGATGGCAGAATGGATGATCCCAAATATGCAGAAAAAGCTGTAAGAAAGATCAACTCATATATTGCAAATGGCTATTTTCCAGGGGATAATTTAATAGTATCTTTTGAATCTTCAGGAAATGTGCTAAATGATAGGATTATTAAAGGCATGATTTCAAAGTATATTAGCTGACTAGTTGGACAAGGGGAAACAATGGCATCAAGTATTATACATCTGGCAGTTACTAACGAGCTTATAAAGCACCATGCCTTTAAGGATGAAAACAGACTAAAGTTTGGAACTATTCTTCCTGATGCAGGCAAAGGTAAAGCAGGTCATTTAAACAAGTATATTTGGGGACGCAATAAAAAGTCTTATGATTTCGAATTATTCAGAGATAAGTTCGAAGAGCTGATGAGGCAGGACGACTTATATCTTGGTTATTATCTTCACCTTGTTCAGGACATATGCTACAGGCACTTTGTATATGACAAGTACCGCTGGAATCCCATGATTCCGGGCAATGTTGAAAAGCTTCACAAGGATTATTCCATAATAAATTACTATGTTACTGAAAAATATGCCATAGCTATATAGACTCTTGGAAGTTTTGAGAGCAAGGCCGGCAGATTTGTCGGCAGCAAGATGTTCGGTTATGAAAAGCGCGACGGCCATTGTATCACGAACCTTGGAAGAGCAGAGAGCAACACTATAAGAGAGGGTGTATTCATTCCGCCGGCATCTCCCGTAAACAGGAAGGCGTGGGGCGTTCTGACGATAAACAATAAGATGAGGATTTGTTCAATACAGTCAAAGTAAATCAATGGAATATAACTTTAGTATAATGCTCCAAATCCAAAGAAGATGATGGCATTAGAAAATGGTAGTATTTGCCATTCTTTTCGGCGAACATAACGGTGCGCCTTGTATATGATGCCATTAGGATTTCTTATTATGCTGCCATTAGTTGGTTTTGCAGAGGAAACCGGCTTGCAGAGATCAGAGTAGCGCTGCAACATGTCGGTAAAGGTTTTGAACTCGTATGGTTCACAAATCGAAACCGTCGTGCTTTTAACAAAGACGACTGACAAGGAAATTTCTTAAGGAATAACAATCTTTCAATTTTGTTAGATTATCGATATTTAATTGTTATTTGTTAATAATTATTTTATAATTAATTTATAATTTCACTATCAAAAATGAAAATGGATGATATAAAATCTATTTTAATGGGGGTATATAATGAAGACTTATGAAGCTCCAAAGTTAATGGAACTTGGTATCGAATTTACGGCTGAAGGTGTTTTTGGCGGAAGTGGAACTCCTGTTCCGAATCCACCCAGCGCATGGCTTAATGATGATAACAACAATGGCGGATCTCATACAGACGTCAGAGTACACTTCCAGAATCCATTAAATGAGGTTTGTGAGAGATTCAGTATCTATATTGATTCAATAGTACCAATTAGGAGCTTTGGAAGTTCTGAGTATTCAATAACAAAAGAATCTGATACATCTTGGCGTATTGATGTTGATAGACATCTTAATGCTAACGAATGGACAGATTTCATGTTCCAAGTTGTTGTTGAAGGCGGTTCTATTCGTGAATCAGGTACAAGTGGTACAATGAGTGAACTTAGAATAAGAGATGTACGGCCTCTTAACTAATTATTAAAGATTTTTATGGAGCACCACATATTAACGTGGTGCTTTTTTTACGATATGGGGAAGATAAGATATTATTTCAACAAAATTAAGGAAGGAAAGCTAAAAGACAAGCTATTGATATTCAAGTGGATATATGGATATGCAATAAACCATATACCCGCTATTGTAATATACACTTTACTTGGCATGACCGGAATAATACTTGGCCTTTTTACAAGCCTTAATTCACGAGACCTGGTAGATATAATCACAGGACATCGCACAGGGGAACTTTTGCGCACATTTATAATCATGATTGTACTTACAGTAGTGAATACTTGTGTTTCGCAGATATCAAGTTACCTTTCCACCAAAATCAGTCTTAAGGTTAATAATGAGATAAAGGCGCAGATTTTTGAAGGAATATTACGAACGGATTGGCAATCCCTATCTAAATATCATTCCGGTGACCTTGTTATGAGATGCGGAAGTGACGCTTCCAATATTGCATCAGGAATTTTGACACTTGTACCAAACCTTATAATCTATATTTTCAGATTTGCATCCGCTTTATATATGGTTTGCATATACGATTGGACATTCGCTATTTTTGCGCTTGCCAGCATCCCGATAACACTGATCAGTTCGCGCTTTTCTATGAAGATGATGAGAAAGAGAGGAATGGGAACTATGTCAGCATCCGCTAGAATGAACGGTTTTCATCAGGAGACCTTCTCGAATATTCAGACAATAAAAGCTTTTGATATGCTGTCATATCACATAGACAGGCTAAAAGAAATACAAAAAGGATATTCAGAAGCTACGCTTAAGTACCAGAAGATATCAATGCTCAATACTTTTATACTGACATTTGTATCTATGCTTGTATCCTACTCTGCACAGGCATGGGGCGTATACAAGGTTTGGAGCGGAGCTATCACATACGGAACAATGACCATGTTTATAGGCCTTTCAAGTTCTCTTACAGGTTCAGTTTCTAATCTTATCAGTTTTGTACCAACGTCTCTTAGCTTGTTTAACTCAGCTGATCGAGTTAAAAGCATATTGGACCTTCCAAGAGATGATTATTCCAATGCCGAAGAGGTTGAAAGATTTGGGCAGGCGCATGCAGGTAAGGGAATAGGAGTAGAAGCCAGGAACGTGTCAGTTGCTTACGAAGGTGCAGAAAATGTCTTTTCCAAGGCTGAATTTAATGCTAATCCTCATGAGACAGTTGCATTTGTCGGACCTTCAGGCGAAGGAAAGACAACTATGCTAAGACTACTTCTTGCTATAATAAGGCCCGGTGAGGGACAGGTGCGTATAACGACCGGTGATGGGGAACTTGAAGATAGTCTCTATGCAACAGCTGCAACGAGAAGTCTTTTTGCATATGTTCCACAAGGAAATACAATGTTCTCGGGAACTATAGCTCAAAATATGAGAAATGTAAAAAAGGATGCAACGGATGACGAGATCATCAAAGCCCTGAAAATGGCTTGTGCGTGGGACTTTGTCAAGAAACTTCCTGAAGGCATAAACAGTGAGATGGGAGAGCACGGCAGTGGCTTTTCAGAGGGACAGGCCCAGAGGTTGTCTATTGCCAGAGCAATCCTTAGACAGTCGCCTATACTTCTTCTGGATGAAGCAACCTCTGCTCTTGATGTATGGACAGAAAAAGAGGTCCTTAAGAATATCATGGCAGATGAATATCCTAGGACCACTATTATTACTACACATAGACCTTCAGTATTAAAACAATGCGATAGAGTATATGCTATCAGAAATGGCAACTGTTGTAAGTTATCTGATGAGGAAATCAGCGAGATGGAAAGCATCGCCTGAATACTTAAGCTGTTGTACTATCGATTTGGGACTTTATGAATGCAGCTGCATCATCTGAGGTGTTGCAGCTGTAATTCCATACAGGATAGTCATCGCTAACTTCCTGCGCGAAGCGAATAACGCTTAAGGACATCTCACTATTCCACATCGGAGAGATGATTCGGTTCATAATAGCCAGAGCTTTGGCTTCCGGCTGCAAATGACTTACAAAATTCTTGGGATCCTGACGAAGCAGTACTATTCCTTTAAGCTCATAGTCTTTAGCATCATAGATTCCTGAAGTTCCACACCATGGCATGCCATACGCATATATTTTGCCATCATCACCTTTTCCCAATAGATTCAAATCGCCGTTGATCTGTCTTACGCCGTACAACCTATTCCAAAGCGCTGCATGTGTACTTTTGCCGATTCCGGATCCGGCAGAAAAGAGAAGAGCCTTGTGATCATACTCTACGGAAACCGAATGTATGGCAAATAAGTTATGGATTCTTGCCATATAAAGGAAAGCGTGACGAATAGCCCAGAATACTTCTTCCTTGGCATTATAAGTATCTTTAACAAAAACAGATACCTTCTGTCCGTCCGGTGATATATGAAGCTCGTCAACATGCTCCCATAACGGGAAAATAAGAATATATTTATCACACGTTTTTATGACGGATACCTCTTTATCACGAATGATCAGTTCACCGGATTTATGTATTACAGGTGCAATATGATAGACATAAATATTCTGGGTTTTATCAGCAGAGCAAGCGTATTCATCATCAGCAAAAGACATAAAGCTATCATCAAACAGTTCTTCCTTGCCGAACAGATTTACGCAGATACCGGCAATATTCATGCTGACATATTTCTTGAGTTTAAGCTTTTTATAAAAATCAGTATCTATAACCATTCCTGAATAACAAAGGGAATCCATAAAGCTTTGAATGGAACGCTTTGCGTCAGGGCGATCTGCCTCGTCTATCTCAAAGTGTTCATAGCAACTATCAAAGATTTCTTCAATTGTCAGATCTTTGGAGAGTAAATTCCAGATAAAAACACCGGTATCATTTAGAAATAAGCTTTTCTTCCTATCTGCTGCGCTTTGACCATGCGTTAGCAGACAAGGAGTGTCGCCAATATATTCAAGAGTAAAATCGTTATTTCTGATCATAGGTTCCTCACTCTTAAGAAAATAAGGTTTAATACGGAAAATACCAGCATATTATAGCATATTAAAATGGTCCCCGGAAAGTGGACACAGATTAGGCTGTCTTTGCTGATATAATGAGCAAAGGGGGGATCTGTATGAATCTGAACATCAATAGCCAGGCTCTGGTAACACCTGGCTTAATGACAGAACAATAAAGAAAATGATTGATAATTTCCTGTTATAATACATAGAGAAAATTGAAAAGCCTGTTGACTCTTCCCTTAGGGAATCCCTTAAGGTGGTTTTATAAACAAATAAGGAGGTTCCAAAAATGGAAAAGAAAATGACATCAGGAGAAATGGCAAAGAAAGCGGGAGTATCACAGAAGGCAATTCGTCTTTATGATGAAAAGGGGCTGCTTAAACCCACCGAATACTCTGAAGGTAACTATCGTCTTTACGATGACGCAGCACTGCAGATTTTGGAAAAGATTGTGGCACTTAAGCAGATAGGATTTTCCCTGGAAGAAATCAGAGATAATCTAAAGAGTGGTGAAGCCAGTGACATTAATGGCGCGTTGGAAATTCAGCTTCAGAAGATGGAGGAAAAGAAATATCAACTGGAGAAGATCACTGACACAATTAAAAGAACTTTGGCACGAAAGGAAGAGCTTGACTGGGATGATGTTGCCGAAATCGTACAGTATGTAAGTGCTGACCAGTCTGCTGATGAGCGCCACTGGGATGCGCTTAAGCATACAAGCGGAGAACTTGACTGGTATGTGAGAATCTTCAATTCTCTTGATCTTAAAGATGGAAAAAGAGTTCTTGATCTGGGATGTGGATACGCTAAGCTCTGGAGAAACAATTGGACTGAAATTCCCAAGGGAACAAAGATTACAGGGTATGATATTCACGGCAGCTGGGCAGATGATTTTGCAAAGTTCATTCCTGAGAACAAAGATAAACTGCCTGAAGGCGTAGACATTAAGCTTGAATTTGCGAATCTTGAGGATGAGAAGACCTGGGACAAGATTGATGAAAACGGCGAATATGACGTAGTTATAGCTCATTATCTTGATTCTGAGATAAAAGATATCGAAACTATCGTGGCACATGCCGGCAAGGCAGTCGCAGAGGATGGTCTGTTTTCTTTCAACGGTGCTAACGTGGCAAACTGGAACAATCTCTTTAAAGAAGCTATTGAAGCTATAGGTGAAGACACATCATTCATAGATGAAACAATAGCTGGTCAGACAGAGAAGAGAAATCAGTATATTTCCATGATGGAGAAATATTTTGCAAGGGTGGAGTCAGTTCTTTTGCCTAATTTTTGGCATTACACTGAGGCAAAAGAAATCGTGGAGAAGATGAAGGATTACTACAGGGCTCATGAGAAAGCTATTGCCGGATATGAGAACAAGCTCCTTGCATATTTTGAAGATAAAATTGAAAAAGACGGTGAGTTTGTGCTTGAGGCAAGAAGCCAGTTCTGGCATTGCTACAAAAAGTGACCGGATTCAAGAAGAGTGTCAACATTAATATGATGTTGGGGGGGAGAGGCCAACAGTTTTTATCCGGTTTCTGTTAAGCAGATAATTGATTTCTTTAGCACTAAATAAATGCTGGAAGGAGATTTTGAATAATGAAAGTACTTGTGATTCCGGATATACATTTAAAATTCTGGATATTTGACAGGGCAGAGGAAATCCTAAATACAGGTAAGGCAAATAAAGCAGTGTGCCTTATGGATATGGAATCTATGAAAAAAGTTCATGACATTAGTGAGGGGCAGATATAAGAATGTCAATGACAATATGATCTATACTCAGACTTGTAATATTTATGTTCACAGTACCTATGTGTATAGGACAACTGTTCAAATTAATTTTGAAAAAAGAAATTAGAACCCCGGGAATTACTTTTTTACTTGGCTTTTTTATCTATTCGGGTATTATTCAGATAATATCCATCTTATGTATTATGACAATTGCAAGTAAGCCTTATGCATTTGAAACGTGCTTCAAATGGAGCCTTTTGGTGGTACTGCTATTTTCTGTGGCAGGTATTTTCAGATTTAATAAGACTGTGTTTAAAAAGCCTGATATAAAGAGCCTTAGCATAGACACCAAGATCTTTTACGGAATATTCTTTGCACTTGTAGTGTTCCAAATGGTAATGGCGGTTGTAACCAGAATATTTGACGGAGATAATTCTTATTATGTCACTGAGTCTGTAATCGCACAAAAAACGGGAGCAATGTATACTGTAGATCCCAATAAAGGCGGTAGTATTATGCTTGATGGCAGGCATGCGGTGCATATACACAGGCTTTGGCAGAGGAAGGATTTTACATTGATGCCATAGACCTGCATCCGGATAATGTTGCAAGGATGAAGGAGCTATTCAAGGATAAGTCAAATGTAAGCGTAAAGCTGGGAAATGCACTGGATTTACATGATTTTTCAAATGATGTATATGATCTTGTTCTTGAACTTGGCCCAATTTATCATCTGGAAAGTATTGAACAAAGAGTAAAGGCGATAAAAGAGGCTGCGCGTGTGGCAAAGAAAGGTGCTCCAATATTTGTCTCTTTTGTTCTTCAGGATGCTCCGCTTATAGAATATATTTTCCAGAGTGAAAACCCTGCGGAAGAAATAAATGAAATAGGATATGAGAGAGATACTGCGCTGGTTACTGATAATACAGGCTCATCTATACAGCTGCATACCATATCTGCAATTGATGAACTTACCGATAAAGTACTAGAGACTTTGCCTGTATCAAAGGGACCAAGATTTGCACAGGATGGCCTGTCACAGGTTATAAGAGAGTCTGTAAACAATATGTCCGAAGCCTCATATAATGAATGGATTCAGTACTTGATTGCAACAGCAGAGAGAGCGGACCTGATGGGATATTCCAATCATGTTGTTCAGATATTCATTAAGAATTGATAAAGTTGAAAAAACGTTTCCTGCTATAATACTTAGAGAAAAATGAAAAAACTGTTGACTCTTTCCTTAGGGAAGCCCTTAAGGTGGATTTATATTTTTAGGAGGATGAAATGGCTAAACAGAATATATTTGACAACGAAACATTCTTTGAAGGTTAGAAGCAGGTTTTAATATAGAAAAATTGTAGAGCCGCTCCCTGACGATGAACTGCTAAAGAAATTTTCGGAGCATAAGGATCTTTTCCATAAGCCGGACTTTCTGGTTGTTAAAGCGGGGAAGCATTAAAAGTCAGGTAATTTGCCAGTAACTAAAGCGGGGAAAGCGCTAAATGACAGGTGTTTTGCAAGTGACTAAAGCGGGGAAAGCGCTAAATGTAAGGCGATTAGAAAGTGCCCTAAGCAGGCAAAAGAGTGATAGGAGAGAAAAACAACATGGCAGGACAGATTACGCATATGGTAATTGCCTACAAACTTATAGACAGGCTGAAAATAACAGAGGGGAGAGCTGAATATATTCTCGGCAGCGTGGCGCCCGATTCGGTGCACTTTGACGAGGATTATCTGAGTAAAAAAATCCATTCCCATTTATTCGAAAACTGCGGACCATGGGGAGATACGCAGAACTACGATAATTGGATCATAAATATAAAAGCCTTTTGGAATAAATATGTGGTTAAAGAAAATGACAATATCCGAAAGGCATTCTACATCGGTATAGTGGTGCATTGCCTCACGGATTACTGGAACGATCTGCTGATCTGGCGTGCTCTGCAAAAAGAGATGATTCCGCCAATGACCTATGATGGATTTAAAGAGGCGTACTATCCGGAGTCAACAAGGATAGACAGATGGCTTTATCAGAATATCCAGGACGGAGACGATATAATGCAGCTTCTGGAGGGTTCCGGGGAAGAAGATTTTGAGGACTATGTAAAAGCTTCCTGTATGACTAAGATGAAAAGACATCTCATAGATGTGCAGTACAATCTTCCCGAGCCTATTGATGTTTCCGGGCATAAGTATTATCAATCGGATATGATATTTAAATTTGTAAGTGAAGTTTCGGACAGAATCTGTGAGCAGGTAAAAGAGTTTGAAGACAGCTTTCCGGTTCAGATGCAGCTTATAAACGACGACTATCTTGGACGTATAGAGAAGATACGCCATGCCTGCAGAGGAATACTTGTAAGGGACGGAAAAGTTCTTTTGTGCCATGAGCCACAGAGCGGATTGTACATAATTCCGGGCGGCGGAGTGGAAGGGCATGAAGGCTACGCCGAGTGCTGCGAGCGCGAGATGCTGGAGGAGACAGGCTACAGGACAAAGGCGACAGCTGCATATCTGGATATTGAGGAGCTCTTTGACGTATGGAGGCACATCAATCATTATTTTGTATGCGAGATGATAGAAGATACCGGAGTGCAGCACCTTACAGAAGCAGAAATGCTGGCAGGATACACCAATGCATGGGTTTCGCTTGAGAAGGCACTGGAGATATTCGGAAAATATGAAGACTACCACAGCTCAGACATAGCAGTCTACGGGCTTTACAGGCGTGAACATGCTGCACTTAATGAGTACAAGAAATTCATATCTGGAGAAAGCAGATAATTAAAATTCACGTGCAGAATGATGGTGGTTAATGCAGATATGATAATAAAGAGCAAAAGCTTAATTCGATAAAGAGAGGATAGGTATGAAATGGGGCCACAGGGAAAAGAAAAGGCTTATGAAACAGAATTCAGAAAAGTGTTTGATACCATACCGGAGCAGTTTGACAAGTATCGTCCAAGATATAGCAAGGAGCTTTTTGATGATCTGATAAGCTATGCAGAGATTGGCAGAGGCAAGTCGGTTCTTGAGCTTGGCCCGGGAACCGGCCAGTCAACGGAACCTGTTTTGAGAACCGGGTGCGACTATCATGCTATAGAGCTTGGAGAGCACCTTTTTCAGAAAATGATTGAGAAGTACGGACATTATGACAACTTCAATATTGTTAATGATGACTTTATTACTCACGATTTTGGAGAAGAAAAATATGATCTTATATACTCCGCAGCAACTATCCAGTGGATCCCTGAGAACATAGCTTTTTCAAAATCTTTTGATTTACTAAAGTCCGGCGGAACTTTAGCAATGATGCTTACTAAAGCCGATTATAAAACTCCGAACCAGGAGCTTTTTGATAAGATCCAAAAGGTATATGACGAGTATTTCAAACCTGAGACAGAGTACAAGCATGGAGGTTTTAAATACGAAAATGCTGTTAACTATGGATTTGTGGATTTTGAAAAACGTGAGTTTTACGGTGAACGCATCTTCACCGCAGATGAGTACGTTGCCTTTTGCGGAACACATTGCGACCACATAGTTTTGCCGGATTACTGCAGGGACAATTTCTACAACGGCATAAGAGAAGCTGTTCTTGAAGCAGGTAACCGTATCATTTTCAAAGACACATATGTGCTGTATCTCACTAAAAAGCCGGAATAAAACCAACTTAGGATACATACACAGGAGACTATTGATTATTGAATTTCCTCAGAAATGCAACAATCGTACTAGGCCAGGTCCTCGCGCTGTAAGGGGCGTGTTCTGTCGAATGCATAAATTACAAAAATTTAACCATTTTTTTATACTTAGCAGGTACTATATATCGTATGATTAATTCAGGTGTTAATGTGGCTATTTTCGGAGGATGCTGATGAAAAGACTGTATATTAAGCCTGATGAATCAGATTATCTTGAAAAGGCTCTTAAATTCATAAGAGACTTTTTGGAAAAAAAGAATCTTTCCAAATCATACATTTTAAAGACTGAGCTTTTAGCGGAGGAGACCATTGTACTCCTTACAAAATATGCTGATGATGGTGCAAGATTGCATATCTGTGTTTCATCTTTTCTGGGAGATACAAGTCTGGAACTTAGCATGAGAGGAGAGGCTTTCGAGCTAGCTTCAGAGAAAGACATTGGCCTTTATGAAGTAGAAGAGGACCATGTTGAAGACGCCATAAGGAATATTTTTTTACGCTCCTATGGTGAACGATATAAATACAGCCATGATAATAACTGCAATAAATTCCGTATTCTTGTGGAAAAAACCGGTAAGCAGTCGCTTTATACGATACTTGTTGCTATATTGGCAGGCCTCGTTTGCGGGCTACTGATTAAAAGCTTAGTGCCGGATTTTGTTGCACAAGGGGTATCGGATTACATTTTTGAACCAATCAGGACAATGTTTATGAACGCCCTTGGTATTGTCATAGGGCCGGTAATTTTCTTTTCACTGACTACCTGTATTTCACAATTTAAGAATATAGCAGATCTTGGAAAAGTTGCGGCTAAAATTATGGCTTTTTATCTATTGACCACATTTTTTGCTGTTATTCTGGGGTTTACAGGCACAAGACTTATAAAACCGGGGAACGCGGGATTTGCATTAAAGACAGATATTTCTGTTCAGGATACAAGTGATTATGATAATGAGGATATTTCAATCATAGATACTATAGTTAATATTGTGCCCGCCAATCTGGTCAGTCCGCTTGTAAAAAATGATACATTGCAGATAATGTTTCTGGCTATCCTGATAGGTGTGGTTTTGGGAATGATAGGAGAGTATGCAGTTACGCTGCGGGGAATTTTCGAAGCCTGTAATTCATTGTTTTTAACACTGACAACCTTGGTGACTAAGTTAATTCCACTTGCTGTATTTTCTTCAGTATCTCTTATTATAATCGATTCAGGTGTGGGAGTTTTAAAAAATGTACTGGCAGAGGCAGTTACAATAGTTTTAACTATGCTTGTTATGATGTGTATTTATGGAGTGATTCTCTTTGTGCTTGGAAGAATAAATCCTATAAGATTTTATTTCAATATAAAGGAGAGCATGATTACAAGCTTTGCACTGAGCTCCAGTTCTGCTGCAATGCCTACCAATCTGGAAACATGTATAAAAAAATTGGGGATTGCTCCTTCACTATGTAATTTCACAATACCGCTTGGTGCAACCTTAAATATGGATGGATGCTGCATTTTTCTGTCTTCAGGGATACTCTTTTTAATGAGAGCGTATGGAATGGAGATTTCAATATCTCAGCTTCTTCCACTTGTAATAACGATAGTTCTTTTATCTTTAAGTTCTCCGGGTGTGCCGGGAAACGGAATTGTTTGCATGGGCATAGTGATTGCACAGGCAGGGATTCCGATGGAAGCGTTGGGGCTTTTAATACCCATATATTCTGTTATCGATATGATTAGTACGGTTAACAATATTACAGGAGATATGGCAGGAACGCTTCTTGTGGCCAAGTCCGAAGGGAAGGTTGATATGGATGTTTTCTATGGCAGGAAATAGCGTTAATAAATCATTATTTCTTATTTTAGCATTGGTGATTTCTGTCCTGACAGGTTTTTCATCAGTCCCCTCCAGGGCCTATGATGTAAAGTCTGACATCAGGGCATTTGTCGAGGTGCAGAATGATTTATCCGGCAAGACAATAATCCTTCATTCAAATGATGTGCATGGTGCCATAGAGGGATATGCATATGTAGCGGCTTTAAAGAAAAAGCTGCAAAAGGATGGTGCTGAAGTAATACTGGTGGATTCCGGTGACTATAGCCAGGGTACGTATAAGGGGCTTGATGCCATTAATGCAATGAACGCAGCTGGTTATGATATTGCAACGATTGGTAATCATGAATTTGATTATGGTTTTGACAATTTGCAAGCTTATCTGTCTTCTGCGGATTTTCGGATTATCTGCGCAGATATATATGATTCCAATAATGATTCTATTACTGATCCCAATACTATTTATGTTACTGAATCCGGCGTAAAGCTGGGATTTTT
This sequence comes from Butyrivibrio sp. NATIVEDY162, assembly GCF_045999815.1. Taxonomy (GTDB): domain Bacteria; phylum Bacillota; class Clostridia; order Lachnospirales; family Lachnospiraceae; genus Butyrivibrio. The sequence continues at coordinate 3,669,876 of NZ_CP172573.1, forward strand.
TGGTCTGGCTACTCCTGAAACGCCACATGGTGTCAAGCCTGTTTATGTAGAAGGGCTAAAATTTTTATCGGGAAAAGAGATGTATGACTGTGCTCAGAATCAGATAAACGAACTGAAGGCGCAGGGAAGTGATCTTATAATATGCCTCAGTCATCTGGGGGTTAAAGAAGAGTCAGCCATCGATGGAAACAGGAGCTTGGATGTATATGCAAATACAAAAGGTATGGATATTATGCTTGACGCTCATTCGCATACAGTCATGACGCAGGGAGTAAATGGAGAGCCTGTGTCATCTACCGGAGCGCAATTTCAAAACATTGGTGTTGTAATAATTGATGATGCGAAAAAAACGATAGAAGATCATTATCTGTTGGATTTTGAAAACGTTAAAAATGCTCTGGAGCCTGATCCTGCAGCAAAAGCTACTATTAATTCAATAATAAAAAGAGTTCAGGATGAAAATGGCATTGTGGTTGTCGAAAGCGAAGTCGATCTTGTGGGGGATAGATCTCCCGGGAACAGAACACAGGAGACTAATATGGGGAATCTTGTGACAGATGCGCTGGTTTGGAGTATTACCGGAGAAGATGGTATTGTAACTGTTCAAAAAGATCATGTAGTATCTGTTATAAACGGCGGTTCGGTAAAGAAAAGTATTGGAAAAGGTAATGTCACAAAGAATGATTTTATAGATGCTCTTCCATACGCAAATACAATTACAGTTGTCTGCCTGACAGGAGAGCAGCTTTTGGAAGCTCTTGAAGCATCTACTTTTTGCATACCACAGGAGTGCGGTTCTTATCCTCAGACAGCAGGGATTAAATTTACAATTGATACAACAGTCCCTTTTGCCGAAGGGGAAGTTTATCCCACATCAGACTACCATAGACCTGTCATAATCCGGAGAGTTACCATACATGAAATAAACGGACAGCCTTTTTCATTAGATGATACATATGCAATAGTGACAAATGATTACTGCGCATCCGGTGGCGGAGGTTATGGAGTGTTTAAAAACGCTAGTGATCATTACGATACAGGAATCTATGTAACGGATGCCATTATTGATTACTTAAAAGAGGAGTTTGGTGGCGTAATACCTGAAAGCATATATGGTAGTGCTGAAAATGAGCAGACGATCATAATTCAGGAAAATAAGTGATTAGATTTCTTTATATAAAGTTATAGACTCAGAAAACTGATTATACAGTATGTATGATAGAATAGAGAATATATATATAGTATTTGTGCTGATGATTCAGAGGTATCAAATATGAGGATAATTAAAGGTGTCAGAACGATTGCCGGATTAATGAGAGATTTACATTCAATGAGCTCGAGTGAAAAGGCCGATTTTTATAAGGATAAGTGCGATTATTATCAGGGGATAGTCGAACTTAGCCTTATAGTTGCATGTTTGACTACCATATGTTTTATCTATTCGGATTATATGATAAATGGATCCGCTCTTCCGACACTCATTCCAAGACTTTCAATCCTGGTATTTATCGCCATTTTTTTTGTTGTTACAGATGTAAGGGAAAGCGCCCGTGTAATTGTTTTTATGGATTTTTTTCTTGGACAGGGGATGGTTATTGCTGCAAGCTGGGCAGCCTACAATCTGAGTGACAACAGTAATTCCATTACAGGTATCATTGTAGTTAATCTTCTGTGGATGGTGATTGGATTTGTAGCGACACCAATAGATACTCTGATCAATGGATTTGTGTTCATAATCGAGATTATTATCACCAACAGTTTTAACCATTACACCAACTATGATGTGATTCTTTCACTGGAAATTCCCTGTATTATTGGCATTGTGGTCGTTCATTATATTATGACCGCTTTTTATCTGGACCACTACAGAGTTACTCAGAAACTTAAAATGTCTATGATAACTGATCCTCTGACAATGGTATACAACAGACACCTTCTGGAAAAAATAGTTCAGGATAATTCATTAAAAATACAAAAACCGGGGGAACCGATAACATTGGTTATGCTGGATATAGATGATTTTAAAAAGATTAATGATGAAAACGGTCATTATACCGGTGACCTGGCTCTCTGCTTTATAGGTCAGAAACTGAATAATGAGACCCATAAGGATGACTATGTTATACGATATGGCGGGGAAGAATTTGTACTGATTTTTAGAAACTGCAGCGTAAATGATGCCTGCGCTCGCATGGAACAGTTCAGGACTGAAATTGAAAATGCAAAAGACATACCTGTACCCTTCACTGTTTCCATAGGCGTATCGGGATATACCGGAGATTATTACGAAACACTTAAGCGTGTTGATGAAGCTCTTTATGAGGCAAAGAATACTGGCAAGAATAAGGTTGTCATAAAGTGATTTTAGTAATATCGGGATATCATATCTTAAATATCAGAATCAAACTCTTGCCTGCTTGCTATGGCTATTGGGATAGTGGTGGAACCTAAGTTTTTTAAAACAGATCCAACATACTGTCCAGGTAGATTTCTTCACGAACATTAAGAGCGTACTCCGGCTTAGTCATATAATAGATCAGAAATTCTAATATTATTGCGCTGCCAAGGCTCCGTCCTTCAATTTTGAAATTGGTGAATCCGGCAGGCATGTAGGAGTTTTGTATGTCATCTATACCAATAAAGCCGGGATTTTTCATGGCATCAGAAAAACGATAGCCTCGTCCTGCATTTGGTGAATGACAGATGTGATCATCACAATATTCTCCAAGACTTTTTCTGCTGACATTTTCATAGCATTTTTTTCGGTCAGTACATTCAAAGCTGCAACATTCATTGCATAAAAATTCTACCTTTCGCTTCTGATGATCTGTAAGAGAGTTTAGCATATCCATTTTTTTATTAAGCCTGAAATCAGGTACAACATATTGAAAATCCTTGCGGTTTAATTCAGTTTGCAAATCATTAAAATTCGTAAGAACTTTTGTTGTAGAAGAGACAAAGTAAAAGCCGGGATATCTGGCCTTAATATATTCAAGCAATAGATCAGAATATATGATTATCCCGTTTTGCACATTTCTGCTTTTTTCAAACAATGAGCAAAGATAATTGCATCTTTTGTCAGATAGGTGCTTATCCTCAATAAGTGAATTGCTGAAGGTCAGTCTCGCAGAAATATTATATTCATTCATAAGACCGGCAACTTTTTCCGGAGCTTCTTCTCCAAAGCCGACTCTTCCGCCGCCCCACAAGCAGTCTCCCGGCGCACCGTATATCGAGCCAATCTCGCACCAATCATAGAAATACTCTCTGTGATTTCTGAAAAGTGGTAAAAACAATTTATATAATTCGTAGAACTCAAACAGTCCCGGTAAGTGATAGCTGATTTTCATATAGGCATTGCCTTTCTGTGCTTTATATATAGTTAGTGTTTATCCATTTGATCTCTTAGCATGTGATTTTTCTATTGAGCATATTTTAATTTGAATAGAATCTTAGCTGGGACTAATGTTGATCCCTGCGTCTATAAAGGTTCACCTGGAGTGTGATTAAGCTTGTGATATTATCTGGGTTAACGGCATAAGTATCATAGCATTAATCGTGAGAAATCCAAAAGCTTGTTATTGCTAGTGTTTTGTCTGGATGACTTTTGATTTAATTACGAAGTATCATTCTCAATAGGCTAGGAATCTGAATGAGTCGTAGCGGTGGCTACGGCGATTGAAGATGACGATGCATATTGAGAATTAGACAAGTAATTAAACAAATTGTCATTCAGACAAGACACTAGATGCTAACAAACTGTAACAACAGTAAAAAAGAAGAAAGCGCTACGGAACAAAAAAGAAGAATGCGCTATGTCAGCGCTACATCACAAAAAGAAGAATGCGCTACATCACAAAAAGAAGAATGCGCTATGTCATAAAAAAGAAGAATGCGCTATGTCATCCTAAATAGCCCAAAATGTTGTATAAACAGATAATAGAAACTTTTATGCAATCATAAAATAAATGCAAATTGACACATGCTAGCAAATGTATTATTATAAGCTCGGTTTGTCGTCAGATAAACCTTTGATAATTTCGTGTTAACTATGGAGGCTGCAGGATATATAGTCTATAAGCTGCCTTATATTCCCATACTTATATTTAACTTTATTTCAAGAGTTTAATTAGCAGGTGCACTACTGCTACTATGACTCAATTCTCAGATGGTAGCAGAACTGAAATGGCAAGCTGTTCTGCTACTGCAGAGACAATCCCGGAAGGTAGCAGAACCGAAATGGCAAGCTGTTCTGCTACTGCAGAGACAATCCCGGAAGGTAGCAGAACCGAAATAGTAAAATGTTCTGCTACTGTAGCGACAATCCCAAAGGGTAGCAGAACCGAAATAGTTAAATGTTCTGCTACTGTAGCGACAATCCCGGAAGGTAGCAGAACTGAAATAGCAAGCTGTTCTGCTACTGCAGAGACAATCCCGGAAGGTAGCAGAACTGAAATGGCAAGCTGTTCTGCTACTGCAGAGACAATCCCGGAAGGTAGCAGAACTGAAATAGCAAGCTGTTTTGCTACTGCAGAGACAATCCCAAAGGGTAGCAGAACCGAAATAGTAAAATGTTCTGCTACTGTAGCGATAATCCTAATAGTTAGCAGAGAAAGAATGGCAATTTATTCTGATACTGCAGAAACAATCACGAAAGGTAGCAGAAAAATTTAAAGGAGGAAATGAAAAATATGGTAGGACTAAAAGAATATTTGACTGCCGAAGAGACAAGACTAGAAAAGATAAAGGAAATAGTTGACGTACAACTTGAAAATGTTCCGGGCGGAAGTCTAAGAATATCATCAACAGGCAAATTCACACAGTATATGCATTGTACTGAAAAGAATGGAATATTTCAAAAGCAGGGAGAATATCTGAAAAAAGAAGAAATTGGACTTGCTCGGGAGTTAGCTCAAAAAACTTATAATCAGAAAATCAAAAAGATAGTTGATAAGAGACTAAGACAGATTCAGACATTAAACAAAGATTACTCCGATGAAGAAATAGCTGTGATTTATGATCGACTGATCCCAAAAAGAAAAGCGTTGATAAATCCGGTCGAAGAACCATGGGAGCAAAAAGTGTCACGTTGGAAATCTATTCCGTACAATGGAAAAGGATTTAAGGAAGGTACTATAGAAATCTATTCAAAAAAGGGCGAGCGCGTGAGGTCTAAATCTGAAAAAATTCTGGCTGATATGTTTTACGACAGAGGAATAGAATATAAGTATGAGTGCCCATTGATGCTAAAAGGGTATGGCATAGTCTATCCGGACTTTACATTTTTAAGTAAAAAGACTCATAAAGAAATATACTGGGAGCATGACGGCAGAATGGATGATCCGGAATATGCAGAAAAGGCAATAAAAAAGGTGGATTTATATACTAAGAATGGTATTTTGCCCGGGCAGAGATTAATTGTTACTTTTGAAACATCAAACTATGCACTTAACACAGCTGTAGCAGAGCAGCTAATATGTGAATATCTGATATAACTTAACAAAAATCAAATTGCTTGCAGTAATAAATTTCGCTAGATATAATTGGTAAATATGTAAAGACTATTTGCAAATTACTCGATATTTTGTATTCTGCTACCCTGTCGCCAGCATAGGATATTAGCAGAGAAAGAAGAGCACAGTATTCTGCTACCTTAGCGCCAACAGAGGATGGTAGCAGAGAAAGAATAGCAAAGTATTCTGCTACCTTAGCGCCAACAGAGGATGGTAGCAGAGAAAGAAGAGCACAGTATTCTGCTACCTTAGCGCCAACAGAGGATGGTAGCAGAGAAAGAATAGCACAGTATTCTGCTACTTTAGCGCCAACAGAGGATGGTAGCAGAGAAAGAATAGCAAAGTATTCTGCTACCTTAGCGCCAACAGAGGATGGTAGCAGAGAAAGAATAGCAAAGTATTCTGCTACCTTAGCGCCAACAGAGGATGGTAGCAGAACTAGATGTATAAAATACTCTGCTATCATGAACTAAAATGTGAATAGTAGCAGAAAAACAAAATCTGCTAAGGAAAAATGGGGAAAAGGGGAGGAAAAAAGTGACTTATAAAGAAATTTTTAGTGAGATAGTAAGTATCATGGAAAAGGACTCTGCAACATATCCTGATTACGGAGCCGGGGAACACGAAAAATATTCAAAATTAATTACTAATGATATGGAGAGAAGCGAGTTTGTTCATGTTGTTCAGCAATATCTTTCCGGGTTCAAGGTGTATGCACATGTTAGCTTTCGCGATACTACTATGAAAAATACAGGCTTTTCTGTAATGAGATATGAAGATAAGCTCTATGTCACAGGAGCCAATAAGGACACAGGACTAATTCCGGGGGACAAGATAACACAGGTTGATGGAATGACTATACCGGAGATAGAAAAAAAGGAACAAGTTATGCTTATGGGAGAGTCATTGGAACGACAGGGAATGCTATGGCCTTCGATTATCACTTTTTATCACTATCTGACTGTGGAGCATGATGACGGAACCATTGAAGAGGTACAGCTTAAGCGCGGAACAGAATCAGAACAAGAGACGGATTATCATTTTAGAACTTATGAAAATGGCACATTATACCTTAGATTTAAGGATTTTGTAGATGCAGATGCCATTAGCAAATTATTTGATGATTGCAAAAAAGAGCTTGATACCTGTAAGAACCTGATAATTGATGTCCGTGGAAATGGAGGAGGAGCTGATTTAGCTTACTTTCCTCTTTTTGAATACTGTTTTCCTAATGGAGAACCGGTAAATAAATATGTGAATATTCAATATCCTGTAGCTATTAATTATTCGGAGAGAAACTGTAATGACAGGATCAAGCTGATAAAGAGCTTCTTTGGTGACAGCATTCCTGAGGATGTAAAACCTATAGCTGATAAGATGCTATCAGATCTCAAATCAAACTTTGGAAAAGGTTTGATTGAGGAGAGGGATGATACGCCTCTTGATATGTGTGGAAGGACAAATCCGGAGAAAGTATGGATCATCACTGACGAAGGCTGTGGATCTTCAGGTGATTCCTTCGTAGAGGCAATGTCATTTTCTCCCAAAGTGACTATAGTGGGCAGACCTACTGCAGGAATAACTGATTACTCAAACGTATCAATGGTTGATTTTGATGATTTTAAACTTGTTTATCCTACTTCAAGGGATACACGAATTGACCATGGAAAAGGGCTTGGACAAAAAGGTGTTCCGGTTGATGTATATATTCCCTGGAATCCGGATAGTATTGGAAAAGATGTAGAGCTTGAGTATGTATTGAAACAAATAGCAGAACACTAAGAAATCTGCTGTTTGTAAGACTGAGCACAAAACATGGGGAAGCAAATGCTTAAATACAGAGAAATTACAGCAGCTGATAATACACAGATTGCAAAGATCGTAAGAGATAATCTTGAAAAATATAACCTGGATATTCCGGGAACTGTCTATTATGACGAGGGCTTAGATCGTCTCAGCGATATTTACGGAACAAAAGATAAAAAATATTTTGTTATTGAGGATTCTGATGGAACTATTATTGGAGGCATCGGATTTGCTAAGTTTGAGTTGAAGGAAGATACTGCTGAACTTCAAAAGTTATATCTTGCTGAACCGGTGAAGGGCTCGGGACTTGGATATGAACTTATCGCACTCGTTGAAAAGAAAATGATAGATTCAGGATATAAATATGCATATCTTGAGACCCATGACAACCTGAAAGCGGCTATACACATTTATGAAAAATGTGGCTACAGAGAAATAGAAAAACCTAAGGAAATAGTGCATAGCGCTATGAACAGATTCTATATTAAATCGTTGTAGAAGCCCTTTTTTAACAGGTCATTTAGATGTAGTCAGATCAGCCCTTTTTTAACAGGTCATGTAGCTATAGTCAGATCAGCCCTGCAAACATAGTTGCAAATAGTACAGTCAAAATTCCGGCGACAGCTATGGAAAGAGAACTCATAGCACCTTCTATTTCTCCGATTTCCATGGCTTTGGCTGTGCCAATGGCATGTGCGGCAGTTCCAAGTGCCAGACCTTTTGATATGGGCTCATGGATTCTGCATATCTTACATATCAATTCTCCAAAAATATTCCCAAGGACTCCTGTGATAACAATAACCGCTACTGTGATGGTGACATAGCCACCCAATTCTTCGGATACACCCATGCCGATGGCTGTAGTAATGGACTTTGGAAGAAGAGTGACGTAGCTTTCATGAGACAGGCCCATGAGCTTTGCCAAAACAAATACTGTGGCAAGACTTGTGAGAACTCCTGCTGTTATGCCAAGAATCACTGCTTTTGCATTACTTTTTAGAAGCTCCAGCTCTTCATACAACGGTATGGCAAGACATACGGTAGCGGGAGTCAGGAGCCAGCTGAGGTATTTTGCACCTTCATTATAAGTATCATAATCGATACCACAGGTAAACAAGAACAAAATAGTCGCAATTATAGATATAAGAAGCGGATTAAAAAAAGCAAATCCGAATTTCTTTTTTAGCCATGCACCTAAGCTATAAGAGATAAGACTTATTGTAACACCGGCGTAGGCACTGTTTTTCATAAACTCAGTAATCATGCTGCCTCCTTAAAAGATGTTACATCATCAGATGCTTTTTTCTTTCTGTTTATAACAGCCTGAGAAATCAATCCAGTAGAAGCCATTACAGTGAAAATTGTTATAACGGTAATAACTGAAACCGGAAGAAGTACTGTCTGAAGCACATTCCATGAAGCCATAAGCCCTACTCCTGCCGGAATGAACATGACAGGCATAATTTCTATAAGGAACTTGCCTGCATCTTTGACCTGGCTGAGCTTTATTATACCTGTAAGAAGGAATACAAACATGAAAACCATTCCATAAATACTTGCCGGTATAGGTAGAGGAATACAGGCTTTACAAATCTCACCTAAAAGAGAAACAGCCAGAATGATTAGAAACTGCTTTAAATAATTCATTTTTTAACCTCGGTATTACTAAAAAATCCTTACATATTATACAAAATGCTTCAGGGTAAACAAGCCTAATAGTATACAAAATGAAGCTTAATAATCAGGACTTTTTTCGCTGTTTTTTAGATACTTCTTGACGTTAACACTTTAATGCTTTAAAATGCTAACAAATGTATCAATGTATACAATCTTGATTGGGACATCTTCCCGGTTATCCATTATTAACTAAAGATAATGTTAGGAGAGAGCTTATGAGTGAATTTTTGAAAATGGTGGAGACAGTAAACAACGCTGTAAATGGATTTGTATGGGGACTGCCTATGCTGATTCTTCTGGTTGGATGTGGAATTTTAATGACATGCCTCACAAGGTTTTTCCAGATATCACATTTTAGACATTGGGTAAGGAATACAGTTGGCGGCATTTTTAAGGATGATCATGTAACAGCTCATACACATAAAGAGGATACACAGATTTCTCAGTTCCAGAGCCTTTGTACGGCGCTTGCAGCTACAATAGGAACAGGTAATATTGCCGGCGTTGCTGCTGCTATTGCTGCAGGTGGCCCCGGAGCAATATTCTGGATGTGGATCGTTGCGTTTTTCGGGATGATGACTAACTTCTCTGAAAATGTTCTCGGCATTTATTACAGGAGAAGAAATGAGAAAAATGAGTGGTGCGGTGGTGCTATGTACTACCTCACTGACGGCCTTGGAGAAAAGAAGGGTTGCAAGCAGATAGGCAGTATTTTGGCTGTCCTTTTCAGTATATTCTGCGTACTTGCTTCCTTTGGAATAGGTAATATGGGACAGATTAATTCAATAGCAGTTAATATGAACTCGGCTTTTGGAATTCCGCACATTATTACAGGTATTGTGCTGATGATATTTGCAGGGCTGGTTATTGTTGGAGGTCTTAAGAGAATTGCAGCGGTTACAGAGAAGCTGGTTCCTTTTATGGCAATCATTTATGTTATCGGAGCTCTTGTGGTATGCATTATAAATATAGGCAATTTCGGCGCAGTTTTTGCATCTATTATCAAGGGTGCATTCGGAATGAGAGCTGTAGGTGGAGGAATAGTTGGAAGCGGTGTTGCCATGGCTGTACAGTGGGGTATGAAGAGAGGCGTGTTCTCTAATGAGGCAGGTCTTGGCTCATCAGTAATGGTTCACTCAAGCTCCAATGTAAGAGAACCTGTAATTCAGGGTATGTGGGGAATCTTTGAAGTGTTTGCGGACACCATGATAGTCTGCACGATAACGGCTTTTTCCATTCTTTCAAGCGGTCTTGTAGATCTTGATACGGGAAAAGTGCTCTCAGATCAGGTTTCAACTGCTCTTGTAGCAGAGGCTTTTTCAACAGTATATGGAAAATTCGGGGCAGCATTTATTGCAGTTGCCATACTGTGTTTTGCTTTTTCAACCGTGCTTGGTTGGAGTCAATATGGAAGTAAAGGATTTGAGTATCTTTTTGGAACAAAAAGCGTTAAGTTTTATCAGATAGTATTTGTTGCGTTTGTTGTTATTGGTGCGACAATGGATCTGACACTTGCATGGGATCTGTCCGATACCTTCAACGGAATGATGGCTATTCCAAACCTTATAGGTGTTATCACACTTAGCGGAACAGTGATGAAGATAACCAAAAACTATGTGGACAGAAATATACGAGGTAAGGATATAAAGCCGATGCTTTCAGCTCTGGATGATATACAGGAACTGCATGAGCAGGAAGTGATGCAAAAAACATCATAAAGTCAGACAATACGGGAACCATCTTTATGATATAATCCTAAAGATGGTTTTTTTGTATCTTAAGGATACTTTATCAGAGCACTATACCGTTGTATCCGGCGGATGTGATACCTGATTATTTTTGTGATTTTTTGGGCGTGGGAGGGAACGTCAATGATTTATATTTCTTTGAAATATTATGCATTGGTGCTTATCACACTTTTGTTCTATTATGCTTTCCCTATAAAAATAAGATGGATTGTTTTGCTTGCCGGCAATATTGCCTTTTATGTAGCTTTTTATAAGACGGGATGGTGGATTTTTCTCGGTACGATTTTCATAAGCTTCTTTGCGGGACTTATTCTGAGCAAATTGAAGGGAACTGCGAAAAAGGTCATGCTGATCGCCGGAATTACAGGCGTTACAGCTCCATGGCTTGTGATCAAAAATACAAACTTTGTGATTTCTGAGATTATGGGACGTGATCCCATAAGTTTTCTGGTACCTCTTGGAATATCATTTTACACATTACAGCTGATAGGCTATATGGTAGATATTTACATGGAGAGAGATCTACCGGAAAAGAATATTGCAAAGTTTGCACTTTTTGCTTCATTTTTTCCACAGCTCATTCAGGGACCTATTCCGAGATACGGACAGCTCCAGCATCAGCTGGTTCATGGTAACAGATTTAGCGAGGAAAAAACTGTAAAGGGCTTTCAACAGATAATCTGGGGATTCTTTCTTAAGCTGGTAATAGCGGATAAAGCTGCCATAATAGTGAATACGGTATTTGACAACTATCCCGCATATTCAGGTGCATATATCTGGCTTGCTTCATTTTTATATAGTATTCAGTTATATGCAGATTTTCTTGCATGTACCACACTTGCAAGGGGAGTGAGCGGACTGTTTGGTATTGAACTTGCAAAGAATTTTGAACATCCTTATTATGCTATTTCAATAAAGGACTTCTGGAGAAGATGGCATATTTCCCTTAGCTCATGGCTTAGGGACTATATTTATATTCCCCTTGGAGGAAACAGAAAAGGAAAGTTCAGAAAGTATATTAACCTTCTCATAACATTCCTGATAAGCGGCCTATGGCATGGTGCGGGATTCAAATTTATAGTATGGGGGCTTATTCACGCAATATATCAGATAATTGGTGACTTCACATATGATATTAGAGAAAAGATATATGGAATCTGCAAAATAAGTGATGACTCAAAAAAGAAAAAGTGGATCAAAATGGCAGGTACTTTTTTGCTGGTAAATTTTGCATGGATTATATTTCGTGCAGAAACACTTAGAAAGGGAGTAGAACTCATTATAGATATGACAACAGAGTTCAACCCCTGGGTAATCCTTAATAACAGAATATTTACTCTTGGACTTGAGTGGAAGGAGATAGTGATCCTCGGACTTGGAATTTATGTTCTTCACAAGGTAGGAAAGTATCAGGAAGATGGCAGATCTGTTGGAGAAAGAGTTTATGTGCAGCCTCTTGTTTTCAGATGGGGCGTATACCTCGCTGCAATTGTCGGAATCATACTGTTTGGTACATATGGCTTTGGCTTTGATGCTCAGGATTTTATTTATGGAGGTTTTTAAATGAAAAAACACTTCACATTTGCTATCAGGGTCATAATATTTGCACTTATAACAAGCTTTGTAATAGTGTTAGTTAATTATGTTATAACCCCTAAAAAATATTTTGAAGACTTGTGGCCGACAACCTCTACCTACAAGGGGTTTTACAAAATGGACCGTGATTCGATCGACGTTTTATTTTTGGGAAGTTCTCACGCGGCAGCGGCTTTTAATCCGCAGGTGATATATGATAAGTATGGAATCACAAGCTACAACCTTGCATGTGAGCAGCAAAATCTTGTTGTATCGTACTACTGGTTACAGGAGGCGTTAAAGTATCAAAAGCCCAGTGCTGTTATTCTTGATGCATATATGCTTTACCCTTTTGATCCATCGGAACCATTAAATACATCAGAGGCCTTTACCAGAATGGCTATGGATGCCATGAAGTGGTCCAAGGTGAAGTGGGAAGCGATACACGATATCTGCAGACTTGATCCGAAGCAGGCGGTGAATAGCTATATATTTCAGAATGTGAGATTCCATAACAGATGGATGGATCTGAATGAAAATGATTTTGAATTTGTAAAGCTTGAAAGACATTATGAGCTTAAGGGATTTTCAGCTCTTGGACAAAGAGGTACTTCAGATTCCGATTTTGAGCCGATTATTGTCAGCAACCTTGAAGCTTATGCAGAGCCGGAAGAGTTGATGATGCAGTATCTTGACAAGATAGTGACTCTTTGCGATGACAATGAGATTGATTTGATAATTACGAAAACCCCATCAGCAAGCTGGGATGAGTTCAGGCATAATACAATTCAGCAATATGCCAACGATCATAATGTGGAGTTCTGCGACTTTAATGAGTATATAGCATATGAAGGCTCAGGATTTAAGTGGAAAAAGGATATGAATGATGACTGGCACACCAATGTATGGGGCGCTAAGAGATTATCCAGGTATATAGCCAAATTGCTTCAGGATGACTATTCGGTTGAAGGAGAGCATTATGATGCTCAGTATGCGGATACTGAAGACTATTATCAGCATGTTGTTGAAGACTGTAAAATAAGTAATATCAAGAATATTGAAGACTACCTGGAAGAGATAGATAAGCCAAGATATACGGTTCTTGTTGCCGGTAAAAATGATATTTCCTTCTGTGCCACAGATGAGGTTAAGAAGGCGTTTAATAAGATGGGATTTGAACTGCCAACAGATGAATACGAAGGCTATTATGGTGTTAAGAGCGACGAACAGGTAAGTCAGGATTATGACAGAGCTGCTCTTCACTATGTAGGAAGTGCCAGAAATAAACTTGTAGATTATGCTGTTACTTCAAAAGGATATTATGCCGGAGATGCATGCTCTATCAAGATTGATGATGTCGAGTATGCGAAGCAGGGTAAAGGAATAAATATTGTTGTGTATTGCAATGATAGTAGAAGAGTTGTTGATTCGGTTGTTTACGACGGCAATATGAATCGATGAAAAGATGAAAACAGGAAACAAAGTGATCTGCTCAAAATAACAGAGGCTGCCACACAATTTTGTGTGGCAGCCTTTCTTTACATCCGGGCCCCCTCGGAGCTGGGGTGTCTATGAAAATTTATGCAGCTTTTTTATATGACTTATTGGACTTTTCATTCTTGGCTATGATAGGAAGAATTACACCAAGTCCTGTAAGTACAAGAGGAGTGATTACGTTAAGAGCAAATGTGAATGGATCTGCATCATACATACCAAGTATGCAGCTTCCTGCAGTTACAAGGAAGCACCAGCCACCAAAGAACAGTGCAACGCCCTGATTCTTAACGAAACGGTACTCTGCAGGGAATTTATCGCCTGCCTTACGAAGAGCCATGTAAGCGAAGAATACCCAGAGGTAACGAAGAGGCATGCATACTGAATTAAGCTTTGTAAGCTGTTTAAGTACGGCAGCAGCACCGGGTACAAATGACTGGATAAGAATGATTGAACCTGAAAGGATGGCAACCATCTTAATACCGTTTACATAAGCACCTGCATCGTTCTTCTTAAGAAGACCTGAAGGGATGAACTCTCTTGCATCCTCGTTATCGAGAAGCATACGAAGAGGAGCATCGATACTAAGTACAAGTGTTGAAAGCTGACCGATCATGTTGCATACAGCGTAGATGATAAGAAGACTGTCACCTACATGATAGTAATTGCCGAGCTTCTGGAATGCCCAGTAGCTTCCGTTTGAGTTGTATGCATTGAAGCTTTCTGTAGAAGCATTGATCTCTGCAGGATCAAACATCATACCCATTGAGATTGTTCCGAGAATTGCGCAAACAACAACCATGATGGCAAGTGTGATCATTGATCTGGGGAATCCTTTGCTGGGGTTCTCTACCTTGTTAACATAGGGAGAAATCTTCTCACATCCGCCAACTGCAAATACAAGGATTGAAAGTGATGTAAAGTACTTAACATCAAAATTGGGAATAAGGCTCTTTGCTGTAAAATCCATTGATACAAAGCCTGCTCCGGGATTGATTGCAGGAGCAGCGAACATCATAAGGATGTAAAGGATGGACATTACAAACATACTTGTTCCTGCAATTGTAGCAAGCTTCTTAAGAGGATTAAGACCTCTTGATGCTACCCAGCAGAAAATAAGAAGAATTGCAAAGGTTACAAGCTGAACTGCAAGAGTAGGGAAAGAGTCATAAGTCTCACCGTTTCTGAAAACTGCCCAGCTAAGTGCCTTAAGTCCGCCTGAAGACTTGGAAGCGATATAAGTGATGTGACAAGCCCAGTATGTCCAACCTGCATAATACGCAAGCTTAGGACCTGTTGTGTTTAAAATCCATGAGCTGACACCGCCGCCGGATGTCTTGAACGCTGAACCGAGTTCACCTACCATAAGAGCGTAGGGAATAAAATAAAGTGCAAACATGAGTATCCAGCTGAAAATAACCTGAATACCATTGAAGTAAACGAAACCGTTAAGAACGTTTCCGAAGCCCCATACAGTGGAGAAAGCTATAAAAGCAAGTGTACTCCACTTCATACGTTTTGAATCCATTTTTAATACCTCCTAAATAATTAAACTTTTCTTTTACAAAATAGATTCGTTTGTAGCGCAACTTTTATATTTTAATACATAAAAGCGTAAAAGTCACGAAAAAAATGGTATACCCCACAAATAGAGGAATAAAGTAACTTGTAAAACTAAATTCCACCCCTTTAACACACGACATGGAACTTACTAATTCCAAACTCGGGTATGGAATTTACTAATTCTTATTGATATCATCCATAGGTTCATCCACATATGCTCTCCGGCATTAAGGAGGAACTTATGGAATCCACTAATAAGAACAAGCATCTTGATTTAGACAAGCGTTATGAAATCCAGCATGGTTTGGATGACTCTCTCAGCTTTAAAGCCATTGGAGCTGCGATAGGAAAAGACTGTACCACTATTTCAAAAGAAGTCAGAGCACATATAATATATGAAAAGAAGGGCGCTCCTTATCGACCTTTCAATGACTGCGCCAACAGAACACACTGCACTCACTATGGGGATGCCTGTGACGAGTGTACCAGGAAAAACAAAAAGAACTGCAGAAGCTGTGGATCATGCATACCTGCATGTCCGGATTATGAGAAGGAACTCTGTCCTCTTCATACAAAGCCTCCATATGTATGCAACGGATGCAGCGTGAGAAACACATGCACCCTTGAGAAGCATCTTTATAATGCACGCTATGCGCAGAAAGAGTACGAAGACTTAAGGAGTGAATCCCGATCCGGCTTCAACCTCACAGAGAAGGAACTTAAGCAGCTCAATTCAGTTGTAAGTCCCCTCCTTATGAATGGGCAGTCAATACACCACATCCTCACTAACAATCCTGACAAGATACTCCGCTGCGAAAAGACCATTTACACATATGTGGACAACGGACTCTTTGATGGCAGGAACGTTGATATGCCAAGAAAAGTCCGCTTCAGAGTAAGAAAGAACAAATCTGTTCCACTGAAAGTTGATAAGGCATGCCGAAAGGGGCGTACCTACGATGATTACTTAAAATATCGTGAGGAGCATCCGGAACTTCCTGTGGTGGAACTCGATTCAGTTGAAGGCATTAAGGGCGGCGCCGTTCTCCTGACAATACACTTTGTTCTACAGAAGTTCCAGCTTGCTTTTCTTAGACCGGCAAATGACTCACAATCGGTTATAGACATCTTCAATGATATATATGACCTTTTAGGAAAAAAGCTTTTCATGAAACTCTTCCCTATCCTTTTATGTGATAACGGAACAGAATTTTCTAATCCTGAAGCACTCGAATACAGTTCTGATGGCGAGCTGCGCTCAAGAGTATTCTACTGCAATCCATCAGCTCCAAACGAAAAAGGAGCTTGTGAGAACAACCATGAATTTATAAGAAGAGTCATTCCAAAAGGAAAAGACATTGGGAAGTATACTCAGGAACAGATTGACCTGATGATGAATCACATCAACTCCTATAGCCGTCCCGAGCTGGGAAACAAACCACCCTATGCAATGCTCTCATTCATCTATGGCAAGAAGGTATTAAAGCTTTTTAGATTTGAAATCATAAAGCCTAATGACATTATTCTAAAACCTTCACTGCTCAAAAAGAATAATTCATAATGGAGCGGGAACGGAGTCAAGGGACAGTACGCTGGGCGCCTGCGCCCGGGCAGCCCTTGACGCAGTGACACGGATTATCCTGAACTAACAGACAGCAAGCATGCTTGCTGTCCTGCTTCCGGCGAGGACGGGTCTGGGCAGAGCCCAGTTAAAGGGTCAAGGGACTAGTCCCTTGCAGGTTCTTAGGGCGGAGCCCTGAGCCTCCGGAGGACGTTAATCATGTCTCAGCCTGTATTTTGATCATTAACTATTAAATTCCGAGGTTTCTGCGGAGCAGAAACTTCCATTTCATAATAAAAAAGCCGGAGTTCTGCGTAGTTGGATGACTTTCATACCTACTTCTCTTAGGGGTGGAATTCACTAACTCTTAACAGGACAACGTGAACTCGACTTCTGATTGTCATACGCATTTTTCCGACTTTTGTGCTATTATAGCCGTAAATGTGGATAAAATCCATCATTTTTGTAAAAAGAAAACTCCACCCCGTGGAATTTACTCCTACAAGGTGGAAGTTACTCTTACAAAGTGGAATTAACTATTACAAGTCACC